>CALZGZ010000171.1 GCA_945787105.1 uncultured Gammaproteobacteria bacterium
GCAGATTTCCGGGTGATCCGGATTCGCGCCGACATCGGGGCGCCGATGCCAACAGCGAACACATTTCTTGTTCGGTGATGGCTGCACATCGACACGCATGCCGTCGATCGACTGGTCACCGCCCTTCACTCCAGTATCACCGCGTTGCACGCTCGCCGACGAGGTAATAAAGATGAAACGCAGCTCGTCTTCGAGCTTACGCAAGGCTTGATAATCGCCGTTGTTGCAATAGACGGTGACATCGGCATCGAGGCTCGAGCCGATGTCGCCGGCCACCCGCAGCGCTTCCAGTTCGCGGCTCACGTCCTGCCGCACGCGAAGCACTTCGTCCCAGTACGCCTCGTCCATCTCGCCTTGATTCAGCTCAACCGGCGGCCAGTCCTGGTACCACGAGGTCAACAACACCGAATCCGCACGCTCTCCCGGCATGTGCTGCCAGATCTCCTCGGCGGTGAAAGTCAAAATCGGCGTCAGCCAGCGCACCAATGCCTCGAGGATGTGATACATAGCGGTTTGCGCCGACCGCCGCGGGATGCTGTCGGATTGCAGGGTGTACAGGCGATCCTTGAGCACGTCCAAATAAAACCCGCCCATCTCCACCACGCAGAATTGATGCAGCTTTTGGTAGATCAGATGAAAGTTGTAGTCGTCATAGGCGCGCACGATCTGTTGCTGCAGGTCTTGGGCCTGGTGCAGCGCCCATTGATCCAGCACCAGCATCTGTTCGGTGGCGACCGCCTTACCGGTATCGAATCCGGCCAGGTTGCCCAGCAGGTAGCGCGCGGTGTTGCGTATGCGCCGGTATGAATCGGCCATGCGTTTGAGAATCTCATCAGAGATGCTCATCTCGCCGCGGTAATCGGTCGCCGCCACCCACAGCCGCAGGATGTCCGCGCCCAGGGTCTTGATCACTTTCTGCGGCGCGATGACGTTGCCGCGCGACTTGGACATCTTCTTGCCCTCGGCATCCACGGTAAACCCGTGGGTCAACACCCCCTTGTACGGCGCCTTGCCGGTCATCGCGACCGCGGTGATGATGCTGGACTGAAACCAACCGCGGTGCTGGTCGGAACCTTCCAGATACAGATCCGCCGGCGCGGTGAGGTCGCGCCGCCGGGTCAAAATCGTGTCATGAGTGACGCCCGAATCGAACCACACATCCAAGGTGTCGTTGACCTTGTCGTAATTGCTCACGTCCGATCCCAACAGGTCCGCATCGTCCATATCGAACCAGGCGTCAATGCCCTTACGCTCTATGCGCAGCGCCACTTCCTCCAGGATCTGCTGGGTGTGCGGGTGCATCTCGCCGCTGCGGCGGTCGAGATACAGCGTAATCGGCGTGCCCCAGGTCCGCTGCCGCGAGATGCACCAGTCGGGGCGGTTTTCCACCATGCCCGCGATACGCGCCTGGCCCCAATCCGGGTGCCAGCGCACCTTTTCTATTTCTGCGAGCACACCGTCACGCAACTTTTTTTTATCCATGCTGATGAACCACTGCGCGGTGGAGCGAAACAAAATCGGCTCTTTATGCCGCCAACAGTGCGGATAACTGTGCGCAAACGGCTCGACATGCACCAACGCCCGATTCTCGCGTAACACCTCGACCACGTGGTCATTGGCCTTGAATACGAACTCCCCGGCGAATAACGGCGTCTCCGGCAGGAACTTGCCGTCCGGCCCGACCGGATTGTCGACGCGCAGCCCGTAGTGTTGCCCGATAACGAAATCCTCCTGACCATGGCCCGGCGCGGTATGCACCGCACCGGTGCCGGACTCGGTGGTCACGTGCTCAGCGAGAATGATGGGCACTTCACGCGCGTAGAACGGGTGACGCAACGCGGCGTGTTCCAAAACGTCGCCCCGGCAGCGGGCGACGATGTCGTAGGACTTCACGCCGAAGCGTTGCACCGATTCAGACGCCAGCGCCTCGGCGAGCAGCAGGCGTTCCGGCCCGCCGTCACCGCGGTCGAGTTGCACCAGCACGTAATCGAATCCGGCATGCACCGCCACCGCTTGATTGGCCGGCAGCGTCCACGGGGTGGTGGTCCAAATCACTACGCTGACCGGGCCGTCCCCGGCGCCGCCGGGCACGGCGTCCATACGGCGGAGAAACTCCGTCTCGTCCACCACCGGGAAGCGCACATCGATGGCCGGCGAGGTGCGGTCGAGATACTCGACCTCCGCCTCGGCCAAGGCTGAACCGCAATGGGTACACCAATACACCGGCATCAATCCGTGGTAGACATGGCCGCCGGCGATGATCTTCGCCAGCGCACGCACCGTATTGGCCTCGGTCGCCGGGTCCATGGTCAGATAGGGACGCTGCCAATCGCCGACCACCCCAAGCCGTATAAAATCTTCACGCTGCTTGTCGATTTGCCGTTCCGCGTAGGCGCGGCACGCCTTACGGAATGCCTGTTTGTCCACCTTGGCCCCGGCCTTGCCGACTGTTTTCTCGACCTCCATCTCGATTGGCAGGCCGTGACAATCCCAACCCGGCACGTAGGGTGCGTCGAAACCGCTTAAGGTACGTGACTTAACGATGATGTCCTTCAGCACCTTGTTGACCGCGTGGCCAATATGAATGTCGCCGTTGGCGTACGGGGGGCCGTCGTGCAACACGAACTTCGGCTTGCCGGCGCCGGCCTCGCGCAGCCGCCGGTAAAGATTGATCTGCGCCCATGCCGCGAGGATATTCGTCTCCCGCTGCGCGAGGTTCGCCTTCATCGGAAACTTAGTCGCGGGCAAATTGATCGTGTGTTTATAGTCCATTAACGGGACACCATTTTAATCAACCAAAAAGATCAGCGGGTCTAAAGGAATTAAATCGTATCAAAGGATTACGAACATTTCGCCATGTGGGACCGGAAATAACCTCGTGCGCGGTGTATGTCCCGTTCGATCTGGGCCTTGAGCGCATCGACGCTTTCAAATTGTTGTTCATCGCGCAGTTTGTACAAAAATCGCACCGCCACCCAGTGGCGGTAGATTTCCCGATCGAAGTCGAACAAGTGCACTTCTAATAGTGTGCGCGTCCCGCCCACCGTGGGCCGGTTGCCGAGATTGGCGACGCCGGTAAGCGGCGCGTGGTCGATGCCGCGCATCGTCACTGCAAACACCCCGGTCAACGGCGACTTGCGGCGATTGAGATGGATGTTGGCGGTGGGAAATCCCCAATCCCGTCCACGCTTGTCGCCATGGGCCACTTTGCCAAATATTTCATAGGGACGTCCCAACAAACGCGCCGCGGCATCCAGGTCGCCTACTTGCAACGCGGCACGAACATGGGTGCTGCTCACTCGCTCCCCATCTAATTCCAAGGTCTCGGTGCGATCAACGCGAAATCCATATCCTTCGCCGGCCGCTTGCAACGCCGCGAAATCTCCGGTGCGCCCCCTGCCAAAACGAAAATCGTCACCCACTACCAGATACTTCACGCCCAAGCCGTCCACCAACACGGTACGCACAAAAGCATCTGCCGTCAGCTCCGCCAATGACCGCCCAAATCGTACACACAACACGCGGTCAACGCCGTAACCTGCCAATAAGTCGTACTTTTCGCGGAATGTCGTCAGTCGCGGCGGCAGATTCGGCACTGCAAAGTACTCCAGCGGTTGCGGTTCAAACACGATCACCGTCGACGGGACACCGAGCACCGCCTGCTGCCGTTGCAGCTGGCGGATCACCGACTGATGGCCGAGATGGACGCCGTCGAAATTGCCAATCGTGGCGACACAGCCGCGATGACGCGGTTCCAGGTTTTGTAGGCCGCGAATAAGTTCCATGATTCGTGGTGTCCGCGCGGCGCTCGTATGGCCGCCCAATTAAGGTGTTACATCAATAAAGACTTTGGATTTGCGGCCGCGCATTGTAACCATAGCCCGCGGCCCGTCCAATCATCCACGGCGGGATAATGAGCAACGATTATGCCCAGTCCGGGTCCAACTCTTCGATAATCTCGGTGAGCGGACGGCGGCCGGAGAATCCAGAGGTGTAGTCGTGAAAATGGCTGATCCTGAGTTCCGGATATTTCCAACACAGATATCCTTCGCCGGTATCGAAGTCCACCAGCCACAAACCCTGCACCACTAATCCCAACCGTTCCATCTTTCTCAACCAGCGTTTGACCACCGCCTCGTATTCCTTTTCCACCACCACCATGCGCGGATCCGTCGCCAGCATATTTTCCAGCCGGCGCTTGATGGGCTCCAGCTTTTTATATGCATCGTGCGTGATCCGGCGCACCAACGGAAACAATTCGTTGGCTTCTTCCAGGGTGAAGATGCGCGGTTCCTCGAGGGAACCGATCTGAGTGATTTGTGAGGCGTTTACGGCCACAATGCCTATTCGATCCCGGTTCTGCTCAAAATCAGTTGTCTCGGTCTAATGCCAAGGGTAAATATTACACTAAAATACACCAGCGCTCCGGCCGCCACCCAGCCACCCAACCGGACGACGCGGTCGGCCAGGTCCGTGTGGATCCAGGAGTCCAGATCACCCGCGCCCCACCACAAGACACCGCCCATCACCATCCCCGCCACCGCCACTCTTGCAAAATAGGCCAGCCAACCGGACCGCGGTGAGTAGATCCCTTGCTTGCGCAGCAATCGGTACAGCAGTGCGGCGTTGATCCACGCGGCCAACGATATCGCCAGCGCGAGCCCAACGTGCGCCAGCGGCATGATCAACACCAGGCTCAACACGATATTCGCGGCCACGGCCACAACCGCCACCCGCATCGGGGTCTTGGTATCCTGGCGGGCGAAGAAACCAGGCGCCAACACCTTGACCAGCACGAACCCCAACAAGCCGGCGGCAAATGCGATCAGGCTGTTGGACATCATACGCACATCGTCCGGGGTGGTCGCACCGTACTGAAACAACGTGGTTATCATCGGCCCGGCGAGCGCAATCAACCCAACGCTCGCGGGCACGCCGATCAACAACACCCACCGCAAAGACCAGTCCATGAGCTGCGAGAACGCCTGTGGTTCGCCCCGTGCGTGCAGCCGGGAAAGACTCGGCAGAATCACCGTGGCGAGCGCGATACCGAACACCCCGAGGGGAAACTCCATCAACCGATCCGAGTAATATAACCACGAGATACTGCCCGTTACCAGGAACGACGCCAACAGCGTATTCACCACCATATTGATCTGCGCCACCGAGACGCTAAAGATCGCCGGCAACATCAGCCGGAATACCCGGCTCACCCCCTCGTTGCGCGGCCGGACTTGCGGGAACGGCAGATATCCAGCCCGCTTTAGAAACGGCACCTGGAAAACCAATTGCATCACTCCGGCGATCAACACCCCAAGCGACAAACCGATGGCCGCGTTGCCCAGACCGGGAACGATCCAAACGGCGGCGGCGATCAGGGCGAGATTGAGCAACACCGGAGTGATGGCGGGGGCGGCAAAATAACCGCACGTATTCAGTATCCCCGCCGACATCGCGACCAGCGAAATAAATAACAAATACGGGAAGGTGATGCGCAGCGAGTCTACGGTGAGTGCGAACTGTGCCGGATTATCAATAAATCCGGGGGCGATCATGACCACCACCGCCGGCGCGGCGACAATGCCCACCACCGTGAGAAGCAACAGGATCAGCCCCAAACGCCCAGCCATGTGATTGGTGAACGCGCGCGCCTCGGATTCGGAATGCTTTTCCCGGTATTCGGCGAACACCGGAACAAACGCCTGGGAAAAGGCACCTTCGCCAAAAATGCGCCGAAAGAAATTGGGAATGCGGAAGGCGACGAAAAACGCATCGGCGACCAGGCCGCTGCCCATGATATAAGCGAACACCACATCCCGTACCAATCCGGTGATGCGGGACAACAACGTCATCCCGCCGACCACACCGGCGGATTTGAGCAGCTTGCGCGACATGGGTTGGTGGTTCATTCCCGGCCAAATGCGGCGACTATAGAGAGAAATACCAGCCAGCGCCAATTAGCGCTTGGCACCCACGGCGCAAGGCGCCGGGATGGTTGCGCAACAGACCGCAACACCTTGACAACACCCCGCAAAATCAGGATAGTTCGCGCCTCTTTTCAAAGAGACTTTGACACGTGGCGAATTCCCCACAAGCGCGCAAGCGCGCCCGGCAAAACCTGCACCAGCGAACACTCAACGCGACCCAGCGCTCGGCAATGCGCACCTCGGTTAAGAGATTCCTCAAGGCCCTGGGGGGCAGCGACGTGGAAGCGGCGCGCAGCGCCTACCAGAACGCCACGTCACTGATCGACCGCGCGGCCACCAAGCATCTGCATCACCGCAACCGCGCGGCCCGCTTGAAACGCCGGCTCAACGCGCGGCTGAAGGCCTTCTCCCAATCTGCTTGATACCGCGCTCCGGGGCACCCCCCCGCAAGACAGCGCGCCCGGCGATCGCCGGCCGTTAACCCGCATATAGCACCAACACTTTGTAGGACAGCAACGCGCTCAGGAAAAGGTCTTATTGTTGTCATGCCGACGAGCGCAGCGCGGAGAGCTCACCCAGCCGCACGTGCCGCCACCATCCAATGCGGTGAGATCCCTCGTTGCACTCGGGATGACAACGAAATACCTAAGGCGCCGGCTTATGCTTAGCTCTTGACTAAAAACATACCACCTCGGAATAACACGAATTGCC
>CALZGZ010000172.1 GCA_945787105.1 uncultured Gammaproteobacteria bacterium
GTGTTGGGGCGTTACGATAGTGCAACGCCACGGTGGTGCCCTTGTCTTCGAGTAAGGTACCCGGATTCAGTTTAGTGAATTCCCGTAATTCGTGTATTGCCTCATTGAGCGGCGATTCGGTTAATGGCTCCAAATGGATGCGGCCGTCGGCGTCACGGCGCTCGAGGCCGTGCAGTCCGGCCGCGGGAAGGCCGGTCAACGGCATGAACAAATTGTCCAACTCGGCGATGGTGCGTCCGCTCACCAACGCCACCGCACCGCCTGTGGTCAGACGCAGATGAGTAATGATGGCCTTCATGCGCGGCGTCGGATCGACCGCGTTGGGATGATCCGCGATCTCGATTAGAGTGCCATCCACATCAAGAAAAAACGCCCAGTCGGGGGCATAGTCGGGTAAACGCGTCGACGCCATAAGTGCCACCCATTGTAAATGCACCTGCGGTCGTGAACAAAACCGGCATATATCAGGGTTCGTGGAGATGACAACGTGTGCAGTGCATGATGGGCTGGCAATGCGGCGGCCACACCATATTGAAAGGTTTCGCCAGTTTCTATTTTGATGCCGGTTGCAGATGCCTGCGCAGGAACGCCGCGGTGCGTTGCATGGCGTCTTTGGCGGCCAGATCATCGGCAAAGGTGCGTACGTTGGGCGCGCGAAATTCGAAACCCCGGCCCACGCCTGGATAGACGATGAGCCGCACATCCCGTCCTTTTTGTTTCAACGTCTCGTAAACAAAGATAATCGGGCGGTGACGCTGATACTGTTCATGCTCGCCAAAGAACATCAATACCGGCACCTCGAGATCTTCGGCCTCGGGCGCGTACTTGTAGATCTGCATCGGCTCCGGGGCATCCGGGTCTTGCAGGTGCGGGTAGTACGACACCCAACACGCCACCTCCTTATCTTGCTTGTTGTGGGTGACCAGCGCCTTCAGAGAGATATAGCCGCCGCGGGTGTGAGAAACGGTGCAGATCTTATCGCTGCTCAAATGCGGCAAGGTGAGCAGATAGTCGATGCTAACGGCGGTGTCGCGTTCGACCACTTCTTCATGTTCCATAGGAAACTTATCTATGAAGTTCGCGAACCACAGGTCCGGGGCGAGCACCACGAATCCCCGTGCCGCCAGCCGCCTGGGGTGCCGCAGGGTTAGCTCGTCCAAGCCCCGGCGGCCGTGGACAAACAGCACCCCCGGGTATTTGCTGCCGTCCCGGGGACGAAACAAATAGGCGGGAATCTCCTTGTCGCCGCTGGGGATGGAGATCGTTTCCATCACCACGTCATGGTTGGTAGGCTCGCGAAGCTTGCCGTCATTCCACCAGGCATCATCCCACCACCATTTCTCCTCGTCCTGAGGGTAAAGATAACGCACCCAGCTCTTGTCATACATATAACCCCAGTCATCGGCGATCACAGACAGGGGAAGCCATGCCAGTAAGACGAACCAACCGCCCAATTTCAATCTATTCACCTATTTTTATATGTCTTGATACTCATGTGTTCGCATCATGGTTGTAAACGGCGTCTGGGCCAATATCTTACAAGCAATATAAACGTGATGAGAATGCTTTGGTGGGATAGTTATATCGTTTTCGCGGTCTATTAGCTAGAAGATGCACCACATGGGCCCATGCTTGGCGTAAGTGGCGTCCACCGGGTGTACCGCCGGCCGTTGTGTATCGACACCATAAACGAGGGCAAATTTTTGTGAACACCTATAGGAAGCGGCTATTTTTTGCTGTGATGCTGTTGTTTCCGCCGCTCGCCTCGGCGGGCGAGCAGGCCAATACCGCACCGACTGCGTCGGCGGCCTCCGAGGCAGGGATCGTCCTTACCGATTTCGACGGCAACCGGCGCACCATAGAAGAGTTCGCCGGTGACGGTAAGTGGCTGGTGGTGATGATCTGGGCCTCGGACTGCCACATCTGCAACAGCGAGGTCCCAGAGTACATGGCGTTCCATGAAGCGCACAAAGACAAAGATGCCACGGTGCTGGGCGTCTCGATGGACGGTGAAGCACGGAAGAATGAAGCGAGGGCATTTCTCGACCGGCATCTGGTGAATTTTCCGAGTCTAATCGGCGAGGTCGTGGCGGTGACCGCGTTGTACGGCAAACTCACTGGCTCATTCCTGGCCGGGACTCCGGCGTTTCTGATCTACAGCCCTTCTGGTGAACTCGCCGCCAAGCAAGTCGGCGCGGTGCCGGTGCAGCTGATCGAGGAATTCATGGCCACCAACACCAAGGCGGTAAACAAGGGGTGATGATCTAGTGCGTGCATAATCGGCTCGCGGCGAAAATCCGCCACCATGGTGGGTGGGCCTTGAGGCTGGATTTTTCCGTGACGCGATTTGTACAGGAAGCGGACATTCCCTTATGCTCTACCCGATATGATGGGTGCAGTTGAGTTCGGTCGCCAGATCACCGGCACCGGGTTCGCTGATACTTGTCTGCTGATCGACTGATGAGTTGATCGGTCTGTCTCCGCCGGCTGTCGGCAACACGGCACAAACGTAAACTGCGAAATTTATTATGAGCACAAAATCCCCAAACCCAACCAACTCCAAGCCCGGCGCCATGCCCAGAGGTATCGAACTGCTCCACGACCCGGTGTTGAATAAGGGCACTGCTTTTACGGATGAAGAACGCGAAGCCTTCGGCTTGCGAGGTTTGCTACCGCCGCATGTGCACACCATTAAAGAGCAGGTCATGCGAGTGATGGAAAACTTCCGGCGCAAACCGACGCCCCTCGAGCAGTACATCAATATCACCGCGCTTCAGGCGCGCAACGAAACCTTGTTCTATCGTGCCGTGCTCGACTACCTCGAGGAGATGATGCCGATTATCTATACACCGACCGTCGGCGAGGCCTGCCAGCGGTATGGGCATATCTTCAACCGGCCTCGCGGATTGTTCATCACCGCCAAAGACCGTGGGCGTATTGTCGACGTGCTTCGGAACTGGCCGCGCACGGATGTGCGCGTCATTGTAGTCACCGATGGCGAGCGGATCCTGGGATTGGGAGATTTGGGAGCCGATGGCATGGGGATCCCAGTCGGTAAGCTCAGTCTGTATACCGCGTGCGGTGGCGTGCACCCCAATCAGTGCCTGCCGGTGACCCTCGATGTCGGTACCGAAA
>CALZGZ010000173.1 GCA_945787105.1 uncultured Gammaproteobacteria bacterium
ACTTATCTGTTTATAAATATGACAACGGACTATTTGCCAATCACCGACAACACCGAAAACGATCAGGTCCAGCAAGCTACCACCCAACTTATCCACAAATAGGTAAACTGTCCCCGGAACTGTAGTTGTCCCCGGAACTGTAGTTGTCCCCGGCACTGTAGTTACCGGCTGAGCTAACTAATCTAAAGACGCTCTTAGAGCGCTCTGAGCAGTGTCTGCTCAATTGAACAAGCGGTAGATGCACGTTTGTCGTTATGATCGACGATCTTAAGCGAAGGCGGTGAAGTGATCAGGTTGCTGCCTGCGCAGGACCGGTAACGAGAGTATGCCAGCGCGACGATAGCGTCTTTCGAGGCCGCCTTGACACACCAGTTCCTCTTAGGCGATGGTAACAAAATGGATATCGTCCTGGTCATCGAACTGGTCACCCTGTTGCTGCTGCTAGGACTGTCCGCCTTTTTCTCAAGCTCTGAAACCAGCCTGTTTTCGCTTAGTTCGGCGCAATTGCAGCAGATGCGTCGCGACCGCAATCCACGACTGCGCCTGATTGAACAACTTCTCTCGGAGCCGCGGCGCCTGATCGCAACGATCCTGATCGGCAACGAATTCGTGAATGTGTCGGCGTCGGTGCTGTCTGCGACCATCGTCATTAATCTGTTCGGCGCCAGCAATACTTGGCTGAACGTGGTGATCATGGTGCCTGTACTGCTGCTATTCGGTGAGATCACGCCGAAGACCCTGGCGCTCGGTAACAACGTCGCTTTTGCCACCTTCCAAAGCCGCTACATCTCATTGTTCGCGCGTGCTATCTCACCGGTGCGCAGGGTGGTTCGCACCGTCTCGGAGTTTTTCATCGACCTGATCGTCAGCGAAGAGCGATCCCAGAACAACATCCTTACCGAGGACATGGTGCGCTCGCTCACGAAGGCCGCGGTCGGCGAGGGGTCGCTCGATACCAAGGAATCACAATATATTCACCAGATTTTTGATTTTGGCAACAAGACGCTTGGCGATGTGATGACCTACCGCTCGCAGATCGTTTCCGTCAACGTCTCGATGTCGCTCACCGAGATCCTCGAAGTGCAGCGCGCCAACCGCCACTCGAAGTTACCGGTGTTCAGCGAGGACGGGGAATCCGTGGTCGGAGTGCTGTTCGCACGCGACCTGTTGAAGCTGGATCTCGCCATGCAGCAGGGCGACAGCGACGCGGTACTAAAGAAGATACTGCGCAAACCCTACCTAGTACCGGAGTCGCGTATGGCGGCCGACCTGTTCCTCAGAATGCGCGAGCACCGCACTTCGCTGGCGCTAGTGACTGACGAGTTCGGTGGCATCATCGGGCTGGTCACCCTGGAGGACCTGCTGGAGTGTATATTCGGTGAACTGCCCAGCGCGTCGGACGCAGTGCTTGCTGGCGCCCCCGCCTCATTGCTGGAATCCCTCGGAAACGGGCTTTATCGCGCTAGTGGCGCCTTGCCGATCCATCAGTTCAATGCCATTGCTAGAACGCATTTCGAACGAGCGGGCGTCACCACCCTCGGCGGGCTGGTGCTGCACGCCTGCGGCGAAATGCCGGCGAAAAACGATGTCATTGACATCGACGACGCGAGCTTCACAGTCCTCAGCGTTACGTCACAGCGCATTCTGGAAGTCGCTGTGCAGGTGCGCCCGGAGAAGCAAAAAAAAGCTGACGAAGCCGGTGGCGCGGATAAGCGCTCGAAATCTGTCGAGGAGGCCGAAACCACGGGTGATGACGACAAGTCCGGTGATGCGCTCGGGTCCAAGGCGACGGACGAGATCGAACCAAATGCGGCTGGTTTGGGCCACGACCCCGGCCAGACCAGGAACTGAGCCATGGACCCCGTTTCCGGAGTGTTCATTATGCTTCTGTGCCTGGGGTTCGAAGCGTTCTTCTCGGGCTCGGAGATCGGTATCGTCAGCGCCGACCGGGCCAAACTACGGCACGAGGCCGAGCTGGGTTCGCGCGGCGCCCGCCTTGCACTGGAGATGCTACAGAAGCCCGAGTGGCTTCTCTCGACCACACTGGTCGGGACTAATTTGGCGATCGTGACCAATACCACCGTTGCCACCTTGCTAGTGGTCGACCTGTTCGGCGAGGGTTTGGGCTGGTTGGCGGCCGTGATTGTCGCCCCCCTGACCTGGGTATTCGGCGAGATCGTCGCCAAGAGCGCGTTTCAGCAGCGCGCCGATACCGTGACGCCGAAGGTGATCGGTTTCATCAAGTTCGCTTCGTATCTGTTCTATCCGATCCTGGTGGTGTTTGCGTTTGTGACTCGGCTGGCGGCGAGATCCTCGGGAAGAGACGAGTCGAACCCGTTCACCATCCGCGAAGAAATCGCCTCGCTCATGCAGATGAATAGCATGGAGGGCGACATCGAGCCCGAAGAACAAAATATGATCCGCCGCGTGTTCGAGTTCCGTGACACATCTGTAGGCGAGGTGCTAGTACCGCTGATCGATGTCATTGGCGTGCCACACACCGTGTCCTGCGGCGAGGCGGTGCGCATCGCTGTTGAACACTCGCGCCGCCGCTTGACGGTCTACGAGGGCCGCGTGGACAACATCGTCGGAGTCTTGGATTCGCTGGCAGTCCTAGGCCTGGAACCGCATCAACCGATCGAACCGTTCGTCTCCCCCGTGCGGTTCGTACCGCGGTCACAGAACATCGAGGAACTGCTTGTGACCTTGCGCAACACTTCGCTGCAGATGGCTGTGGTGGTGGATGAGTATGGCGGCGCTAAAGGTGTGGTCACGATCGAGGACCTAATTGAGGAAGTGGTAGGCGAGATCACCGACGAGCACGACGTCGCCGAATCTCATCAGATGATCGAAAAACTCGGCCATAATAACCTGCGCGTGAACGCGCGCATCGACATCGAAGATTTGGCCGAGACCACGCCCGTGCACCTACCGGAGGGTAACTACGAGACGCTGGGCGGTTTCCTGATCGACCTTGCGCGCGATATTCCGGAAGCGGGCAGCATCGTCCGTTACCGCAAGTACACTTTTACCATCGAACAGGTGTCAGATCGGGCGATCCAGCGGGTGAGCATCAAGTGGTGAGCCATGCTCATTGCCTATCGGATCATGCCGTCCGAGGGCGAAGGTCTGGCATCTACCTGGAACCCAGGCTTGCGGTCGCGTGCTACTCGCAAGCGACGTCCCTTCAGCGCGAGAGATTGTGAAAGACGGCACGACTGGCCTGCTGTTTCGAACCGGCAATATCTAGGCCTCGCGGCAAAGACCTTATTCGCGGCATTAGATTCTACCCTGCGCGAGTTCATTGGACGCAATGCGCGACAGAGCGTGCAGGCCTACTCCCACGATCAGATCGTGGAGCGGTACTCGATCTCGATCAGGGATGTAAAACAATCAATGGCAAGCTGTACTGACTGAGGAGCTGCGTAGAGAGACTAAGGAGTGCCGTGGTCGGGGGTGGGGTCCGATGCGCGGTCCTGGAATGGGTCGCCATATGCGGTAATAAAGAGAGGTGCGGTTACCGCCGTACTCTTGCTGCAGGTGTTTCCGTTTTCCCGTAAGTGAAACGATTGGGGGGCAGCGCAGAAATCGTTCCACATTTGCCACACAGTGGACTTCACCGAGTCAGGGAAGATATTAGCTAAGCTATTGATAAACTTGGGGGCTATGGGTAGCCAGGACGACGTGCAGGATGCACAAGTGCCGCGCAGCACACGACGTGCGAGAGCGGCCTCGAACCACCGACACCGGCATTATGAGAGTGGCCAAGTCGAAATAGCTTGCTGTTTTTCAACCAGTTACGCACGCCGATCCCACGCGTTTGTGACTGGAAAGGCCACAAATGGACACGCCTGGCCAGCTTTGCGCCACATTTTCGTCATACCCATTTTTGGCGAATACTGCAGCCTCCGCGGGAAAACATGAAAAGGTGCGCGCTATAATCATCGACGTCGTTACTGAAGGCGCGCTGTCGCCCGAAATGAAAGAGGCCGTGTTGTGCAGAATATGGTGATTCGCAATCTCGAAATGGCCGGAGAGGCAACAAATGCGCTCGTCTTTAACGAGTCAATGAGTTCTGACTCGAACGGTATCACTTATAGTCGACGTATCAACGGAGTCTGACCTTTTGATATTTTAATCTGATGGTTACGCAACAGTTCCTGGCACCTGTGCTCACGATGGAGGTCCGCATATGGCAAAACTAAAAATAAACGGAAAGCTCGTGGACATCGTTGTCGACGGGTCGACCCCCCTGCTGTGGGTGCTCCGTGAGCAGCTGGGCCTGACAGGCACCAAATACAGCTGCGGTGTTGGGATTTGCGGTGCGTGCACCGTGCATGTCAATGAGGAAGCGGTGCGCTCTTGCGTCGTGCCGGTCTCCGCACTCAGCGTATCGACGGAAGTGGTTACGATCGAAGGGTTGTCACCTGATAACAGTCACCCGCTGCAGAAGGCATGGAAAGAACTGGACGTGCCACAGTGCGGGTATTGTCAGCCCGGCATGATCATGACGGCGGCTGCGCTGCTTAAATCCAATCCCGATCCCAGCGATGCCGACATCGACGCAAACGTGACCAACATCTGCCGCTGCGGGACATTCAACCGGGTGCGGCGCGGCATTCACTTGGCCACCCAGATCAATAAAGGCGTCAACAAGCGCGGGAGGTCAGGATGAAACAAGAACGCATCAATGTTTCGCGCCGTGAATTTCTCATCTGCAGCGCCACGCTCGGTGCCGGTTTTTCCCTTGGGCTTTATCTGCCCTTCACCAGCCGCGGGGTACTGGCGGATGTTGGCGCGGCAGGAACAATGTCATCCGAAATATCGGAGGTCAATGCCTGGGTCGTGATTGAGCCCGACAATACCGTCATCGTCCGTATTGCGCGTTCCGAAATGGGACAGGGTACCCTGACTGGTCTGGCACAAATGGTGGCCGAGGAACTCGAGTGTGACTGGTCAAAGGTCAAGACCGAGTATCCGACACCCGGCCAAAATCTCGCCCGCGATAGGGTATGGGGCAGCTTCACCACCGGCGGCAGCCAGGGGATTCGTGGTAGTCACCAGTATGTGCGCAAAGGCGGTGCGGTTGCCAGGCAGATGTTGATCGAAGCCGCAGCCAATCAATGGGATGTCCCGATGGCGGAATGTCGTGCAGCCAACAGCGTGATCACCCATGTGCCAAGCGGGCGCTCGACGACGTATGGTGAGGTCGCCGCGGCGGCCGCTGAGGTGTTCCCCCCTGAGCATGTCGAGCTCAAGGATCCCAGCAACTGGAAGATCATCGGCAAGCCGGTCAAGCGCCTGGACACCGAGGATAAACTCAACGGCAAGCAGGTCTTCGGGGCGGATCTTCAGTTGCCCGGCATGCTCAATGCTGCCATTAAGGCTTGCCCGGTGTTCGGTGGCACTCTCAAATCCTTCGATGCCGCAAAGGTGCGCAACATGCCCGGCGTGCGCGCGGCGGTAGCGGTGGAAGATTACGCCGTCGCCGTGGTCGCCGAGACCTGGTGGCAGGCGAAGACGGCTCTGGACGCACTGCCGATAGCCTGGGACAAGGGACCGAACGCCAACGTGAGTAGCGCCTCAATAGATAAGATGCTCGATGAAGGATTGACGTCCGAGGACAAGGTGTTTGTCGGTAACCAAAACGGTGATATCAGCCAGGCATTGAACCGGGCTGCGAGGACAGTCGAGGCGACTTACCGTTATCCCTATCAGAACCATGCCACCATGGAACCGATGAACGCCACCGCCCGCTGGACTGAGGATCGTTGTGAGGTCTGGTGCCCCACCCAAAACGGTGAAGCCGCACTGGAGGCCGCATCCCAAGCGGCGGGTTTACCGATTGGGAAATGTGATGTTTATAAGATTCATCTAGGCGGTGGCTTTGGTCGGCGCGGCGCGTTTCATGATTTTGTCAAGCAGGCCGTCGCCGTCGCCAAGCAGATACCGGGTACACCGGTGAAACTGCTTTGGACGCGTGAAGAGGATATGACGCACGGCCATTACCATCCGATCACCAAGTGCAAACTGACCGGGGGACTGGACGACAAGGGTAATTTGACGGCTCTACACGTGCGTATCTCGGGGCAATCCATCCTGGCCTCGGTCAGACCACAGTGGTTAAAGAACGGAGCCGACATGCTCACCTTCCAGGGTTTACTGCCCGAGGGGGATCACGCTATCAGCTATACAGTGCCGAATTTGCTGGTTGAGCACGCGATGCGCAACCCGCCGGTGCCCCCGGGCTTTTGGCGGGGTGTGAACATCAACCAGAACACAATCTATATGGAATGCTTCGTGGATGAAGTGGCGCATGCGGCCGGCAGGGATCCGTTGGCATTCCGACGTAAGCTGATGGCCAACCATCCCAAGAGTTTGGCGGTACTCAACGCCGTGGCGGAAAAGGCCGGTTGGGGCAAGCCCGCCTCTAACGGTGTGTATCGTGGTCTGGCGGTCGTCAAGACCTTTGCCAGTCATGTCGCGGCGTGCGCGGAGGTCTCTGTCGATGCTGAAGGCAAACTTACGATCCATCGTATTGTCGCCGCGACTGATCCCGGCTATGCCGTCAACCCGCAACAGATCGAGGCTCAAGTTGAAGGCTCCTTTGTATATGGTCTGTCAGCATTGCTCTATGGCGAATGCACCATCAACGATGGCGCGGTCGAGCAGCAGAATTTTAATAGTTATCCGTCGATGCTGATCAGGGAGATGCCCAAGGTCGAGGTCATCGTCATGCCTTCGGGTGGATTCTGGGGTGGCATTGGCGAGCCGACCATCGCGGTAGCAGCACCTGCGGTATTGAACGCCATCTTCGCCGCTACCGGCAAACGCATTCGTAAGCTTCCGATAAAGGGTATCGATCTGCGTCCCGTTTAGTGGAAGCGGGACGATTTAATGGACGATTTCCATCGGATAGTTCCGATGCCCTCGTTTAACCCGATAGGTCTCAAAATCATCTCGGTCTATCGTAAATATCTTGCGCGTGCGAAGTACTTCAGCGGCGACAACCAGCGATGCATCGGCAAGATCCATAGGATGATCTTTGTATCTCTCCATAAGTTCGAAGGCCCGCTCTAACGATGCATCGTCAAAGTACCAAATCGTTAGTCCACCCATCTCTATAAACTCGCGCAGTTTATCCGCGCCCTGAGTCTCCGGAGAGAGCATATGAAATGCTTCGGTCAGCACCGGTACGGAGCTATAAAGCGGCTCCTCGATTCCTCGCAGAATTTTCCGACATCGAGCATGTAATTTATCCGCTGGATCAAAAAGCGCGATCAGCGGACCGGTATCGACCAGGATCAACGTCTTAGTTTCCGTCCGATCGAACGCTTCACACCCTGCTTGACCTGGGATGACGGGGCAGTCGCATAACCACCGGGACCCAAATCCAGCTGCTCATAGAGTTCATAGGGTATCGTTGACCTCGTGCGGTTGATGTCTTTTCGAAAACTCAGCAGACCCGCTTTAATCACGGCCGAGATCGACAAGCCGCTGTTCTTGCGAATTTCGGCAAGTACTTTTTCGGACTCCTTATCTAATCTAACAGTTCTGGATCCCACAATCCGTGCTCGTGACGATAGTAATGTAATACATACTGTATTACATATGCCTGTAACGCGCAAGAGTGCGAATAAGATGACAGTTAACTGAATGTACCATCGGCTTACATCGATACTTTGACCAATAACTCAACTGCCGCCTTCACAAGCCTATTTGTGTATAACACCTTATACTTTGGGCTCTATCTGAGTCACGATCTGTATTTCCTCATCAAGCACTGGAATCTATTTGTCTGCTACGTGTTCCATCGCTCATATTTCCGCCAACGGAATCGTGGTTGGATCTACGATCGAGATAAAACCCGGCGGTCCCCCTAGGAGCCAAATGACGGATCTGTTGAAAAAGCTGCGCGGTGGCGATTTGCGCTCCATACGCCGATCGCCACCCACCCGCTTGGGTGCCGACCGACGGCCTACGGCTGCCGGAAGTTCGGGGTTTGCTCGGATACAAGCCGGTGACCATGACTTGGAAAAATGCGAATCTGATACCGGTTAACTTAGGTGCCGCGATCCCTGCTTTGGACTAGTCGGCATCACACTTTAGTCACAGCGGACTTCAAAGGGTAAATGAGGACATTGGCTAGCCTATTGATTTAATTTGTATTTTTGGGGAGCCCAAATCACCGACCCTGACATTATGAGAGTGGCCAAGTCGAAATAGCTTGCTGTTTTTCAACCAGTTACGCACGCCGATCCCACGCGTTTGTGACTGGAAAGACCGCAAATGGACACGCCCGGCCAGCTTTGCGTCACATTTTGGTCACACTATTTGTCGACACATTCCGTCGCTCGATACCGAAGACTAATGCCCACTCACGTTATGATCTAAACATGACGCTTAATACCGAAGTCATCAAGCAGATCGCCCAGCGGCATGGGGCAAAGAACATTCGAATCTTTGGTTCTTACCTGCACCGCAATCAGAAAGCCGACAGAGACATTGATTTACTAATCGACTTAGAGCCTGGGCGCGGTCTCTTCGATTTAGTGGCGCTTAAGCGCGATCTCAAAAACACAATAGGACAACATGTCGACGTCGTTACCGACGGCGCCTTGTCTCCGTATATTGAGAGAAGAAATTTTGATGGAAGCCAAGCCTTTGTGACGCACAATTTGGATTGTCTGCGGCACTCGCTTTAGGCGCTATCGAGGGGCGCACGGCCAGAATTTCCGAATCCGCCACGACGCGCACATCGGAACGCCTCAATGTGACAAGCGCTTGCGTTTTTCTGGAACCTGTTACGAACTCGACCTCAACGCCGTCGGATTCGTATAGTTCTACTACAGTACAGCTCCAATATCACCCTTCCTAAGACCATGCTCTGGCAGGTCTCTCTTCAAAACTACGCTATAAAGAACTGTTAACGTCATTACCCACCCACAGAATATGCAGTGTTGAATCGCGGTGACTCCTGATCTTTCAATTAGATCCAAGCGTTCCGGTTCATGGACACCAATGTTTAGTCCCAGAATTTGAGCTGCGAATAATTCTTCGTCCAGCCATGAAAGAAATCACATCGACGCGGTTTTCCTTAAGGTCATGCTCAACAGATAGATTTATTGCCTCGATGCCTCAAACGCCGAGATGATGTCTCGGATTCGGTGGGCATCGATGTCTGCCTGGTCGAACTTGGAGTACACGGTGATCAAGATAATTGAGTCAGAGGATTTCAGATAATAGATCAAGCGGTCACCGCCTTGCGTGCCGCGTTGGGCATCTCGATTGCGCACGCGCTTCTTGTACAGGGTGTAGTCCACATGTGGGATTTGGTCGCCCAGGATCTCCCCCCCGCCTTCAATTGTTTGATTACCGGAGCCAGATCAGAGCGGATGTGGCGTTACTTTCACGACAAACGTCGTAGCTGCCGCTTGAAGGCCTCCGTGTACAGGATCTCCATTCAATTGGCGTCGATACCGTCCCACAAAGTGTCGACCGGTTGGGTATTGTCTTCCATCGCGTCGCGCCAACTAACCTTAAAGCTGGTTTCCGCAGAGGGCAACATAACCCCTTCCCGGAACGAACGCACGATGCGCAGCAGCAAAGGGCGATATTCTTCCGGGGTTTGCTTGATCTCGCTGATCAACTCCTCGGTCGGATCTTTTGGTTGCGTTTCCATATCGATTACCTTTAAGAGCTGTTTTAGCACGACAGCATCCGCAGCAATGGGTGTTGTATTACAGCTTCGTCGTGGGCCAACTAGTGTCGTAGCAGAGGGTAGCTCGAAAGAGACTTCCGTGGCTACGCCGTGTACCCGCAAAATCCGTTGTTCAAGTTTCTATGATCTGGAATGTAGAGTGGTAAATCAATCGAACCTGACCCTAATGATAATATCGAATCACAGACTCTGGTCACCCCTCTCACCACCACCAAAGACGGCTTCTGGAAGACGCTCAACTGGGATCAGTCCATCGCGTTGGGTATGCAGGCAGTCAACAGGTCCTACAGCGGCCGCTACGGATTCGTCGAGACCGAGATGTCCTGGCCCATTACCCACATGGTGGCGCCGGCCGCCGAGGCACTTCGCTGCGGCGAATGCCACAGTGAGAATGGCCGGCTCGAGCAGGTGGTGGGCGTATACATTCCCGGGCGGGATGCTGAATTGTTAATCGATCGCATTGGCTTCGCCCTGGCGCTGCTGACGCTGATCACTGTGATGGCGCACGGCGCTTTGCGCATCCTCGCGTACCGGAAAGGCAGGCGCTAAGCGCCAACGTGAACTATTGAGGAAAAAATATGTTGAGTCGACGAGAGCTTCTCCTGTGGTTCGTTGCGCTGACTGCGAGCGGGTTGCTCCGGGACTCGGAAGCTGCTCCACGCGATGCCAAGAAACTTCTTGAGAAGTTGACCGGCGGCACCGAACAGCGAAAAGGCGGCGTCACCATCACGCTGCCCGCAGTGACCGACCAGGCGCGCCATGTGCCGATGCGGGTTTCGGTGGACAGCCCCATGACCGAAGACGACTACGTCAAGGCCATACACGTGGTCGCTGAACGCAACCCGACACCGGCCATTGCCTCGTTTCATCTGAGCCCGGCCAACGGCAAGGCCGAGATCTCGACGCGCATACGTTTGATCAAAACGCAAATTGTGATCGCCGCCGCGGAGATGAGTGACGGCAGCGTACGCATCGGCAAAGCCCGCTGCAAGATCACCGGCGGCGCAGGAGCTTGCGGCTGATGAGAAATCCCATTCATGTGAAAGTGCCGCAAACAGCCGTCAAAAACGAAGTCGTTCACCTGATGACCAAACTCCACCATCCCATGGAATCCGGGTGGCGGAAAACGCTCGATGGCCAGGCGGTGCCCAGGGCGTTGGCGGGCTGGTTCGAGTGCCTGTTCAACGGCCACGAGGTATTCCGCGCGGACCTCGAATCGGGAACGGCATCGGATCCTTACCTTTCGTTTCACGTGCGCGTCGCGCATAGTGGCGTGTTCCGATTCGTATGGATCGGCGAAGACAGCAACAGCATTGAGAAACAAGCACGAATAGAGGTCAGCTGAAAGAGGAGTATGGCGACGCCGGTGAGAGCGTTGTGCAGAGCAAATCGCTGATTCGGCGATCAGTGGATCAACAAACCTCCGTTTACATCCAACACGATGCCCGTAATGTAACTCGAGAGATCCGAGGCGAGGAACAGGCATGCGTTGGCGACGTCTTCCGGCGTACCCAAACGGCCGAGCGGGACCTTGCTGGCGATTTCGTCTTTGATCTGCCGGGTCATTCGACCTTTGGTGAAATCGTTATCCACCGGACCGGGCGCCACTGCGTTCACACGTATCCCATCGGCGGCAAGTTCCCGGGCCAGCGCTTTGGCTAAACCAAATATTCCCGACTTGGCGGCAGCATAGTGAGAGCTTCCAAACACCCCGCCTCCGCTTTGCCCGGCGATCGAGGAGATACAGATGATGTTGCCGCTACCTCTCGCCTTCATGTGCGGTAACACGGCCTGCGACAATAGGAAGTTGCCCCGCAGATTATTGTCCAAAACCTGGTCGTATTCCTGCTGCGTAATATCGAGTATACGGGTTCCATGGACGATACCGATGCTGTTGACGAGGATATCGATGCTTATGAAGTCGGAAAGAATGTCGGTGACGGTCTGTCGACACTGACCCTCATCGGCTACATCGGTGACGTACGCGCGATGCGACTCACCGAGTTCTTTGCATGATTGCCTCACCGCCTGTTCGTCAATATCCAGCAGCGCGACGCGAGCGCCGTGCGCGGCGAACACGCGTGCGGTAGCCGCGCCGATGCTGGAAACGGTTCCGGCGCCGCTCACCACTGCCACTTTATCAGCCAAAAGCCGCATGCAAGGTTTTTGCGATCAGATATTGCCTAGTGTCGCTGAATCATAAGTACTTCGGCGGGGATGGGCAACGCTTTGTATCCGTCTATTCCGCGAGCCAGATCGGTGTCATCGTTTTGGACGCCGTTTCGTTTTTTAAGTCCGGCGATACGGCTGACGTGCGCTCGAACCCAGAGACGAATAGGAAAAATAAGCCGCCCGTGTCCCGGTGACACGGATCCGTTCCGGGTGATGGCGCTCGAAGCCGTACATCCCCCGCATGGTTGACTCTTGTGCGCCACCCGACCCAAGGTTGTGCACCGATCCGCGTCACACTTGTGTCACAGTGGACTTAGGAGGGTCGAGAAAGATATACGCTAAGCCATTGATTAACTTGGTGGCTACGGGTAACCAGGACGACGTGCAGGATGCACAAGTGCCGCGCAGTACACGACGTGCGAGAGCGGCCTCGAACCACCGACACCGGCATTATGAGGACGACGAGCAAGTCGTAAGATTTGGTTTTAATTAACTTAATTCGGGACGCCCGTTGCTCAAACTGCCTTATTCTGCACAACGATGCAGGACTCACTCCGGCAACACTCCCGCACGGAAGATAAGCCCACAACAAGAGTGAGCCCCTCGTTCTATTTCGCTTGACTGATCGGAAGTGAGCGAACACGAATGCGCGCCTCCTCTAGGACGACAACACTGCCAATTTCTAACGGCTCTTGAATGGATGGCAAGTTTGCACGTAAGAGGGCCAACTGTTTTGCTGGAGTACGTTCCGTTCCACGCGGGAACAGAACTACGGACGGTTTAGTTACCTCCCGAAGCGTCAACAACGCGGCGAAATCGGTATCCGCCGAGACGACGATTCTCCGCTCTTGGGCGGCGCGATCGAATACATCTTCGTCCAGTGCAGCTTGCATGTTGTAGTCGCGCACATGAACGGCATCGTGACCAATTTGCCGGAGTCCTTCCGCTACCGTAGGGGATAATGCGTTATCGATGAGGAATCTCAACGCGCGGCCAAAGGCAGCTCACGCTCTCGAACTGCCTCAGCTGCAAACTTGAGCGCTTCTTGAACGTCTCCGCGTTCGAGATCGGTATACTCGTCAAGTATCTCGGTCTCAGTCATACCATCGGCGACCAACGCCACCACTGTCGCGACAGGTATTCGCAGACCGCGGATGCATGGCACACCTCCCATGTGCTTAGGATTGACCGTGATACGTGTGAACTTCATGACGAGAACCTCAATTCCTTATCCCTCGTACAATGCAGGATTTTATGCCGCTGCGCCGAATTAAACCATTCCTAGACAATAGAGCGACATCTCAAGCCACCTGCTCCTAGATTCTCCCAGCCCACTCAGACCGGCTGGTAAAATGGAAATTTTGTGAAACCTATTCGGATATTTGTTCTGCGGTCAGGGTGAACCATTAATCGTTTAGGAAATCGTGATGTGCAAGTATATGAATTAATTCCTTGTCCCCATCGCTAGAAGGTCGGTTCGCGTTAAAGCTTGTTAGACGCCTGCCCCAACACAGGCCCTCGTCTTGTGACGCAAGCTCAATCTTGGGCAGGCGTCTAACAACCCTTAACGCAAGTGGCTGTTGGGGCGAATACCCCGTGGAAGTGGGTGAGGTTGACCCTCGGTTTCGGTATAAAGGCGGCCAGGTGGGAGATGAAGTCGAGTGGTTCGGAAGAGTTGTCAGTGTGTGTGGACGATGTCCTTCTCGTCCGTACGGCGATGGACTAACGATCGAACAGCGTATGTATTTAGCTGACGTGCGAATTTAGAAATCGTCACCGATGCCTATTTTCCTATCACCTCATCGATGACGTCGTGTACCTCTTTTTCGAGCACTTCGGATGGGGTCACGATGATCTCCCGGTCGGCGATGTTGAATGTAAAGCGCTCGGTCGATCGACTACGCTGATACGCCTCGCGTAAATGTTCGATGATGCGTTCCAAACGAATTGGATTTACTCCATGATCTTTGACTAAGGTCTTGAAACTGCTGGTACGTCCATCGTGTATCCAGGCAAGCCCAAACTTCTTCGGTGGTTTGCCGATGAACACGTAGGCTGCGTGTTCCGAGGGCACGACCTCTAGCCGGTCCGAAGTCTCCGCTATGAGTACCTTCAGTTGGTCTGTCACTTCCTGCAAACGGGCGTTCGCGTAACTGTCGGGAGGGAGCGGCGCGTGGCTCTCACTGCCGCCAAATAAACCACGCAATATTCCCATGTTCTCACCTCGTGTCGTGTTCTTGGATTGGGTCACATACTGAAACATGCACTCGCGGATCTGTCAAATCAGCATCCGGGTGCCAGACAGTCCACCCGTTTCAGTCCATGGTTTATGGACGTACCGTCAACCAAATCATGGTACACCGTGTTCGCCTGTGTTGGTGCGACGCTTCAGCTCGATTAAAAATAAAATTTCGTAGCACTATTGATGTGCGCGGTTTGTGTAAAACGACGTTTACGCGTGCGCGAGCGCGTCGGTTAGGGATGCGTAGCCGATGGGTACGAGTGCGGCCGCACGATGGCTTTGGGTCATCGCTTCCTTGCGTCGATATTGAATTTAGGATGGATCCATCGCGGGCTCCAATGGCGAGCGGCATGCGGCGGTGACTGGGCGGGTCAGATCGGTGATTGAGATGATCCAGAATCCGTTTCACGACCGCCGGGTCTTCGATACAGGCGATCACCTTGACGGCGCCGCCGCACATGGAACGGATGGCGTTGTTCAAGGTAAACACAGGAACGCGGGAACAGGAAGTGTGTCGGCTTTGCTGGGAGTGGGAAGTGGAGATTCCCGAGATGAAGACCTCGGTGTTCATCCTTCCTGATGAGTTTGTGAAAAACGGCGAGGAGCGCTTGGTAAAGATGTACAACAGCGCCTGGTTACGGGCGCGCCAGCGCGCAGCGGATCGGTTTGAAAAGGAAACCGGTAAATCGTGTCCGATGGGATTCC
>CALZGZ010000174.1 GCA_945787105.1 uncultured Gammaproteobacteria bacterium
TGATGAACGTGTTTCTGATGCGCTGGAACGTGGTGATCAGCGGCCAGGAGATCGCCAAGACCATGCGCGGCCTGCTGACCTATCAAGATCCTGGCGGGCGCGAGGGCTACGGGGCGGCGTTCGGCGTGCTTATGGGGCCATTGATCCTGCTGGCTGTCCTGACGCGCATCATGCCCCCGTGGAAGGATATGACCGAAAAGGGATAGCGACTGGCCGTGACGCGGGCCAGCGGTCTGTAGTTCACAGATCACGTCGCAGTAGCCACGCTTGCTCCCCGTCCAGCAGCAAATAGAACGAAGCTGATCTTGCGAGATGTTATTTCTTTGACTGGTGCGCATAAGATTAGTAGTGGTCCGGGACACGTATTGAGCGGCTGTAGAATGTCGAGCCGCTGACGTTGTATGCTACGCGGCTACGCAAACTAACCCACAAGATACAGGCCCCTTGCCTTGCTGCTGACAACAACGTGGCTTGTTTACCATTTCGTGTGTCCGTGTTGCCCTTATGTTGAAACCTAAAATTGTTGTTTCCGCAGTCGTTGTCGTAGCGGCCTTGGTTGCCGGAATATCTGTGTCTCTGTTCCTGCAGACGCGGGACCCAGCAGAGTCAGGGCACAGCGGCATTCTGGCCGAGCCGTTCACGGATCTGACCGGCGCACCCAAGACTGTCGGCGACTGGCACGTCAACGTCACCCTGGTCAACTTCTGGGCCACCTGGTGCGCCCCGTGCCGGGACGAGATCCCATTGTTCATGACCATGCTCGAGCGCTATCGCGAGCGCGGTTTCCGCGTGGTTGGCGTCGCCATTGACGAGGTCGAGGCCGTGAACCGGTTTCGCGATGAGCTGCTGATCAGTTACCCACTGTTGATCCTGGAGCACAACGTGAACACAGTCATGCGCCGTTACGGCGACGGTATGGCGATCCTGCCCTACTCGGTGCTGGTCGACGCGCGGGGGAATATTGCCGCCAAAAAGCTCGGGGCCTATGAGCACCGAGAACTGGGTACGCTGCTTGCGCAAACACTCGCCGCGCAGGAAGCCACCAACTGAGCAATATACGGGTTATGGTTGCGCGACTGCGGTACGGATTCGCTTGCCCTCGCTCCACGCGAAATAAACCTTGCCCTCATGCACTGACATCTGTGGGAACCCGCTGGACCGGGATAGCGACATCCCGCTTATTCCTCGCGATTCTTCGGTGCTTCCGTCTTTGGAAACGCGTTTCATTCTGATCTCGCCGTGATCTCCCACCGATTCCAACCAACTCACCAGTGCCGTTCGTTGATCGAGCAACACGACATCGGCGCGTCCCACTGCCTTGCCGTCATCAACCCGGATCGGTCTGCCGAAGGATTTGCCATTGTCGCCGGAGAACGCCAGGTTCACGCGCGGCACATCCCCTGCAGCGGTAAACCACACTACCACCAGCGTGTCTCCGTCGGTATCGGCCCTGGGGCCATCCACCGGACAGCCGTCAATCCTCCAGTTATCCACGGACACCGGGAACGGGCCCGTCCATGCGCCGTGTTCCCACCACGCAATGGCGATATCTCTGATCTCCTCGCCGGACCGGTCCCGATACAACACGGCGGGACCGTGTGCGGTGTTCACCGCCGACGGCTGGCAACAGTCGCACACCCGCAAGTCTATGGGGCCCTCGTGGGTCAAGGTGCCACGATTGTCGACGAACGCCCCGCGCAGTCCCATCGATCCGCCCGACTGCCTGGAGCCCCAGGTGTTGTTCCTGCCATCCAGCCAGGCAACAAAAAACCGCCCCTGCCCGATGGGCAATAAACTAACAAATCCATGTTCGGTTTGCGTGCGGTCATCGTGGGGAACAAAGGGGCGCGTCCAACTCCGACCATGGTCGCTAGACACCAACAGATTCAGGTTATAGCCATAGGTCCTGCTGCCACTTTTGACCAAAAAGCTGGCGAGGATATTTCCCTCGGCATCGGTACCCACAGCCGGAACGTCTGCCCAGTTCACAAACCAATGGGGTCCGGTGGCCGCCTTTTTTGGCGCCGCCCAGCGTCCTTTTTTCAATCGCGAATAAAATAATGTGTCTTGCTGCTTGCCTTTTTGTATCCAGCTCAACACCAGATTTCCACTGCCGTTAAAAAGATGGGGAACGGTAGTGTCTGTCCCGGCGGGCGACTCCATTTCCGTTGCTGGAGGCAACAGCGGAAAGGATGCCTGGTCGCGGTCACAACCAACGAGCACCAGCAACAGTGCGAAGCTAACGGTGCGCCTCATAATCACAATTTTTCGAGCAGTTTTGACTCGTGTACCTAACCCACGCATAGTGGACAATGATTACGCATCCGTTACCATATCATGGGAGATCCAGGCACGTTCAAAAAATCGTTTGCGTTAGAATTCGTATGTCGGCGTTTTTTTGATCACTCCTGCTAAGAGTGAATTCACAAGAACTGACGATGCACGATAACAGCGAGATCAAAAGACCACACCCGACCACGCGGCGCAGTTTCATCGTGTTGTGTGGTTTTGCGGTTGTCAGCCTGTATGGGTTATGGGCCAGCTACGGTGCGGTGCCGACCAGTCTTGGTTCCGCAAAGCGAGCCACGCAGACACCCGCGACTGGAATGGGGTCGGCGCAGGACATGGGTTCCCACATGCCGGTGGAAGAATTTCGGCGTCGCGCCCGGGCGTTCGTCGACGCCAATTCGCTCCCCGACGGCAGTGTCAAACCGACCATCTCGGGTCGCGCCGGCGCCGCCTACATCAGCGAACCCGTGGCGGTCTACCTGATGGCCAGGCAATACAGCTATTGGCCGGCGGTATTGCGTCTGGGAACAAACATCCCGTACCGATTCCGTATCATGGCCATGGATACCGACCACGGCGCATCCATCAAGTTCAAGGGCGCCGCACATATGATACGCGTCCGCGCCGGGCATGCCGTTGAAAAGGTCCTGGTGTTCAAGGAACCCGGTGAGTACCCGATATACTGCACAGTCTACTGCGGTGTCGGTCACGATCTCATGAAGGGCAGGATCATTGTCGAATAGCTACGAGAATCGTGCGCGATGACGAACGACCGACTGCTGAATGGCCTGCAACATCTCCCATCGGGAGATAAACGGCTGCTGAAGGCGTTTGTGGCCATGGCGGTATTGGCCTTGGCGCTCGGCCTGGTGTGCGGCGCGTTGACCGGATTTCGACGCGCGGGATTCGTGCCGTTGCCGCCCGGGCTCGGGTACAAGATTCTGAGCCTCCACGGCGTTTCGATCTTCTTTTACTGGTTGTACTTCATTCAGGCCGGGCTGGTGCTGATGCTCACCAGTGTCTACGCCAACGGCACAGGTAGGCTGGTGGGACGGCCACTCGCGTGGCTGGCGCTGGGGCTGATGATCGCCGGTTTTGCACTGAGTGAAATCACCCTGACGATGAATGTACCGCTGCTGTACGACGGCCATCCCAAGCTGGTGACCGGCGACACGATGATCCCCGGGCTGTTCTATTTGGGCTACGTGGTAATGAGCGTGGGTCTGTTTTTAGTCGGGACCGTCGGCATTTTGACTACCCTGATGCCGAAATTCGAGGGCAGCGTTGAACCGTGGTCTGCGGTCACCTTCGCCACCGTGGCATGGGCGGGTCTGCTCATCGTCAGCGCCATGGCTGGTTTCAATGTGTTCCTGCCGCCGATGCTGTGGGCATTCGGACTCGGTCCTGCGATCAGCGATTATGCTATGAAGTGGCACGTACTGTTTCACAACATGCACTATCTACCGCTCATGGCCACGGTCATCATGTGGTATGTGCTGGTCGAGACGATGACCGGAGTGCGCTCGATCTTCGGATCGCAATTCTCAAAAAAAGTGTTTGCCAGTTATCTCATCCTGGTGCCGCCAACCTTTCTCTATCATATGTTCCTCGACCCCAGTCTTTCCGACACGGTCAGGGTGATCGGTTCGCTGTTGTCTCTGTTCATAGCCGTCCCAACGGTGCTCGTGTATCTGATCATTGTGAGTTCACTGGAGTCCTATTCGCGGGCCCAAGGCGGTAAAGGACTGTTCGCCTGGATGCGCCTGCTTCCATGGAGTAATCCGGCGATGACCGCGATCGGCCTGGCGGCGATCAACTTGGCGATCGGCGGGGCATTGTCATTCGTATTGATTCAGGAGCGCCTCGCCCCGTTGCTGAGCGACACGTTCTTCGTCCCCGGTTATTTCCACTTTCTGACGCTGGGCACGGTGACGCTGACATTCATCGCGGCGCTGTTGTATGTGGTTCCAGGCATCACCGCAAATCCGGTATGGCGCCCGCGGCTGCTGAATAAGTTGCCCTATGTCATCACATTCGGCTTGCTTGTTTTCGGTGCCGCCGGCGTGACCGCGGGCTACATCGGTGTGCCGCGTCGAGTCTTCGACGTCGGCTACGGCGGCGAGGCCCCCACCGGGTGGGAACCGCTGATGGTTCTCGTCGGCATCGGCGCAATCTTCATGAGTGTAGGTCTTGGCGTTTATGTTTACGCGCTGGCGCGCATGTTGCTGCGGCCCGCAGGCAAGGCCGGTCAACAAGCCGTTGCGCTGCCGGTGGTGTCCTTGGGGACCGGGCCCATTGGCCGGCATCCGGCTTGGGTGGGTCCGCTGTCGGTGCTCGTCGTGCTGGGCGCGATGGCGGTGTTCACCGTGTTGGGCTTTGAACTCATGCAGAGTGTCCCATTGTCGGCGACCGGCGGCGGCCATGCACATCACTGAGCCCATCATCGCCGAGCGGACACCGGCAAGATGAACAGTCTTGACACCAAGCTAGTCGGGGCTGTTTCTCTGGTGTGGGGAATCTTTGCGTTGGCCTACTGGTCCCTCGGTATGCTGGAAAGCGCCGCCACCTGGGGCGCCGGTGCGTGCATATTCTTGCTGGTCACCGCCGCCATGGCGATGGCGCACCAGCGGGCGATGGGCGATACGCCAGCCGCGGACTTGGGGGAGGCGAAGCATCTTGATGTCGTACTGATTGCCGCGGTAGCCGTGGTGTGGGCCATCTTCGCTCTCGCCTATGGCGCGCTGGGCATGCCGGTCAGTGCCGCCACCTGGGGCGTGGGCGCATGGTTGTTCGTCGCCCTGACCGCCGGGTTGGCGATCGCCGGGCGCCGCGGCAGGCCACGCTGAAGGCGTGTCTGCGGCGATAGCGCAAGGTGGCGAGGAGGGTTCGCAGAATCACGCCCGCGATCCACGTCATCGAACCGTATAGTCATATTGTATCTTGGCCGTGCGGGTGTTCGGATTGGTCCACATCAGACAATACCGCGCGCTGATGTCGGGCTCGAACGTCCCGTTGCGGCGGGCGATAAGATGCTCGGAGATCGCATGTATGACTTCGTTTTCTTGGTGATAGTGAATATTGAAAAGCACCGAATCAGTGGCGTTGAATCGATACGCGAGCGTCTCACCCAACGCCAGATCAAAGCACGTTTCGAATTTCTTATTTGACCACACATTAACGGTCTCGGCCGCCGTTTTCACATCGTGATGACACCCGATAACCAACATCAGGGCCATCGCCGCCATGCCGGTTTTCACCCGGCGCCCGTTCGCGACTGCAACGGACACGCGCTATCGGCGACCGTTAGACCGATGCCACAAACCGGGACAATGCCTAGCTCGACTTCCCGGCGACATCGGGGAGGTCATCACTGGATCGACTCCGTTGACGACATCGGTGAGTTCTCGCCGGAAACGCTATTGACGGCAGTGTAACGTAATGTGGGCAACGTTATTTGCGATGGCAACCAGGCCTGGGCGCATGTTAGGGTCAGTGGAACAGCAGGCACCCAGTTTGTCCATCGACTCATGCTTTTTACATACCGGGGATACAGCGTGGCTAACCGCATCGTGCTCGTCCCAGCGATGCTGCTGGGGCTGATGAGTTGTGGCCAACCGGAAACCACGTCAGCAGAAAGCGCCGGCGCCCCATTGGCACCTGTGGTGTTGGAAGCGGAAAAAGCCGACCGCGCGGGCGCGGTACAGAAGAAATGGGGCCGCTGGGTGGTGTGGTGCGGACATAACATCTGCGACGGTTCCTACACCTGGGAATTCCCGGCGGCGGGCACCTACCGTTTTGTGTGGAAAGATGTCGTCCACAAATGCGCCGGCGCCTCCCCCTATGCAATGTTCATTGACGGCGACAAGGTGATCGGTGGGAAAATTCCCCAGCACGGAAGCTGCAACGGATGCACGCCACAAAACATCGTCCACAATCCTGGCGGACGATACCTGAAACGCGCTGATATCGACCTTGGCAGTTACCGCGTTGGGGCCGACTTCAAGGTGAAACTGTGGGTGCAAAACGCGTTCGATTGTGGGATTCAAAATCCCGGCGCCTATGGTGGTCACTTTCTGGAGATTATCGCCTACCCAGAAGACTGATAGGCGGGGGCGGAATTTTTCGCGTCGCAGCCCGCAGTACTTGGTCGACGCCGATCACCACTGGTTGCGCAACTCGCGCAGTTTCAAAAATATCGTCTTCTCGTCCGGGTCATCGGGCAGATCTGCGAAAACCTGACGCAATTTCGCTATGACCGTGGGACTGTGTAATCGGAAAAACGTATTTACCTCTTTTTCCAGGGCCAGATTGGTGATCAGCGCGCGATCGGGGTCTTGTTGCTTGACTGCTTCGAGCAGGCTTCGTGCCGCCTGGTTGTCCGGCTCCCGGTCAAGGGTGAAGTCGAGGTTGTTGGCGATATAGTCGTGTCCGGGATAGATGTTGGTGGTGTCCGGCAGATTGGCCAGCTGCCGGGCAAAGGTCATGTATAGCTCTTCGGGATGACCACCGTTGTGGCAATTCCCGGCACCGGCGTTGAACAAGGTGTCGCCGCAAAACAAACCGGGGACGTGCGTGTGCGCGAGAATACACACATGGCTCATTGTGTGACCCGGGGTGTCCAGGGCCTCCAGCTCAATACTCTTTCCGACTTTCACGATGTCTCCGGCACGCAACCCGACATCGACCCCGGGGATTTTGTCGCCGGCCTTGTGGTGCGCCAATAACTTCGCCCCGGTGGCCGCAATGACCTTTGCGTTGCCGCCGGTGTGGTCGCCGTGTTCGTGCGTGTTCAGGACTTGGGTTATCTCCCAACCGTGCGCCTTGGCGGCGCTCAAGCACCTCTGGTGATCCAGCGGGTCGACCGCCAACGCCTCTCCGGTCTGCGGGCAGACGATGAGATAATTAAAGTTGCGCCACGCGTTTTTGGTCCAAATCTGTTCGACAATCATTACTAAGTCTACGTCATCGTGAGGCCGCCGATGGTAACACGACTTAATCACAGCTGTATCGGCGTTGCCGATGTGACTAATCCGCATATTGCAACAAGGATCTCGGATGATGGCGATGGGACTTGGCCTGCGCATTGTTCCCCTGCTGTGCGGGGACAAGCGCAGGGCCGGGCGGCGGGACGGCTTGCTGCAATATGCGGGATTAACGTCCGGTTTGTGTTGGCGACAATTTTACCATCGTTTACATATTCTTATGGTCGTTGCCATAGCCGTTTACTACAATTGCGCGGTTTTCAAGTTCAACTAAAGGGACAGTTATGTTCAAAGAGTTCAAACAGTTCGCGATGCGCGGCAACGTGGTGGATATGGCAGTTGGCATCGTTATCGGCGCCGCATTCGGCACCATTGTCAAATCGTTTGTCGAGGATGTGCTGATGCCGCCTATCGGTCTGTTACTTGGTAACGTCGACTTTTCCAATCTGTTCGCGGTGATCAAGGAGGGGACCATCGCCGCCCCCTACGCGACCCTCGAGGCAGCCAGGGAAGCCGGCGCGGTGACGTTGAACTACGGTGCGTTTTTTAACACCGTAATTAGTTTTTTGATTGTTGCCTTTGCCGTGTTTTTAGTCATCAAGGCCATCAACAACATGCAACAACAAGAAAAGGAAGAGGCCCCCGCCGAACCGCCAAAGCAAGAACAGCTGCTGACCGAAATTCGCGATATCCTGGACAGAAGGTAATCGCACCTCGCGGGTCGTACGCAGAATCTCCTCACTTTGCTGTTCCACCCGGTGGCGGCTGAGCCGAGTGAGCGACACCGGGTGTTGTGCCTTTGCTCTGGCTGTTCCGCGATGGTCGAACACCATCGCTCGTGAACAGTGCGTACCTTGGTCGATGGCCAGCGTCAGCAACGAGTCAGTCATCCGCGCGCAACGGCAACTCACGGGTACTCGCCACCGCTGGTCGTGTCGGCAGGCTTTTGCGTAACCGCTTTATCACCTTCTCCGCGGTGGCCCGATAGCCGGTCAGCTTGCCGCCGAATATGGAGAGTACCCGCGGCTGACTCCGGTCATCGACTGCCAGCCGCGTCTCGCGGGAGCGTTTGAACGCCGCGCCTTGGGTCACCGGCAGCACCCGCAGCCCCGCCCAAGCCGCCAGCACCTCAGCCGGACGTTGCGGGAAATAATACCGATACACCTTCAGCAGATAATCGATTTCCTCCGCTAACGGCGCCACATCGCTCGGGTCACCCTGATAACGGTGTTCGGTGGTACCCAGCAACGCGATATCGTCACGCCACGGAATGAGAAACACCGCACGCTTGTCCTCCGGGACTTCCATGTAATAGCAGCCACGTTCTACCCCACCCTGCAACTCGAGGTGGGAGCCCTGGATATTCTCTACCGGCGGCGCCGGGACCGGCGGGGCAAAACGTTGCAATACGGATCCCGCCCACGGCCCAGCGGCGTTGACCACCGTCTGGGCGCTGCACTGGTGGTCGCGATCCTGGTAATGGTAGACCACTCGACAGCCGCCGCTGTGGATATTGCCGCCCACGAACGTCGCCGGCCACAGACAGTGGGCGCCTAAGGATTCAGCAGATCGCAGCACTGCCTGGGTCAGGAGTACGTCGTCGGTCTGCGCGTCCCAGTATTGGAACACCGCCTGTAGCCCGTCGGTACGCAGTCCGTCCAAGTCATCCCACAGTGCCTTGGGTAGCGACTGAAAGCGCACCTCTCGCCCGAGCCCCGCCAACAACGCGTACATACTGAGTCCGGTGCGGATCAGCCACGGCCGCCGGCTGGTGCCTGGGTAAACGGGAATAAAAAACCGTTGCCGTTTCACCAGGTCCGGCGCCAGCCGCAATAACAGTTCCCGTTCTCGCAGGCTTTCGCGCACCAGGCTGAAGGCAGCGCTTTCCAGATAACGCAAACCACCATGGATCAGCTTGCTGGAGCGGCTCGACGTCCCTGCCGCGGGGCGGCGCTGCTCCAGCAACAACACCTCGTAGCCATGGGCCGCGGCGGCCTGCGCGACCCCCGCGCCATGGATCCCGCCACCCACTACCACAATGTCATAACTATCCATAGTGTGCGCGCTCTGCCAACAGGGGATGCCGCAGCATATCGACGATGCGGTCGGTCTCCACCAGATCGATACCACGCTTGAACAATGCCAGCGCCTGGTGCGGCTCATCGACGACATAGACTGCCCATTGCCAGGGTCCGCGCCAGATGTGGTGATCGTATTGCGGAAGGATGTCCATGTCGCAGAACAAAAAATGGGGCGCCAGCGCCTCCGCCCGCGCCTGGTTTGCGGCGCTCCATTCCGGCAGTACCCAACCGATGCGCATCCCGTGGGTCGAACACGCATAATCCATCGCCGCAGCATCAAAGGAAATGAGCACTGTCTGGTTACCAAAGGCGCGCAAAATCTTTACCACCGCATCAACCATGTTTGCGCGCCCGAAATGATTCAGGCTGGCGCGTTTTAACTCTACAAAAACGGTGACCTCGGGCCACACGGCCATCAATTCGCAAAATTCGAGCAGCGACGGGATCGGGTTATCTTTGAAGCGATCCCCAAAACGCGAAGGGAATGATGCGCGCAGCTTCTTGACCTCTGCGAGGGAGCGCGTCCGCAGACGACCGGCGACCCCGGACATGCGCAGTGTATCGGCATCATGATACAGCACCGGGACACCGTCAGCGGTGAGCTGGATATCCAACTCCAAATACCGCGCACCGGCTTGCAGCGCGGCCTCAAACCCGATGAGGGTGTTTCCCGGCATCGATGCCGGAAGGCCGCGGTGGGCAACCAGGTGCGGCGCGCTCGATGCGTGCTTAACCCGCATACTGCACCGAGGATCCCGGATGATGGCGGGGGGTCTTATCCTGCGCGGTGGCGCGGGGTCGCGCGGTGGAACGCCGCGCTGGAGGGAAATGCATAGCCGTAGCGATGCGTTGAGTTAAGCGCAAGTACAGTCGTTCGCGACCGAGCCAGCGCTGGGATAGCTGTGATGCAATATGTGGGTTAGTAGCCTTTTGTTGCATGCCTACATTGAACGGCGATGTGCGCGCCAGCGCAGTGGATCGCCCCGTGGTGCATCGCGGGCACTACCCAGCGATGTTTGGCAATTGTCGAGAAATGGGTGAGCTTTACCGCGCTCGCGTGTCATCCTGGGGCGACAGTTTATCGTTATCCATAGAACAACCATACGGGAAGAACGCTAATGTACAAACAATTTATCGGTGTGGTGTTGGCAGGCGCCATGGTTATTGGCGGCTGTGCCATGACCAAAGAAGAGGCCGGCACGGCCACCGGTGCGGTGGCCGGCGGTGTGCTGGGCTCTACCATCGGTGACGGCAGCGGGTAGATAGCCGCGACCTTCGTTGGTGCCGTGCTCGGGGCCCTGGTTGGCCAGGAAATCGACCGTTCCTTGGACCGCGTCGATGAACTGCATGCGCAACATGTGCGGGAGTACAACCGTGTCGGCGAAACCACCCGCTGGGTCAATCCCGACGAGGGAAGCCAAGTCACCATGACCCCCACCCAGACCTACCAAACATCATCGGGTGAATATTGCCGCGCGTTGCAAACCGACGTCATTGTCGGCCGCAACCGGGAACAGGCCTATGGTACAGCGTGCCGACAACCCGATGGGTCGTGGCGGATCGTCAACTAAGAAACCTAGGCTTGTATGGAGAAAATGGGGTTGGCGTGAATACTCTGACGCCATGTTCCTGGCCGGTTCACCATCGCCTTTCGAGCCGGAGCTGTCGGCTCGCGTCGTAGGCCGCCCGCTGGCGTTCGTCGGTGCAGGAATCTTTGACATCGTCGTAGGCTTGGCGCGCCCATTCATGGTCGGCGAACAGGGTGATAATGCCCTCCGCCCACTTGAGCCGGTCGCGCGGCGCTGACAATGTTGCGCCTGCCGAGCGATAGACGTCCTTCAGCGTTTGCTCGTCGGCCTGGTCGCGTCGCATACGTGCCGCCAGTTGCAATAGATCCACGGCGGAACGACACTGGTCCGCCGCTTGCTGATAGAGTGCGTTCGCCCGCGCGGTGTCGTCGAGCCGGGTCGCGAGTTGCGCCGCACAGGCGAAATCAAAATGGTCTTCCGCGGATACCAACGCTTTGCCCAATAGGTCTTGTGCCCAATTATGGTCGCCGAGATCACGCAAAATAGCATCCGCCAGCTTCATTGTGTCGGCAAACGTTTTGTCGCCAACCTTTTGTTGTTCGGCTTGATAGAATTCTCGCGCCAGGCGGTGTGCCAATTCACTATCAGTCAGGGTGCTCACCGCCGACCGCACGATCTGTTGCACACACGCAAAATAACGGCAGCGCTGGATGCAGTCGCGGTACAGCTGTTCCGCCCATTGCTGGTCCTGCAGGTTCTCATCGATGCTGGTGATCAACGCTTGATACTTGCTGAAGTCAAAAGTCTCCGCGTGTAACATTGCTTCAGCCTCACTGATCAACTTACGGGCGTAGAACTTGTCGTCGAGCTCGGCGATGACCTGGTCCGCCAGGCGAAGAAACTGTTTGGCGACAGTACACTCCTCCTCTTGCTTTTGAATCTGCGCATATCTCGCCTGATTGGCCTCCCGCTTGTGCAGCTTTTCGGTGACCCGTGCTACCCACTCCTGATCGTTGGCGGCGTGGCTAGTGACTGCTGCCGCTACCTTGCGCATTTCGTCCAGGCTGGTCACACATTCTTCCGCGAGTTGCAACATACGAGTCGGTAACTCCTTGTCGCGCAACAGCTCCGTCGCTCGTAGGTGCAAACCCAGCAACTCACTGGTCGCATCCGCGGTAGCGGCAAGCTTGTCAAAGACCCCACGAATCAGCGCATCGTCCTCGACACTCGTCTGTACCGCATCCAATAACTTAGTTAAACCGGTGAAGTCATCGGCTTTTTCCAACGCCTTCCGGTAGATTTCGACGGCACGTCCTCGATCATCCAAGTTGCCGAGCACGGCGCCAGCGAGGTTGATCAGATCGTGGACACCGGACATCTTTTCTTCCGCACGCCGGTATACTTCGGAGGCATATACCTTGTCGCGCAAATTCTCCGCGATCTCCTGGGCCAGTTTCACAAAGTCGCCCGCCACCGTAGTTTTCTGTTCCACCTTTGCATAGATCTGTTTGGCGAGTTCCTGGTCGCCAAGTTCTGCGCCAACCGTCTTTGCCAATGCCAGTAGTTGCGTTCGATCGGTGACCTCGGGCAGTGCCTGTTGATAGGCTTGGGCTGCCCGCACCCCGTCGTTTCTCAGCTCCCAATATCCGCGCGCGAGGTCTATGTGTTCCGCTCCGGACATCGCAAATTCCGCACCTTGTGCGAGTAATTCATCGACCTTGTCGTCTCGCCCCAGGATATCCTTGAAGCCTCGGGCCAGGGCGACGAATTCATTGGGAAATTGACAATCAGACTGCGCCGCTTCCAGGATCTCGCCAGCCCAATTGTCATCGGCGAAGATCTGTTTGGCGCCGCGCGCGTATTCCACGGTTGTTTCCATGTCACCGCAAAACCGGTCCGCTTTCTTGTAGATCTCTTTAGCGGCTGTTGTGTCGCTGCCGGCCATACGCGCGGCGAGTTTTCGCAGCGTCTCAAAGTCGTTGCATTCGGCTTCCACCTTGGTGAGCAGCGATTTTGCCAACTCGGCATCAACCTGCTCGGCCTGGTGTGCCAGTTCCATGATCTCATCCAGCCCCTTCGCCTCCGCCACCGCCTGCGCGAGCAGCGTCTTGCCGGTGTCGGCATCGCCGACCAGGGTTGCGAAGGCATGGCCTACGACTGCGAATTCCTTGCCCTCAAAGCACGCCTCTTGGGCCTGCTGCAACAAGTCCTTGGCATAATCTTGGTCCCCCAGTCCGTCGGCAAAACCCCTCGCCACGGCGACGTATTGCGTGGGAAACTGGCATTGCATCTCGGCCTGCTGCATCAGGTGCTTGGCGTATTCTTTGTCTGCCGGTTCGCTCAATGCCTCGGTGGCCAATGCCAGGAAGTCATCGGAGCTCGTGCAGTCAGACTCTCGCATTTCCAGGTCTTGTTTCGTCACCATCTCTAAAATAACGCTTGGTTGGGTGTTGATTGCGGCGGGCCATCATAGCCCACAAGGTGTTGGGGCAAGAAATCATCGCTACAAATTCTCTTTTGGCTGCGCTAAGGTCGCTTAATGCCTAACCCACATATCGCACCAAGGCGCCCCGCGACTATTCATGGTACCCAGCTAAGGGCTTCGCAAGGTCATTTCGATAAAATGGCAACATACGAGTCTCCAGTTTGTTTAAGGAGAATAGTCGCGGGGCTATCCCGACGCTGGCTCGGTCTCGAACGCCTGGACTTGCGCTTCACTCAACCTAGCCCGCATATTGCACCAGTATCCGGGAAGCTGGTGCAGGACAGGGGCGGCTGAACGCCGGACTGGAGCGAAAGTCATAGCCGTAGCTATGGCTTGAGTGAAGTCCAAGTGCAGGCGCACCTGGACTAGCCAGAGCCCGGATAGGACGTCGGCCGTATACAAAACGTACTCAGGCCAA
>CALZGZ010000175.1 GCA_945787105.1 uncultured Gammaproteobacteria bacterium
ATGTCGGCATCAGCGGAAAGCGGTTCGGATGCTTCGAGCGTATCTGCTTCAGGCCTATAGCTCTGCGGCGAACCCTTTGGCGGATAATCAAGCGTTCCTTCAAGCTCATCCATTCTCGCGGTCGAAAAATTCGGAAACGGCAGCCGCCCACTTCTGCGCCAGGAGTTTACTTCCTTGAGTGCAGTTTCCTGGGTTTCCAAATTCAGACCGCTGTCGCGACCGATGTAAAGCGTACGAGACGGGAAGGCGAAGTCAGTGCCGGTCGCGCGAATAATGTCGTTTATTCGCAAGTATACATCCTCACGTATTGCATAGAACTCGTTCCATTCGCGTGTTAGGGCATAGACCCTCACTTCAATTTCAAGCGACGAGTCCGCATATCCCGCAAAACGCACCCTGATTGTCTCGCGGTCGATCTTGGGGTGCGCGTGGAACATCTCGCGCAGTTTTACTAGAACATGACGCAACTGATCCGATGGAGTTTCGTATCTCAGCCCGATCGTCATTTGGATCATCATCCGGTCGCAGCGTGCCCAGTTGACAATCTCCATGTCGGCGAACTTTGCATTCGGGATTGAGATTGTGGTCCTGTCGAGGGCGCGGATTTGTGTGGACCGAACGCCGATGCTCTCCACGGTTCCTGTCTGATCTCCGAAGCTGCAGAAGTCGCCGACCCGGACGGGTTTGTCGATGAAAAGGACCATCCCGCCAATGAGGTTTTCTAAGGTCGGCCGGATCGCAAGTGCCACGGCAACGCCACCAATCCCGAGCCCGGTGAGAACGCTGAGTAATGGAATCCCGAGTTCCTGCGCGCCAATAGCGACAATAAGCACTCCGCCGATAAAGCCGATGACTTTCGCGATCAGTCGCATCAGGTTAGCGTCAAGACTTTCATCAGGGATGTTCGGGGAGAGAATGAGTGCTTCAAAAAACACTTCTGCCAAAAGCCAGAAGATCCAAAGGTAAGAAATATAAATGGCAATTGTCACCACTGTTGTCACGAAATTGGAGAACGCCCCACTAAGGATTATTTCGTACCGGAAAAAATAATCTAGAAGCTTGACGATAAAAATGATCCCGAGAGGTGACATCAAATGCATGAGCGAGGTACTGATCCGGCCCGACGCCTCCCTCGACAAAAGAAAACTGTGCCAGACCCGGAGCAGCAGCGCAGCGAAGGCAGCCAGAATAATGGCGGCCAGCATCTTCCAGACCGGCGTATCGAACCAGGGCTTGCGCAGGAACTGAGGGATCGCGTTCACGAGGCCCGCCGGGATCATGGGGCCGGTCAAATGCAGCAATTCGTTGCTCCAACTGTCAACTCCGAGGCGTGAACGGAGCGGAAGATGCGCAATCTGACGATAAAACCGCGGCGCAACATCGATCGTCTCGGCGCTAAAGATAAACTCGGAGGCCCGTGGCCCTTCGTCTATGCGCTTTATCCTGATCGGTGTTCCGGGCACTCGCCAAACTGCGGGGCCATCCTTCTCAAATTTTGTCTCATCCGGGACCAGATCGAGAGACGGCAACTCAATTCGGCCAAAGATGTCCAGCAGGAATCCAATCGTTTCCAGCGCCGCGTCCTCACGGGTCGCCGTTGGATGCGACGAGAGATCGAGAAGCGACCGAAACTGAGGTGCCAACACGCGGTTCCAGCGAAAGGCGTTGGCTCGACTCCGGTCTGTCCGATAGTGCAAAAGCAGGTTTTCAGCCTCGTCACGCAACCTCAAAAAACTGTCAAATGTTTCCCGTGGGCTATCGGTCCGGACCGGCTGAATAGTCAGCAGTTCTTGGATCTCGGTTTCGACCTGCGAAACAGACGGCTGTATTGTTCGATCTTGGGCGTTTGCTGCTGTGACGCTTAAGAGACCAATGAATATCAATGCGAAGAAATCTTTTGCTCGCGCAGAACCCATTCGGACGTCCTCGCTTATTTTCAGTGCTTGCAAAGTGTTCTTACATCGCAGGCTGCGGTGCCGCGCCCAAGCATGTTGCGGATCGGCGACAAATTCTGGCCATTTCGCGCCAACCGCCTGCGATCATGAGCGGCTACGCTCTAACCGCCGGTTTTCGATTGTCTGTCGTTTGATCCTTTCTCTTTGTAACAGGATGGTTTGTCCGCGGCCGAATTAGACGTCGTGGCGTGAGATCGCCCAGGCTCTCATGACACAGGCGGTGATTGTAGTGATCGATGAAGGTATCGATCTGCGTCTCAAGGTCGCCCGGGAGGAAGTAGTTCTCCAGGAGGATACGGTTCTTCAAGGTCTGGTGTCAGCGCTCGATCTTGCGCTGGGTCTGCAGATGTTAGGGGCACTCTCCCCAGAGACGATGGTTTGGAAACTGGCCGCCCAAGTGCACCTTGCGTATCGAGCTGGAGCGCGTTGCCGACGACGGAGCAGCGACTGCGTCGGAGCGCTTCTGGGCTCACGACGCGCTCGCCTATTGGGAGAGCCGGGACGGCGGCGTCCCAATGCTAGAACGTCTCCGCACTATGGCGAACTTGATCGAGGCCGGAGGGCTCGACCGTCGCGAGAAAATAGCGCTCAAATTCAAAGAGTTGATTTACTACGGCTCCACCGCAGACCGTGCCGGCGTCGATCGCGTTTTCGCAGAAGGGCTAAAGTTAACCATCGACGACGTCTCGATCGAACAGATGCTCCGCTTCAATTACGCCGTCGCCCAATTCCGCCTGCGAGCCTTCTGCGACGTGATAAAAACCACGAGCGCGCTGATTTCGGAATACTACAGAGGCATCGGTCTCCGGGAACCGTGGGGGCGGGTCAGCACGTCCGCGCAAGGTGTCTGCCGGTCGATAGCGGCGGCAAAAGAATCGAATGGCGCGAAATGGCCAGAATTGCCGGCTCGCCGGGGTTAGCGTTGATCTATGAGTTAGCGATTCCGAAGCGGGTTGGCCGGGCCGACACTCTGGCTGGAATAGACCTCGTGAGGAAGCTCGGGAATGAGATGTCAGTTCTGCGAGCGGCATACGGTTTGCCGCAAATATGGAGGATCGGATGAAAACACTACTGAAACACGGCCACGTCGCTATCGGTTTAGCGCTGACCCTGCTTAGCACGGCAGCCAGCGGGGAACAGATCGGTATTGCGACATCCAAGGAGACACTAGCGAACACCTATGCCGGCAAGGTTTATTCGCCTTACGCGCAACGTAGTTTCCCAACCTTTCCACTGTGGGGAGAAACCCACTTACATACCGGTTATTCCATGGATGCCGGGCTGTTTGGTAATCGCACTCTGCACGATACGGGATATCGCTTCGCGCGTGGCGAGGAAGTCATGGCCTCCAGCGGTCAGCCGGTAAAGCTGTCCCGTCCACTGGACTGGTTGGTCATCGCCGATCACTCCGACCAGATGGGTTTTGTGCAGGACGTTATTAAAGGCGACCCCGTTGTCATGGCAACGGAACAGGGTAAGCGTTGGCATGCCGGCATCAAGGATGACCCGCAGGCTACCGCCCTGAATCTGATCGAGACCTTCGCGCAGAACAAGTTGGACCCCAAGCTGGTTGAAGCCTATGCACCGGGTTCGGCAAAGTACCAGACCATCTGGGACAAGATCATCAAGACAGCCGAGGAATACAACGAGCCGGGTCACTTCACCACGCTGATTGGTTATGAATGGACTTCGCTGGTCAAAGGCGGGAACATGCACCGCAATGTCATCTTCCGCGATGGCGCGCAGAAAGCGGGCCAGGTGGTGCCTTACACCATGGTGCCACCCTACGGCAGTACCGATCCGCTGGATCTGTACAAGTGGATGGAAAATTATGAAAAGAAAACCGGTGGTTCAGTACTGGCGATCGCCCACAACGGTAATCTGTCCAACGGCATAATGTTCCCGGTTGACAAGCAGTACACCGGTCGCAAGATCGACAAAAAATACGTGCAGGCACGTGCCAAATGGGAACCACTGTACGAGGTTACCCAGATCAAAGGTGATGGGGAGGCTCATCCCTTTCTTTCTCCCGATGACAAGTTTGCAGACTATGAAACCTGGGACGAGGGCAGTCTCGATCTGCTAACACCCAAAACCAATGACATGCTGCAATACGAGTATGCCCGCGAAGGACTGAAAAACGGCCTGGTGCTGGAGAAAAAGCTCGGCACCAATCCTTACAAGTTCGGCATGGTCGGCGCCACCGACAGCCATACATCGATGGTCACCGCGGAAGAAGAAAACTTCATGGGTAAACACACCGGTTATGAAGCATCTTCCAAACGACTGACCCATCCGTTCCAGAAGACTGATGTTGGTGTGCGCTACAGCTGGCAGATGGCAGCGGCGGGTTTGCAGGCTGTTTATGCGACCGAAAATACCCGTGAAGCCGTTTATGATGCGATGGCGCGTAAGGAAACCTACGCCACTACTGGCCCACGCATGATGGTGCGTTTCTTCGGTGGTTGGGACTTCACCAAGGATGACATCAACAGTCGTCAGCCGGCATTCCGTGGTTATGAAAAAGGCGTACCCATGGGTGGGGACCTGACACCTGTGAAAGGCAAGAAAGCCCCCAGCTTTATGGTGTATGCATTGCGTGACCAGGTTGGAGCCAACCTGGACCGTATCCAGATTGTTAAAGGCTGGACTGATGCAAAAGGCAAAACCCACGAGAAGGTTTACAACGTTGCCTGGTCCGATGGCCGCAAGCTGGATAGTAAAGGTGAACTACCCGATGTAGGCAACACAGTGGATATCAAGAACGCCAACTGGACCAATACTATTGGCGCTTCCGAGTTAGCTGCCGTGTGGGCCGATCTCGATTTTGATGCCAAACAACGTGCGTTCTACTATGCCCGTGTGCTGGAAATTCCAACACCACGCTGGATAGTGTATGACGCCTTTCGTTTTGGCGTGGATATTCCCGAAGGTGCAACCACCATTGGACAGGAGCGAGCCTATACCTCGCCGATCTGGTATACACCGAAAAGCTGAAGGAAACGACAGGTCTTGCGGCTGTTAACTGCCGCAAGGCCCTTCGATGAATTAAATTCAGCCAATAATCATGGGTGTGTAAATCAATGCTTCAAGATAAAGAACATTCAGCATGGGGAGTTTCGTCATTTATCAACTTGTTTATGTGGCGCGTAATGACCGGAAGTAGGCATGCTTTCGATTTATATTAAAGCTATGAAAAAAATTTAAATGTTAATCTCAGAGCGGATCTATACCCACTAATTTGGTACACGCCTTAGCCTTCACACGAGGAGTTAAAAATGAACACTAATCGCATGATCCAAACAATAGCAATCATGGCACTGATGTCTTTTGCTAGTACTTCGATATTCGCTGAGACGTTACCTGATTACGGGATAAATAATGTTCCCAAGAAAGATAAAGAGTACTCACCGTATCTAAATAGGGGTTATCCTGAAAAAGTGTTGTGGGGGGACACCCACTTGCACACCGGATGGTCCACCGATGCCGGCTTTATGGGCGCTACGACCGGTCCTGAAGAGGCCTATCGCTTCGCGCGCGGAGAAGAGGTGGTCTCAAGCCATGGCGTCCGCACCAAACTCGTGCGTCCTTATGACTGGCTGGTGGTTGCAGACCATGCGGAAAATCTTGGCCTGGCACCAATGGCTTTAGCGAAAGATCCTGCGCTCATGCG
>CALZGZ010000176.1 GCA_945787105.1 uncultured Gammaproteobacteria bacterium
CCTGACTGGCTGCTTGCTGTTTTGTCGTGCCTTGTATTCGGAAACAGTATGGGTCTTAGCTTTGGGGTGGCTCATGTTTGTGGCGATGGGCCTTTTTCATCAGATACTTTTGATGTACGCAATCTTTGCCATTGCTGTGACCGGGAGTTTATATCTCTCGACCAGGATGGGGGCACGAAATCTACTGGGCAAGACCCTATTGGTTGGTGTTGGGCTTGGACTCGTGCTGTGGTTCGTCTGGTCTTGGATTCCGGCGTATGAGGGCAATGACTATACCAGGATCGTTCACGGGGGCTTGCCGGAGTCCATCGTCCGTTATCGCGAGGGGATAGCCGGCACCGATCCCCGCTCGGCGTATAGCTTTGACGTCGTCGCCGCGCCGCTTTGGAAATTTGTAACGACGATGGCGCAGTCCTATGTGCATTACATGTTCGGCCCTTATCCTTTTGCCGTATCCTCCTCGCTCGATTTTGTCGCCGTCGCCGAGTCAGTGCTTCGTATGGTGGGGCTGGTGGCGACGTTTTATGCCCTGAAGCGTGCGCGTAATAGGACGCGTCTAGCGCTGATCGGCTTGGTCATACTGTATTTCGGGATGACGATACTGTGGTCGAGCGGGACCACCAATTATGGTCAGGCGTTTCGTCATCATATGCTGTCGACGTGGATCCTGCTCGTGGGTGTGGGTGTGGTTTGGACATGGTTTCAGCGACGGAAACAGCAAAGACCGCCTCTAACTGAATGAATATTGCCGTTTAGAGTTGCCATGTTTGTAATCACCTTACGCTGGCTTGCGGACTAAACAGCCCACTACTTCTATAGACATTTAATCGTTGTGCATGTGGTCCACGTTATAAACGGACTCGACACCGGCGGGGCGGAAATGATGTTATACCGGGTCGTGTCATCACGGTTGCCAGGCTTACAGTCGTCTGTCATCTCGTTGACCGGAACCGGAACCCTCGGCGGGGAGGTGGAGCGCAGCGGGGTTCAGATTTATCCCCTGGGTACGGACCAGGGCCGGATGAATATTCATAGGCTCTGGCAGTTGCCGGGCCTATTAAGAAAACTCGGTGCCGATCTAGTGCAAACCTGGTTATACCGCTCCGATTTAGCAGGCGGATTGAGCGCGAACCGAGCCGACATCCCGGTGGTATGGAACGTGCGCCAAAGCAATTTGGATCGTTCGCTCAACAAACTGACCACTATAATCCTTACCAAGGTCTGCGCGGCGCTGTCTTCGCGTGTTCCAGCCGCGGTGGTGTTCTGTGGCGATGAGGCGCGACGGAGTCACGAAAAGATCGGATACCGGAATCCTCACCACATCGTTATTCCAAATGGAATTGATCTAGAGAAGTTTTGCGCCTCGGGAGAAAGGCGCGACCGTATCCGACGTGAACTCGGGGTGGATTCTGCTCATCTATTAGTCGGCTTGGTGGGGAGATACCACCCTCAAAAAGGACACAAACATTTCTTGGAAGTCGCAGCCCAGATAGCCCACACCTGTCCGCAAAGTCGCTTTGTGCTTGCGGGGCTTGGGGTTGATGAAGCAAACAAGGGATTGGTGCGCGAGGTGGAGCGGTTGGGTCTGCAGGAACGGGTTTGGATGCTCGGCGAGCGGTTCGATATTCCGGTGATCATGGCCGGGCTGGACCTGTATGTGTCCACGTCTCTTGGGGAAGGTTGGCCTAACGTTATCGGCGAAGCCATGGCGAGCGAGGTGACGTGTGTGGTGACCGACGTGGGGGACTCGGCCTGTGTCGTGGGTGACACGGGTGTAATCGTTAATCCGGGCGACATCGCCGGCTGTGCAACCGCGTGCAAGAAACTGCTGGGATTGTCACCGGACGAGCGAAAAACATTAGGTATCAAGGCGAGGCGGCGTATCGGCGAGCTGTACGACATTGACGACATCGTCATGCGCTACGGGGAGCTTTATCGGAATCTTAGGGGTGGGCAGGTCAACTGACGTGCGCACGACGCGATGAAGCTTTTGAGCGTAATCGGCTGACTATGTGCGGAATTGTTGGTTACTGGGACCTGCGGCATAGCATTGATGCGGATGCACTTGCCAAGATCGCCGATAACATGGCCGGGGCATTGGTCCATCGTGGGCCCGACGACCATGGTGTATGGGTCGATCGCGAAGCGGGAATTGCGTTCGGTCATCGTCGACTTTCGGTGATCGATATTTCGAACCGCGGACATCAGCCCATGCTTTCGTCAAACGACCGGTATGTCTTGGTGTACAACGGAGAGATTTATAACTATAGGTCCCTGCGCCGAGAGTTGGAGCAGTGCGGCCACAGGTTTCAAGGACATTCCGATACCGAGGTGATGATCACGGCTTTCCAAGAGTGGGGAGTGGAGACAGCAATCAAGCATTGTCTAGGCATGTTCGCCTTCGCGGTTTGGGATCGTAAACAGCGGCAACTCTGGTTGGGCCGTGATCGATTGGGAGAAAAACCCCTTTACTATGGATGGTCTGGCACAGTGTTTCTGTTCGCCTCCGAACTCAAAGCACTGCGCAAGCACCCAGCGTGGAAAAAAGATATCGACCGTACAGCGTTGACGTTGTTCATGCGCCACGGATATGTCCCTTGGCCGTATTCCATCTACGAGAATATTTATAAGTTGCCTCCAGCAAGTTTGCTGAAGATGGAAAGTCACATTACCTCTGCGACAACAGACTTTGATCCGTTCCCAGGCGACGCAGCGGCTACGTTACGGCGACCACATATATACTGGGACCTGGATCGTATCGTCGGCGCAGACAAGTCGTCCGCTGTCATGGATAATGACGAAGCGGTGCGTGAACTGGAGCGGCTCATACGAGAATCCGTAGCGCGGCAACTCATTGCCGACGTACCGGTCGGCGCGTTTCTTTCCGGAGGCGTCGACTCATCCACCATCGTTGCGCTCATGCAGCAGGAATCTTCAGGCCAGGTCAAGACGTTCTCTATCGGATCCAGCGACGAGGACTATAACGAAGCCAATTTCGCCAAAGATATTGCCGTTCACCTCGGCACCGATCACACAGAGTTATATGTGACCCCGGCAGATGCCCAGGCACTGATACCCGAGTTACCGCGCATCTACGATGAACCATTTGCCGACTCCTCCCAGATCCCGACCTTGCTTGTTTCTCGATTGGCTAGAGAAACCGTTACCGTCGCGCTATCCGGTGACGGCGGGGACGAGTTGTTCGGTGGTTACGATCGGTACCAATGGTCGGAGCGACTTTGGTCAGTATTCCGGCCGGTCCCCCGTGTGTTCAGAACCGCGCTGGGCAGCTTGCTCAAGGCGGTGCCCTTAACGGCCTGGCAGATGGCCGCTCGACCCATTTTTCGTGGATCACACAGTGCCGGCGCGCGTGTGCACCGGTGGGCGGAACTCCTATCGGTGTGCTCCCGCGAGGAACTGTATTGGCACATCGTCTCGCACTGGCGCAGGCCGCAGGAGCTTGTTGTGAATGGTGTCGAACCGCGTTACGTCTTCAACGATCAGTCGCTCAGGAAAGAGATCGACAATTTTGTAGCATACATGATGTACATCGACACACGGACGTACTTACCGGACGATATCCTGACTAAGGTGGACCGTGCCAGCATGTCCGCCTCACTGGAGGTGCGGGTACCGATGCTGGATCAATACGTCGTTGCGCATGCATGGCGTATCCAGCAGAATATGAATCGTGAAGCAACTCAAACAAAATGGCCGTTACGCGCAATTTTGCATAAGTATGTCCCGCGCGAGCTTGTCGAACGACCAAAAAAAGGATTTGCAATACCTATTGGCGAGTGGTTACGGAATAGCCTGCGCGACTGGGGCGAAGAACTGCTCGATCCCGCCAGCATCCTTAGCGATGGGTTTTTGAATCCAATACCGATTCGTGAGAAGTGGGCACAGCACCTATCAGGTGCCGGGGACTGGCAGTACCCCTTATGGAATGTCTTGATGTTTCAAAGTTGGTTAAAGAATTGGCAATGACTTCAACAATTCTACTTTGCCACAATACGTTTTTTTATCTCTATCTCCACTATAGGGAACTGATCGAGAAGCTGTTCGACAATTTCGATAATGTGATGTGCGCCGCGCCCTGGGATCCTTACGCAGAAAAACTGCAACAATTGGGCGTACAATGTTTTGATGTAAAGATTTCACGGCGGGGAATCAATCCAGTCTCGGAGGTTGTTAGTATCCGCGCCTTTGCGCATTTGTTTAACAAGGTGCAACCGGATGTTCTTCTCAGTTTCAGCCTTAAACCCATTGTCTACGGAGGGCATGCCGCACGCATCTCTGGGATTCCTCATGTTTTTTTCGTGGTCACAGGATTGGGATACGTTTTCATTGGAAATTCAATCAAGCAGCGTCTCCTCCGCATGTTGGTAAAGCCGCAGTATCAATGGGTGTTCAAGCGCTGTCGAAATGTATTTTTCCAGAACTCCGATGATCGCGATTTCTTTGTGGAGAAAAAGCTGTTAGCGGAGCGGCAAACGGTGGTGCTGAGCGGTACTGGTGTCAATCCTGCAGAATTTTGTCCGCAAACTGTGGGTATACGCGGGTTCCGGGGCCGAGTTCTGTACGTTGGTCGGATTATCAGAGACAAGGGTGTCTACGAGTTTGTAAATGCGGCACGAAAATTGAAACGGCACTATCCGCAAGCGGAGTTCCAGCTGCTCGGCCCTATGGATGAGAATCCCACCGCCATAAGACCCCGCGAGATCGATGAGTGGGTGCGCGAAGACGTGGTCCAGTACCTGGGTGAAACCAACGATGTGCGGCCTTATCTGTCAAGGGCGGATGTTTTTGTTCTGCCGTCCTACCGAGAAGGCTTGCCACGGGCGACCCTGGAGGCCATGGCCATGGAGAAACCCATTGTCACCACGGATGTGCCGGGATGCCGGCAGACCGTAGAAACCGGCGGTAACGGGTTCCTCGTACCTGCAAATGATAGTGATTCCCTTGCTGATGCCATTCAACGATTCTTCGTAGACCCCTCTTTAGTCGTTCGAATGGGCCGCCGCTCGCGCGAGATTGTACTGGAACGATACGATGTAGATGCGGTGAGCAATGCAATTGTAACGACTATTAAGACAAGTATCGGCGACACATGGCCGCAGGAGGCACACGCACCTCATGCTCAATAGACCGCGCGCTCGCGGTCCAAGCCTGCCAAGGCCCTCCGACTAGGGAACGTCATCAAGGGGGAAATGAGTGTTATTGGCCCTCGTCCTGAGTGGCCTGAATTCAATAATATGACCGAGAAAGAGACTCCCTATCATGAGTCACGTGATGGAGTCAAAGCCGGAATCGCTCGCTGGGTACAAGTGAGTTAACCCTCCGATTGTTCGGCTAAATATAGCCGACGCAAGTTAGAATACGATGTTAATTACATTAAGAACCGCTCACTGTAATTCGATCTTTCGATCGCGGTAAAGACAATCCGGATGATGGTGTTTGGCAGGAAACGCTGGACGCATTCCGAACAACTATGACAAGTCAAGCGTTCTATTACTTTCTGGTTTACGCGTTGGTGTTCCTTGCACCGGGTTGGCTATTATTGTTAGCGCTTAACATCAGAGCGAATCGATTTTTGTTGTCGCTAGCCCTCTCGTATTCTGTGTCATTGATGACGCTGCTTGTTGCGCGAGTCATTGGGCTTTCAGCTCATGCATACCTGTTGGCGCTGATCGGACTGACGTTGGTGTTCTCTCTCCTTGTTGTCTGGCGTTACCTGAGAATACAGTCGGATCGTTCACTGGTCGTGGAAGATTGGCGGACGAAGTGGCATGGAAAGCTCACAGTGATTAACGTCCATAAGGATCGTTGGCTGATAGTACCGGCGTTCGCACTCCTCGTTGGTCTGTACATCTACTTGATCTTTATCGGTGCGTACCTAGAGATCCCGGCAGATGTGTGGTGGCACCTGGGCGTCATCGAGGACCAATACGCGATGCTGGCGCAGGAGGGCATACCCAGGGAACACAGATTAAGATCGATATTGGAAATCAACGGTGACTACTGGTATTTCTTCCCCGCTCTGATCGCACAAATCGCTGGTTTAACAATTCGCCAGTCGCTTCCTCACCTTGCAGCAGCCAACATGTTGGTCATGCTCATCGGAATCTATGGATTCGCAATATTTGTCTTCAGGCGTTTCCGGCTGAAGCGAGGCTGGCGGCATTTACTGGCTTCAGTAACGGTACTTTTCTTTGTCGCGCATTTTGGCGTAAATATTTTTTCCTATATCAGGTACTACCTTCTTGGGCCGACCTTTTTGAATTATCTGCTGTTCCTGGCCGCAATGATATTGATTGCGCGCTTCACTGAAGATGGCAGAGTCTCGGTACGGGGGGTGCTGGCACTGTTGGTGTTTACGTGCGTAATGGCACTCGTGCATGTGCAAGAGGCTATGTTTGTGGGTCTGCTCGCCGCAACAATGCTCACGATCTCGATCTGGCGCGATCACGATGCATTAGGACGGATATGGAGCATGAGTGGCAAGCAAATCAAATTGTTGAGTAAAAAGCAGAAAGTTCAGCTGTTGAGTTTCATATCAATGATTGTGATTGTGATTGGCGTCTGGGTGGTGGCATATATGTTCCTGCCACGGTCGTATGCGTTATTTAAAAATAGGCTCATCTCGGTTGAGAATTTAATCCCATTCTTAAGAAACCTGTATATCTTAGATCCAACCAATCAGTTCTATCAGGTAGTGACGATCTGGGGTACGTTGGTGTATCTACTTTATCTATCGGGTAAGTGGAACATCAGTCGTAGCCATATCTTGGGGGGCGGTATGTTGCTGCCGCTGCTTACGGTGTTCAATCCATTTTTCATAGACTTCTTCTTGAGGATCTCGTATTCGGAAGTTGTGTGGCGTGTCTGTTACGCGATTCCAATCTACGCTGTTGGCGCGTATATGATTGTGACCGCATTGCACCGGCTTATGAGTAGCCAGCTTTGGTTAAAGAAAGTCGGCTATGGATTGGTCGTGGGGTTACTAATCCTTTTGATATTCCCCATCAATAGCTTGTTCGTTGTGGAAAAGTACAGCCGGCTAGAGACGTTACGAGCCGTTGCGGCCGAAAATGATTACCGGCAATGGGAGGATCTATTGGACTATCTGCAAACTGTCGAGTCAAAAGGTGTCATTACAGATCGTGTCACGGGATATATGATCAACGGAATGACCCGGCATGCATATCCAGGCTTCAAGTTTTACGGCCGTGGTGCAGTGCCATACAATTTGCAAGGCTATGATGAAGATAGCTTTCGTGGCCGTAAAGATTGGCTAATCGTCGTCAACCGCCGGGATGGCGGTTGGAGTCAAACGGGCGAAATCTCCAGCCACTGGTCTCCCCGGGTTATGCAGGTCAGTCGCCACTACTCGCCGGAGTTCACAAATTTTCTAGAACAGAATCCGCGACGGTTTGAGAAGTTGTGGTCTGCCGATCGAATTAGTGTGTACAGAATTACATTTTAATTGTGAGCGGTATGAGTCAAATGGGGACCAAGCGTGATGCTTGTTTCCTTTCGATGAGATTGTCATGAGTTTTCAATAAACCACGTTGTCGAACCGAAAGAAAATGTTTTTGGTGTTTTGTGCCGGCGTGGTGATAGGAGCGGTATTGCATAACAATCGTCATTATTTTGAGCGTGGTTCGAGAACGCTGCAAAGTACCGTTTCAGAATGGATGTTAGAAGTTAAGCGGTGGACAGCGCGAAGACATGATTTGCGGTGGGTTATGGTCGACGTAAACAAAGGAGTTCAGGGAGACGCCCATTTTATTCAGCTCAAGAATGGAGAGACCATACTCATTGACACCGGATATCGCCAGCCGGCAAGTGAGATCCTGATTCCTTTTCTAGAAAAGCAGGGCGTTTCTCATATCTATCAGTCACGGCCACAAAGATCATTATGGGGGACTGGACGAGATCGTTAATGCGGGCATCACCATTGGAGAGATATTTTTCAATTTACCAGACAAGGATGCTTGCGATGCGGAAATTCCCTGGGGGTGCGATTACACGGATCTTACAAGAATTAGAAACCTGCTGAAGGGTGAGGGGATTCAGATACGACCAGCAAAAGACGGAGAAACTTTTTCGCTTGGAGAACAAGGAACCCTGAAGATCCTTTACGCTTTTGATGGAAAAAACACCCCGGTCGGCAGAACTGACATCAACGACAGTTCGTTAGTGATGATGATGGAACATTCAGGGCATCGGATTCTTTTTACCGGGGACTTGAACCGTAAACTTGGACAATATGTATCTGAGCGCGGCAGCAATATCAAAGCTGATATCCTGAAAGTGCCCCATCATGGAACCGAAGGATTGGCACCGAATGCGTTCTTTGCAGCGGTTAATGCCAAATTTGCCTTGGTTCCTTCGCCGGCCGGTCTATGGTGCAGTGAAAGGAGTGCTCGGCCGCGCAGTTGGTTCCGAGATAACCAAGTGCCGGTTTTGGTTAACGGCTTTTCCGGGAATGTGACGGTGATAATTGATGAAGGAAATATGGAAATCCTGGAACAGAAGGAACCCACAAGGCCATTGTGTTCCGGATCATGAATGGTTTGCTTAATACGCTTTCGCGAGGCAAAAGTGAGGCCGAAAAAGAACGTTGGATCCTCGGCCAACGATACAAGTGCAAGCTTGATACCAGGCGGACACTGAGTCGTTGACAGTGTCAATGCAATTTAAACTCGTAACATTGAGGCTATTGCCATGATTCACACATTTAAATAGTCGACATCGCCCTGTGGTGCGCTACGTTTAAAAATCGGCTCACAGAGAGGTTGCATTTTCAGCGACGATTTTCCAGCCATTATCTTCGTACACCAAGGACAATGTCTTTCTTGTTTTGTCCTGATATAAGTCCGATTTGTATTCTTGTATAAACGAAACCAAAGCTTTGGTTTCGTTTTTTTGTTCTATTCGCAGCTTGCTAATTTGAATATCAATAGATTTCGGTTTGCCCAGTCGAATCCTTCGATAACGCCGCCATTGTTCCACGTCCATTCGGCTTTTAGGCACGAACTTGTCGGAGTAGTACCCTAGATAAGCATCGACATCCTTGCTTGACCACGCTTGTTGCCACTGGGAGACAAGATTATTTATCGCTGTGGTCGCAATCGGTGTTGCGCTCGCGGTGCTGGCTGTTTTAACAGTGTTATTAGAAATTCTTTTGGCCGTAGTTGTCGCTTCAGCTTTGGCAATTGTTGTCGCCTTAGGGACCGGTTTCGGCTCAGAAATTGGTTTTGCCTTAACAATAGATTCCCGCCGAGGTGGAACCATAGGTTGTAAAATCTGCTCCGATACTTTCTTTGAGTCTTCATCTGCAATAAGCCAACCGTTATCCGAAAGTTGTAACATTAAATGAGTATCGAAGTATGCTCGCTTATCGTTGTCCTCTATTTTTTCATTTAATGTAACCTCGGCCAGATTTTGTCCGGGGAAAACAACATTAACGTTCGTTGTTGTTACGTTTTTTGGATTTCTGAATTCCTCTAGCCACTGGTCTTTGGTGACGCCTCTTCTCTCCCAAATCCCCTGCTTGTAAGTGGTTACTATTCCTTCCATATCTGCTTCCGCTCTCGCCACGGCCCAAAATTGGACCAAATCTTTGATTGTTGTTATGTCGTGCTGTTTTTCCTTTTCACTTTTGATGTACAAGAATGAGTTGTAATCCAGTGACATATTTTTCGTATGTGAAATGGAGTTCATGATCGGTTGAGTTGCGCGTTTATCGATTCGCCAACCTGTAGTGGATGCACGTTTTAGTAGTAAACGTTCTTGCGACTGAAGTGAGTCGTTAGATGTGCGAATTATTTGGGTGAATCGAACGCGGGCATCGTTAGGGGAAGTGAGTGATATTGTGGGTCGACTAATCTGCACACTGGTCGCTTTCGGCATGATCGTTCGGTTGGTACCGTTGTTGTTTGCATAATTGTCAGTGAACAGATTGTTGTAATTATTAGGTTCTTCTAAGAGCATGGCATGTACGTATTCGACCAATATCTTCTTAATAGCCAATTCCTCGCTGTGGTCTGAGGATGTAGATAAGAGATTATTTGCTTGCAACTTTGGTTTACCGGGGGAAATGGGAGTCGGGACGTATAAATAGACCAATACAGCGGCAACAGCGAAAAACGCAATCATGGATGTGAGCAAGAACCGACCAGCGATACGTGACCGGTTATGTGCTTTGAAAGATGTATAGATACGAGTCTCACTGGATCGCATCTGGGGACCCTATGAATTAATGAGTTCGGCTGTGCAATCCTAGCATAGTAGATTCGGCTAGCAGCCGGTATCCGATGCGGCGGTGGAAATCAGGTTTAAAAACTCAGGGGTTGCCGAGAACGGTGGGGATATGCCGGTAACGTATTGATTATTATAGGTTATATATAGTTGCAGACATCCTCTGCCATCACTTGAGTATCGTAGCCCGAGTCGGCTAGACTGTGGATTAGACCCGTTGGTTTACGATTATTAACATTGTTGAGCCGTATTTGTTTCTTGGCTACGACCTCCCGTGAAACTCCTCACGCGCGGGCCGCATAACTGCGCCCGGTCTACGCTCACGTCCAGTGATTCAAAAACTCTTTATTAAAACGTTTGGTTGTCAGATGAATGCATACGACTCCATGCGTCTGGGCGATACTCTGCGTGAGTCGCATCATTTAGAGATCACCGCTGATCCCGAGGCGGCGGATGTATTAATACTCAACACATGCTCAGTACGCGAGAAAGCGCAAGAGAAGGTGTTTTCTCAACTGGGCCGTTGGCGTGAGCTTAAGGAACAGAGACCAGAATTAATCATCGGCGTTGGTGGTTGTGTTGCCAGCCAAGAAGGCCAACAAATCCTGAATCGTGCTCCCTATGTCGACATCATTTTTGGCCCTCAGACGCTACATCGGCTACCCGCATTAATCGATGAAACCATACGGGTCCGACAACCCAGCATCGATATAGACTTTCCTGAGATAGAAAAATTTGACAATTTGCCACCGCCCCGGATCGAAAGTGTAAGCGCCTCTGTGTCGGTAATGGAGGGATGCAGCAAGTATTGTAGTTTCTGTGTCGTTCCCTATACGCGGGGTGAAGAATTTAGTCGTCCCTTTGACGATGTCATAGAAGAAATCGCGAGTCTCTCGGAACAAGGAGTTCGGGAAGTCACGTTATTAGGGCAGAATGTGAATGGTTATCAGGGTCGAATGCACAATGGAGGTGTGGCTGATTTTGCACTGTTATTACGATATGTTTCCGAAATCGACGGCATCGATCGCATCCGCTATACCACCTCGCATCCGTTAGATTTCAGTGCAAGCTTGATTGAAGCATACGCAGATCTGCCCAAATTGGTCAGTCACGTACATCTGCCGGTCCAAAGCGGCTCCGATCGAATTCTCCGGGCGATGAAACGCCAATACACCGTGGCGCAATATGTATATTTAATACAATGTCTGCGTGAAAAGCGACCCAACATCAGTATCTCAAGCGATTTTATTGTTGGTTTCCCCGGGGAGACAGACGAAGATTTCGCGGCGACGATGCAACTGATCGATCAAGTACGTTTTGATCAATCATTCAGCTTTTTATATAGCGCAAGGCCCGGTACGCCGGCATCTGACTTTGCGGACGATGTGCCGCAACAACTCAAACAACAACGATTGGAGATTTTGCAAGTACGTATCAACGAGTTGGCGCGAGATATAAGCAGTCTGATGATAGGTACTGTTCAGAAGGTACTGGTGGATCGTCCAGCCAAAAAGAATCCGAATCAGTTATCCGGGAGAACCGAGAATAATCGTGTCGTAAACTTTGATGGACCGCATTGGTTGATGGGGCGATTTGTTGACGTCGAGATCACCATGGCGCTTCCGAATTCCTTACGCGGTAGGTATGTCAATTGTGATTCACCCGGCAGCCAATTACTTGCCTCCGCGAAATCCTAGCCTAGCGAGTCAGTCGTTGTTATCGTGAGCGCTAAAGCAACTGCGGTTACTTTTTCCTTGACACCTACCAATAATGAGCGGTTAGCCGGATTGTGTGGCCAATTGGGCGCCCATATCAAGCAAATAGAATCGTATCTCGGCGTCCACATCACCAACAGAGGTAGTGTTTTCAGCGTCACCGGACAACTTGAGTCGGCAGAAAACGCGGAACGCGTTTTACAACAGCTGTATCGACATACCGAGGGTAATACACAGTTGTCGGCAGAGACTGTGCATCGCGCGCTACGCCAAGTGGAACATAAAGGGCAAAAGATGATGGATGATCCGTCACTGATCGTCGATACGCCAAAGCGTAAGGTCAGCGGACAGAATAGCCGTCAGCACAGATATATAAAGGGTATGCTGGTCTATGATGTTAATTTCGGTGTCGGTCCGGCGGGTACCGGTAAGACTTACTTAGCCGTGGCGTGCGCGGTGCAGGCTCTGATTAAGGAAGAGGTCAGTCGCATCGTCCTGGTGCGACCCGCAGTAGAGGCCGGGGAAAGATTGGGTTTCTTACCCGGTGACATCGGACAGAAAGTAGATCCCTACTTACGGCCGCTATACGATGCGTTGTATGAACTGTTGGGGTTCGAAAAAGTAGCGCGGCTCATAGATCGGAACATAATTGAGTTGGCACCTTTGGCCTATATGCGTGGACGGACCCTCAACGACTGCTTCGTGATCTTGGACGAGGCGCAAAA
>CALZGZ010000177.1 GCA_945787105.1 uncultured Gammaproteobacteria bacterium
TGGAGCAGATGAAGATGTTTCTAACCCGGATCGGTTTTCGCTCCAAGGCAGTGGTAACCGGGGACCTTACGCAAACCGATTTGCCGCCAGCGGCGCAACCGGGTCTCAAGCACGCGATCGATGTACTGAAAGACATTAGTGATATTTATGTGACGATATTTAAACCCAGGGATGTCGTGCGACATCCTCTGGTGCAAAAGATCGTCGAGGCGTATGAGTCACATGCTTCGATGAATACGAAAGACACCGGTGGTGATGGTTGACTTAACCACTGAAGTGCAAAATGTTTCTTCCGCGCCAGGTGTTCCGGCACCAGCGCTGATTGAAACATGGGCGGCAACGGCATATAGCAAGGTCGCTGAGGAAAAGGCCGAACTTACTGTGCGAATAGTCGATGAAGATGATGGGCGGCAGCTCAACGAGCAGTACTGCAATAAGGAAACGGCGACAAATGTATTGTCGTTCCCGTTTGAAGATCCGCCGAATGTGAAAACCAGTATCCTGGGGGATATCGTCGTCTGCGCGCCGGTGATTTCCCGTGAAGCGCAGGAGCAAGGTAAGACGCTACATGCTCACTGGGCACATTTAATCGCTCATGGGGTGCTACATCTGTGTGGGTACCACCACGAAGTCAACGACGATGCACAAATTATGCAACGATTGGAATCCGAGATCGTTGAACAGCTAGGTTTCTTAAACCCATATAGCCATTTAGATGGATAATAGCGAAAAGCCTCCGTCGTATTTACAACGTATTACAGAACGTCTGCAAAATCGGTTCAGCTCGGAACCATTCTCGCGTGCGCAGCTCATCGAGTTGCTGATCAAATCTCAACGCCGTGGTTTGTTGGATCAGGATGCGCTGGACACCATACAGCGTGTGTTACAAGTCGCCGACATGCAGGTACGGGACATAATGATACCGCGGCCCAAGATGGTGGTCGTGGATAAGGACAGCCTGCCGGAAGAATTCTTACCGGTATTGGTAGAAAGTGCGCACTCCAGATTCCCGGTCATAGACGGAGACCGAGATAAAGTCGTCGGTATTTTACTGGCTAAAGACGTGCTCCGTTATTTCGAGGAAACACACAAAGCCAGGTTCAATATGCGTGAAATGTTGCGCCCGGCTGTTTTCATTCCTGAAAGTAAACGCCTGAACGTGTTGTTGACTGAATTTCGCGCGAACCGTAACCACATGGCGATTGTCGTTGATGAATATGGCGGAATTGCTGGTCTGGTTACCATTGAAGATGTGCTGGAACAGATCGTAGGTGATATCGAGGATGAGCACGATACGGAAGAGGATGCCGAGATGATTCTTCAACATGATGAGAGTGAGTATGTGGTCAAGGCACTGTTACCGGTAGACGAATTCAACACGCACTTTGAGACCGCATTCGATGTAGAAGAAAATGATACGGTGGGTGGTTTGATTATCCAAGGTTTTGGACATGTCCCAAAACCAGGAGAGTTTGTGGAATTGAATGGATTTCGCTTCGAAATTCTTAATTCAGACAGCCGCCGAGTTCATCTAATTAAGGTCAATCTGATCGAAACTACCGACGTCGAAGAAACCACATCGGCGACATAGGATGCGATATCTTGCTGCGCTGATAGCAGGGGCGTTGGCGGTTTTTGCGTTCTCGCCGTTCAACTGGTATCCGCTTTCCATAGTTTGCCCAGCGCTATTATTCTTGTTTTGGCTGGGGGCGTCGGTTCGGCAATGTTTTTGGTTGGGCTTTATGTTCGGCGTTGGGATGTTTGGCGTTGGCGTTTCTTGGGTCTATGTGAGCCTGCACGATTTTGGAAACATGCCTGCTCCACTGGCAGGCATTGTAGTGACGGTTTTCGTTTTGTATCTCTCTTTATTTCCCGCGGCGGTCGGTGGATTGCAGGCCGCATGGCCTGGAACAAACACCCTGGTGCGAGCGACACTGGTCATCCCTAGTCTGTGGGCGATGTCAGAATGGTTACGTGGTTGGTTGTTGAGCGGTTTCCCATGGCTGAGTCTGGGATATAGTCAGGTGGGGTGGCCGTTAGGCGGGTTCGCCTCGGTAGTTGGTGTTTATGGTGTGAGTTGGTTCACTGCGGTGACCGTCGGTGCGATTGTTGCGGTCGTTGTCAATCGTTCTCGTTTTGCCCCGTTGGGTATCGCGGTTGCCATCACGTTGATTGCTGCTGGTTGGTTGCTAGACCGAATCAATTGGGTGGAACCGAAGGGTAAGCCGGTTAAGGTTGCTTTAGTGCAAGGTAATATTCCGTTAGTAGACAAGTGGCGCGTAGATAGACGTTCCGGCATTCTCGCACAATACATGGAGTTGAGTGATAACACTGATGCTGAATTGATCGTATGGCCGGAATCTGCATTACCGGTTTATGCTGATGAACTGCCGGAGTCGTTTTGGCGCGGACTCGAGGATCACCCCGCTGACTTTGTGTTCGGGATTCTAGAACGTCGCACGGATGCAACTGGAGACAGATTCTACAACAGCGTGGTTGCGGTTAGTAATTCATTATCTTTTTATCGCAAACGTCACCTGGTCCCGTTCGGTGAATTTCTACCGTTGTCCTCAGTGCTAGGATGGTTATTGGACTATCTCCATATTCCGATGTCGGACTTCAGCAGTTGGTCGGGCGCACAAGCGCCGCTGATGGCGGTGGGCAATCCGCTTGGCGTCAGTATCTGTTATGAGGATGCATTCCCAGAAGATGTACGTGTGATGCTTCCCGATGCAAGGCTGTTGGTCAATGTCAGTGAGGATGCCTGGTTTGGCGACTCGTTCGGACCGCATCAACGATTACAAATGGCACAAATGCGCGCGGTCGAGATGGGCCGTCCGATGGTGCGTGCCGGTAACACTGGTGTCTCTGCGGTGATCGATCATCGTGGGAAAATCTCTACAAGATCCTCGCAGTTCATCAAGACCGTAATCCTGGATACGGTACAGCCGATGACGGGAACTACGCCCTATGTGCGTTTCGGGAACCTGATAATGATCGTGTTGGCCGTGCTTGGCATGGGAGTCGCAGTATTGGTTAACTTGCGGCTCCGACAAGAATTAGATGAGAAACAGAGCGGCTAGGCCCAGTAGAGACAGGAATCCCACCACGTCGGTGATGGTAGTGAGTGCGACGCCGCCGGCCAGCGCCGGGTCCACCCCAAGGCGCTGCAAAACAAATGGCAAGATGACACCGGCTAATGCTGATATTACGATATTTATTATCATCGCCAGGGCGATAATGAGTCCCAGTGCGTAGTCGTGGTACCACAGCGTTGCCACTATTGCGACTGCCAACGCCCATATTATTCCGTTAAGCCCCCCGACTAAGGATTCCTTTTTTAATACCTGCCAGGCATTCGCGTGGGTGATGGTGCCCACGCTCAGACCACGAATAACCACAGTGAGCGTTTGCGTCCCTGCATTACCACCCATACTGGCGACGATTGGCATCAGTACTGCTAGGGCCACCAGTTTTTCAATTGCCCGCTCGAATTGTCCGATTACCCACGACGCAATGATGGCGGTGATCAGATTAACGCCTAACCAGACCGCGCGGTTTTTCGTGCTGCGCGCGACTGGAGCGAAAATATCCTCTTCCTGACTCAGGCCCGCCCGCGCCATCACCGAATGATCCGCGTCTTCGCGGATTACATCGACCACATCGTCTACGGTGATACGGCCGAGCAATTGTTCCTGCTCATCCACTACCGGCGCGGAAATCAGGTTGTATTTCTCAAACGCCTGGGCCACATCGTCTTGTGGATCCATTGCATTCAGCGTAATCGGTTTGCGATCACAGTGAATGCCGACACGATCAGAAGCCGGCGCCGTGAGCAGGGTGGTTACGGGTAGCACACCCTTCAAGTGATTCTCGCGGTCAACGACAAAAAGTTTGTCAGTGTGATCTGGAAGATGCCCGCGTAGTCGCAAATAGCGAATCACTACGCGTAGCGAAATATTTTCGCGGATCATGATTGCATCTACGTTCATCAGTCCGCCGGCGGTGTCTTCCGGATAGGACAGTACCTCGCCCAAACTCGCGCGTGCCTCCTTGTCAACGTTGAACAGCACATCGGCTAAGACATCATCAGGTAAATCAGGAATGAGGTCGGCAATGTCGTCGATGTCCAAGTAGCGAACCGCGGTAACAAGCGTTTCTTTGTCCATGTCGGCGAGTAAATCCTCGCGAACGCCATCGGGCACCTCTACTAGCACCTCTCCCTTGGCTGTTGGAGAAACCTCGGACCATACGGCGGGGCGTTGTTCCGGTGTCAGGCTCTCGAGTAACTTAGCGACATCGGCCGAGTGCAAATCACTGAGTAACACTCGGATGCGCTCCGAGTCTTGTGACTCCACGGCGGCAATCAACAGGTCTAAGTTATCGGTTTGGTCGGGCTTGGACATGAAGTATTAGGATAAAGATCGTTCGCCTCGGTCGTTCCAACTTAACACAAAAGGTGCATGAGCCGAACCATGTATATGTTGGTACAAAGATTATTAATTACGCAACCATTACTCCGGGGAGGCAAGAAATAGGATAGAAATATGTGGTTCCAATCTGGTTGGATGCCGTAGAAATAGCAAATCCGAGACTTAAGACTTGCACAAAACTGTAGACTTCGACCGTTCAGGTCAACGATGACGGAAAGATCAAGAGTTACGAGTCCAGCTTCTCAACCAACATACGAAGTTCGTTGGGGTCTGCGCACGTCAATATTTCGCGAATGAAGTCGGATAGTGTGGTTAGATCAGTCTCTCGTATTACCTTTTTGATCTCCAATAATGAATCTGGTTCCATGCTGAAGTTACGCAGACCCAGGCCGAGTAAGAGCTTGGTGTATCTGGATTCACCCGCCATCTCACCGCACATCGCCACCGGGACTCCGGCTCGATTGCCGGCATCGATGGTCATTTTTATCAGTCGAAGTACTGATGGGTGCAATGGGTCGTAAAGATAGTTTACTGCATCGTCTACACGATCTATGGCCAGCGTGTATTGGATCAAGTCATTGGTGCCGATAGATAGGAAATTGAGTCGCGAGGCGAATAAATCCGCTGCGATTGCGGCTGCCGGGACCTCAATCATGCCACCGATGGGAATATGTTCGTCATAGGCATGACCCTGTTTTCGCAGTTCTTGTTTGATCTCTTCAATCAAATCCAGCACTTGACCCAACTCATCGAGACTTGACACCATTGGGATCATCATCTCGATTGGTCCAAAAGCAGACGCGCGAAGTATGGCTCGCAGCTGCGGTTTGAACAGACCCGGCTCATGCAGGCACAACCTTACCGCACGCAGACCCAGGGCTGGGTTAGTAGTGGTGTCAAGATTTGGACGGCCGCCGTCCACTTGTTTATCGGCACCTAAATCCAAAGTGCGAATAGTGATTGGTTTCTTGAGCGCCGTCACTACCTGCTTGTAAGCACTGAATTGTTCTGCCTCTGTGGGCGGCTCTTGACGGTTCATGAACAGATATTCGGTACGATATAGGCCGACTCCATCGGCATATGCCCTTTGCGTTGCCTCGATATCTTCCGGCAACTCGATATTAGCCATCAATTGAATCGGTTGTCCGTCTCGGGTTACGGCCTCGCTGGTGCGTAGCGCTTCTAGTTCTTGTTGTATGTGTAGGTTTTTCCCATAACGATCATGGTAGGCATCTAAGACCTCCTGGTCCGGTGAGAGAATGACAGTGCCCCGTTTGCCATCCACGATAAGGGTTTCCCCATGACGTATATACCGGGTGGCGCCATGTAGACCGACAATAGCGGGTATCTTCAAGCTGCGTGCCAATATCGCGGTGTGTGAAATTGGCCCTCCCAGATCGGTCACAAATGCGCTCATTTTGTGGTGCTTCAATAGGACGGTATCCGCCGGGGCCAGATCCGTGGTGATAACAATTTTTCCTGCCAGACCTTCCTCTATGCCATCTATATCTTCTTGATCCACATTAAGCAGGTTTTGTTGTATGCGATTGACCACTTGGTTGATATCGGTTTTCTTGTCTCTAAGGTATGGATCCTCCATCTCCTCAAAGGCGCGAACTAAAGATTCCGCATGTCTTTGCAACGCAGATTCTGCATTAACATGCTCATTGCGGATAGTTTCCAGAGGTTCTAAGGCAATCAATGGATCATCCATCATCAACAGATGGGCCTCGATGAACATCGCGCTTTCTGAGGGTGCATTGCTCGGGATATGGTCCCGAATACTACTGAGTTGTGAGCGGGCGGCCTGTATTGCGTTCTGGAACCGAGCGATTTCCGATTCGATTTCATCGTCTGAAACCATGTACTCCGGAATATCCATGGTCGGTCCTTGCAGTACGACCGCAGTACCAATCGTAATGCCTTTTCCGATTCCAGCTCCATGCAGGGTCAGCATCTATTCTTCTTCCTCAAAACGATTGTTAATGAGATCAACTAGTACGTCAATCGCTTCTTGCTCATCCTTTCCATCGACTTCCAGATCAATCGAGGTTCCTTGCGGGGCAGCAAGCATCATTATGCTCATAATACTCTTCCCATCTGCTCGTCGTTGGTTACATTTTAAACAAACATCGCTCTCATAGCGCAACGCTGTGTTTACAAACTTCGCAGCAGCTCGAGCATGTAACCCGAGCTTATTGATGATAGTGACAGTCTGATTGATCATTAACGTCACAAACATCGCGATCGAATAACATCATGGTGATTCTCGAATCTTTACGCTAGTTCGCGGTGTCGTACCTGTACGTTCAGAGGTTGAGCACCGAAATAGTCAGCAAGCTTTTGAGCCACATAAACCGATCGGTGTTGACCTCCGGTGCATCCGATTGCGATGGTTATATAGCTACGGTTTTCAGTTTTGAAATAAGGTAGCCATTCCTCGACGAAATTACGCACGTCATCGATCATTCGTGGTACTTCATTATGATCTTCCAGAAAGTCGATTACTTTGGTATCAAGACCAGATAATGAGCGAAGTTCGCTATTCCAGAACGGATTCGGAAGACAGCGGACGTCGAACACAAAATCCGCATCCAGTGGCGTTCCGTGTTTGTATCCAAACGACTCGAAAAGCAACGTCGGTGCAGAACTGAGCTCGCCACCGGCGAAGTCCTTAACTAGGCTGCGAAGCTCCTGGGGTGTTGTGTTACTGGTATCTATGCGTCTAGTAGCCGCGTCGGAAAGTGGAGAGAGAAGTTCTTTTTCACGCCGGATTCCTTCCACCAAGGGCGTATCTGGTCCGGTCAGCGGATGTTTTCGCCGCGTCTCGCTGTATCGCTTGATCAGTACGGATTCCTCCGCCTCGAGGAAAATCACCTTGTAGTCCATACCTAGTTTTCCTAGTTCCTGTAGATTCTCCGGTACCGACTCGAGAAAACCGCGGTTTCGGGAGTCAATACTTACTGCGCAATTGTCCAAACCATATTCCGATTGTGCGAGAACTTGCTGAGCGAAATGCGGTATCAGTACACCGGGCAGATTATCGATACAGTAGTATCCCATGTCTTCCAACGCCTGGAGGGCGATGGACTTGCCTGAGCCGGACAGGCCGCTGACGATAAGAAACTTCACGTAACGAACTGAGAACGATACCGAATATCAGAGTTAAGGCGACGATAGGTGAATATACTGTGACCAGTTTGCCACCATAACTCAGATTTACCGGATCCTTCGAGAAGGAATAGACAATTTCCGGTGCTCAGACCTGCCAGTCTGTTAATATACGGTATGCTTCCGCAGCTGAGCGCGTTGTCTTTAATTTCCTTCGTAGTCCGGTTTCATTAAAGAGTTTGGCAAGATGCGCGAGGATACGTAGGTGTTCCTCGTTGGCTTCTGCAGGCACCAGTAGTGCGAATACCAAGTTCACCGGTTGTTTGTCTACCGCATCATAATCCAGCGCTGAATCCAATACCGCAAATGCCCCAATTACTTGATCCAGGGAGTTGACCCGGCCATGCGGTAGCGCGACACCTTCACCAATGCCTGTACTGCCAAGGCGCTCACGCTCGGTGAGAATTTGGAAAATGGTTTTTTTGTCCAACCCGGCGTTCCCTTTTGTCAGTAACGCAGCGATGCTTTCAAGCAATCTCTTCTTGCTCGACACCTGCCAATGCACTTCGACCCGTTCGGGTGTCAGAAAATTGTTGATTTTTGTATCGTTCAATTTGGTGCCTGAATGCCGGTTGACAACTTGTGTTAAAGGTAAGCTCATTTTAAGGCCTGATCTTTAAGTGCGCCACCGTTACGGTAACGACGTGTAGTCTTTTCCTTGTGTTTTTTTACTTGTCGATCAAGCTTGCTGGTTAATGCATCAATTGCCGCGTACATGTCTTCGGCCTCGGCATTGGCATGTAACGTCGCACCTTTTGCCTTTATTGTCGCTTCGGCAAGATGGCGTGTTTTTTCGACATGAAGCACTACATTGGTATTTGTGACGTCATCAAAGTGCCGTTCAATACGTTCCAGTTTATTTGTCACATATTTTCGAAGTGGTGACGTAACATTCATCTGATGGCCGCTAACTGTTATGTGCATCATTACCCTCCAAAAAATTAGTGTGATGGAAGAGTTGCGGGCTTGTCTGTTCTAACTATTCCTTTGGCATATCTCAATTACGACAGCGACTTGCGCTGATTAGAAGGTGGAATGTTCATATGTTCCCGATACTTCGCGACCGTACGCCTAGCCACCCGGATACCCTGTTGGTCGAGCAATTGAGCGATCTTACTATCACTGATGGGCTTGGTCGGCGGTTCGGTCGCTACGAGTTTCTTGATCAAGGAACGAATTACCGTAGACGAGCAAGTTCCTCCGTCCGCGGTGTTGACATGACTGGAGAAGAAAAATTTTAACTCAAAAACACCTCGTGGGCTCAATAGATACTTCTGGGTTGTTGCCCGAGAGATAGTTGACTCGTGCATATCGAGTGTTTCGGCGACATCAGAGAGCACCATTGGCTTCATCGCTTCTTCGCCGTGCTCGAAAAAGTTGCTTTGTCTTTCGACGATGACCCGGGCCACTTTGAGTAGAGTCTCGTTACGATTGCGTAGGCTTTTTATAAACCATCGTGCCTCCTGGAGGTGATCCTGTATGTACTTGTTGTCTGTGCTGTTGTCACCTCTACGGATCATTGATTTATAAGTTCGATTGATGCGAAGCTGGGCAAGAGTATCGCCGTTGAGTTCAGCGCGCCATAGGTTCTTTATTTTTTTCACAATTACGTCAGGAACGACATACTTGGTTTGCTGCGGTTGTATTACGCTCCCAGGTCTAGGATTTAGACCCTGTACTAATTGTATGGCGAGTTGCAGCCGGGGGGTATCGGTCTTGAGTAATCGTTTTAACTGCGAATAGTCACGCGTACCTAGCAATCCGAGATGATCTGACACAAGCCTCTTAGCGATGTCAGCAGTATCGGAGTTATTTTCTAGTAGTCGTAACTGGAGAAGTAAGCATTCTCTGAGATCGCGGGCGCACACACCAGGCGGATCAAAATTTTGGATTTGATGAAGTGTGGCTTCGATTTCGTCATCATCCACTTCCACTTCATCCTCGAGCATATGCTTGATCTCGTCACAAGATGATGTGAGATACCCATCGTCATCAACAGAGTCTATGATTACCTGGGCGATCTTGCGGTCGGTTTCCGAAAAAAGCGTCATATGCATTTGCCAAAGCAAGTGATCACGCAAGGTTGTGGGCGCACTACTTCGAGCATCAATCTCCAAGCCTGTGTCTTCATCATTGTGCCGACTCGGAGCATAAGGTAGTTCAAAATCCTCCCAATCCGCACCAGCCATGCTATCGGCTACGATAGTATCGTCTGCAAACTGAATATCTGTTTCTGGTAGTGATTCGGGCTCTGACTGCGCTGCTTCGGTATCCGACTCCCCATTGGACAACAATTCGGTATCGTCATCATCGACACCGTCGTCTTGCTCTTCCAAAAGAGGGTTTTCCTCTAGGGCCTGTTGAATCTCTTCCTGAAGCTCGATGGCCGAAAGCTGCAACAAGCGGATAGCCTGCTGCAGTTGCGGCGTCATCGTTAGACGCTGCGCAAACTTTAGTTCTAAGGATTGTTTCATGGGCTACGCGATGGCAACTACCCCTGTTTCCTCAAACGCTAAGCTAAGATAGGATGACTACTTTGCGTGTTACCTTGCCAAACAAAACGGTATACAACACCAACCTCTGTCACCCTTAAACCAGGATGAAATTTGCTAACAACTTGTTGCTTACATTTTAGCTTATTTTCGATTGTTCTGCTGCGGAGCATCAGTGTCCCCAAATACTATGATTTATAGTCTAAAATTCGACCCGAGGTAAACTTCCCTAACTTCCTGATGCGCCAGGATTTCATCAGCCGTACCTGACGTTAGAACTTTTCCTTCACTTAATATATAAGCACGATCACAGATTCCCAAAGTCTCCCGGACATTGTGGTCGGTGATCAATACACCAATGCCACTGTCACGTAGATAGGCGATTATCTGTTGGATGTCACCAACTGATATAGGGTCAATTCCGGCAAAAGGTTCATCAAGAAGTATGAAATAAGGCTGCACCGCCAACGCCCGCGCGATTTCTACTCGGCGGCGTTCCCCACCTGACAGACTAATGCCCACACTATTCCGTTTGTGTGTAATTCCGAATTCTTCCAACAAAACTTCGACACGATGGCGAAGTTCTTGTTTGTCAAGGTTTGGTTGTGCCTCCAGCACTGCCGCGATATTGTCCTCCACACTGAGTTTGCGGAATACTGAAGGTTCCTGGGGAAGATAACCGATACCCAAACGCGCGCGTTCGTGCATTGGCAGATCGCTGATATTCTCATCGTCCAGCCAAATTTCACCGCTATCGCGGCGTATCAGTCCGACTATCATGTAAAAACATGTAGTCTTACCGGCGCCGTTCGGTCCCAACAAGCCAACGACCTCTCCACTTTGAACATCTAGGTTTACGTGGTCAACAACCATTAAACCCTTGTATTCCTTACAAAGGCCTTGAGTGGCCAGGGTGCTCATTTCCAGCTAACGGTGCTATTTGTTGCTGCGGCCGGGCGTGATCACGATGCGTGAACGTCCTGTCGGTTGTTTGTCTTTTTCTTTGTCGGTTTTCTTTGCGCGTGTCGTAGAAGCCGCACCTTTCACGCGGAGCTTATCCTTGGCCATATCATAAATGATGATCTCACCATGTGCTGTGTCTGAACCTTGTTTTAGGCTGGCCTTCGTGTAGAGCGTGAGTGTATTTTTTACTTCATTGAGAAGTATTTTTTTCCCTTTACCAATCACGTCGGCTTGCTTACCATCCGGGCGCTGGCGAAATCTAGCCGGATTTCCCCAAGCCGTGGCGTCTTGCATTTTTCCGTCTTTATAATTGACAATCAGTTTATCTGAATTGATCTCCAGCGTACCCTGTACCACGGACACATTACCGCGATATGTTCTTACACCGGTGCGAAAATCGAACTCGACATCGTCTGCTTCGATTACCGCCGGTTGGTCCCGGTCGGAACTGAGCGCCATGGCGCCAATTGTCCACAGTGCGCTGGTTAGTAAAATCAGTAATTTTGCTGTCTTCATGAGCTCCTGACCTAAAACAGAAGTTATCTGTTACTTGGATTGGGTTTTTCCTTGGCCGCGATCCAGCACGATGCGCATTTTTTCGGTAGTCATAACACCCCCCGGTCCCTGCTGATCCTGGCCTTGGATCACTCGAACGTTTCCCGTCAATAAAATCTCATTACCATTAGATGAAACCCAGCCCGACTCGGCATAGGTATGCCGGGGTGCAGCCTGATTGTCATATTCCACCACGTGGGGACTATCCAACAACGCGGTGTCATCATCAGGATAATGCACCATTCGTTCGGCCTCTAGAACATAACGACGTTGCCCCTGCTCATCCATGCCAACTGCAGTAAAGTTCTCAATATAGTAGTCCGGATCGTGACGCTGTCCGCTATCAAACGAAACCGGTTGTTCTTCGATTATACCGAACTGCAACCATACACTCAGCAGTCCAAGACATGCGAGAACCCCTATAAGTACTATCTTTTCTAGAATTCTAGCCCGCATATTGCATCAGTATCCGGGAAGCTGGCGCAGGACAGGGGCGGCTGAACGCCGGACTGGAACGAAAGTCATAGCCGTAGCTATGGCTTGAGTGAAGTTCAAGTTCAGGTGTGCCTGGACCAGCCA
>CALZGZ010000178.1 GCA_945787105.1 uncultured Gammaproteobacteria bacterium
CAGGTGCGCCTGCACTTGGACTTCACTCAAGCCATAGCTACGGCTATGACTTTCGCTCCAGTCCGGTGTTCAGCCGCCCCTGTCCTGCACCAGCTTCCCGGATACTGGTGCAATATGCGGGTTAACCCGCATATTGCACCACGGCGCCCCGTCTCTATTCTCGCCAAGCAACCTGGAAAACCGAATGTCGCCATGTCATGGAAGACGCGCCACGGGTCTCTTAAGTGCAGACCATGAATAGAGGCGGGACTATTCCGGCGCTGACTTGGTCGCGAACACCTGGACTAGCGCTTCACTCAACTTATAGCTACGGCTATGCATTTCGCTCCTGCGCGTAGTCGCAGTGCTTGAGCTGCGACTACGCGCAGCACAAGTCCCATCGCTATCATCCGGTATCCTTCGTGCAATATGCGGGTTAAACGACCTTGGGGTCTGTTCCCGCGGGACGAGGCTACGGTTCGGGAGGGATGTAGTGAGGATCGTTGGGGTTGAGGAAGATAAATTCTGTGGTGCCTGATTCGAGTGCGACGAAATCCAGAGTCATGCCGTTCAACAGCTCCGCGCTGGTGGGTGCGACGACGATATTGATGCCGGACGCTTCGATACGATCGTCGTTTTGCTTCGCCTCGTCAAAACCCATGGCATAGTCGATCGACCCGTCTTGTTTGCGCTTGGCCGCGATGCGCAGCGTCATCCCCTGCATTTCGCCTTGTTTGGCGGTCTCCCCTATCTGTTTAGCCGCCGCTTCGGTCACGGTAATTTTCATAATCTATTCCGCATTGGTTTGGGTTGAGCCCGCACAGCGTCTGACAAATTCGACAAATCGCTGCGCCCAACAGACCGGATTCATGTTCCGCAAATGGGCGTAGTTGGCGACCACGTTGCGATGAATCAATCCATCGAATTCACCGTCGATGCCAAAGCCGCGCTGTACCCGGTAAGCAAACACCCCCGGCACATTTAGCTTCTCGATCCGCGAGTAATGAAACTCATGGGCACGTATGACGTCGGCGCCGTTGGACACGATCGACCCCCACGGTGATCGGCCAGTTTCGGTCAATTTGACATAGCCGCGCCCCACGGGTCGGTCTTGCATTATCACGTCCAGCGGCAGGGCACCGACCATTTCATACTGACGGCCGCGCCAGCTCAGGCGCCGTCCGAGATACATCAATCCCCCGCATTCGGCATACACCGGCCCATCCGCCTCGACGAAACGCAGTACGTCGCGGCGCAGGGACTCGTTGGCCGCCAGCGCTTGCATCTGGGTCTCGGGAAAACCACCGCCGATGAACAAACCGTCAACCTCAGGCAACACGCGGTCGCGCAGTGAGTCAAACAACACCAACTCCGCGCCGGCACGCCGCATCTCATCTAAATCATCGGGATAATAAAACCCGAACGCCGCATCCCGTGGAATGCCGATGCGGACCGCCGGTTGGTGTCGAACATCCGCATACGCCTGTGGCGCCGGTAACGCCGGAGCCTGGCCTGCAATCGCGACGATTCGTTGAAGATCGACACCATCGGCGACGGCCGTGCGTATCCGTTGGATGGTGCGCGCTGCGTGTGCGTCCTCGTTACCCGGCACCAATCCCAGGTGGCGCTCTTTAATAATGAGATGTGGCGCCTTGTTGAGCACGCCCACCACCGGCACGTCGGTATATTCTTTAAGGGCGGCACGAAGTTTTGCTTCGTGGCGCGGTCCGCCCACTTGGTTGAGGATTACACCCGCGATGTTGATGCTCGTATCGAAGGCCCGGTAACCGGACACCAACGGCGCAATACCGCGGGTCATGCCGCGGGTATCAATCACCAGTATCACCGGTGCCTGCAACAAGCCCGCTAAGGCGGCATTGCTGTCGGCGCCATGCACATCCATGCCGTCGAACAGGCCTTTGTTACCCTCGATGATCGCGATGTCCGCATCGGCGGTGTGGGTCGCTACCGTGTTGCGCAGTTGCGCGCTATCCATGGTGTTGAAATCGAGGTTGTAACAATCGCGGCCGGCAGCCTGGCGCAGCCAGTTTGGATCGATGTAATCGGGACCTTTCTTGAACGGCTGGACGGTGTGACCGCACGCCCTGAGCGCGGCGCACAGGCCGAGGGATACCGTGGTCTTACCCGACGATTTGTGTGCCGCCGCGATATAGATGCAAGCCATGATGGTGATTGTTCTCCGGGAAACCCCAGAGCATCAATGCCAGCGGGTTAACCCGCCGCCGCTTCAGCAGCTACCGGCTCCGAGGTGGCTGAAGGCTGCTCGCCGAGCCGTTCGGGAAGAAATGGCAGTACCCGCATCGCGACCACCGCAATCAATAGCGCGAGAGCGATGCCGCCGATGCCCAGCAGTATCTCCGGCGCACTCGGTGTGTAACTGTTGACGGCGCCGTCGAAAAACGTGCTGTTCTCTTCCATGCCGGGAAACAACACCAGCGGAAAGGCCTGTGCGCCGATGATGATCACGTAGACCTGCGCCAAGCCGCCGATAACGACCAATATCGATGCAGCGATCAATGCTCCCCGGGTACGACTGAGTGTTGGGGAGAAGAGGATCACCAACGGCACGACGCCGCCGAGAATGACTTGAAACAACCAGAACATCGTCGTGTACACGCCGCCATCCAGCAGAATAAACCTCTCGACGCCGTGATGTTCGGTCGCATACAGGTTGGTCAAGTGGTAGGCCAGGGTCATATAGAGCACCGCCGACACAAAGATGGCCAACAGATTTTTCAACCGGCGCAGGATGTCGTCATCAAGCGGCCGGCCGGTCCACTCAAACGCGGCAATCAGCACCAAAAGAAATATCGCGGTGCCGAACGACAACGACATGATGATAAACAATGGCGCCATGATCGCCGCGTCATAGGCCTGCCTCGCGACCAGAAATCCGAAAATCGAACCGGTACCGGTGGTGAGCACAAAACGCCAGATAAACGCGACGGTGCCGGCGGATTTACCGAACTTGTTCATGCGCGGTTCGAACATCATCCACAGGTAGATGGCAACCACCAGCAAAAAGCCGATATATAAGAAGATATTCCAGGCGAAGATGGACTTGAAATTGTAATAGGTCATGGCGACGATCAACCGCTCCGGCCGGCCCAGATCCAGAACCAGGACGATCAGCCCCCCCACCAACAACGCGACCGAAAGCAACGCGGACAACCGCGCCAGGGATTTGTAGTCGCTCTTGCCGAACACCGACGAAATCGATGCGGTGTTCAGCGCGCCGGATGCGGCAACGATCAAAAACACCGCAAACACATGGGGCGTGCCCCAGACAATCTGGTTGGACATACCGGTGACATAGTGGCCATTGACTTCCATGTAGTGCGCCGCAGCGTAACCCATGGCGACCAGCACCGCCAACACCGCGAGCAATATCCAGTAACCGCCGCTTTGGCCTGCCAGGGTTTGATAGCGTACTGATCTCATTGCTGTTTCCCGTTTGTTAACGCCGGTTACACACCGTGATAGCGGACCCCGCTATTGAGCCCCAAATCGGCGCGGATTTGCCGGTTCGGCAGTTCTCGCAGCCGTTGCGACAACCCGCTGCCGGGGTCATTCATGTCCCCAAACACCAGCGCTTCATGCCCGGCCCGCGTACAGGCCTCGACGCAGGCCGGCTCACGGTCGCGGTCCACGCGGTGAACACAGAACGTGCAGCTTTCTACGGTACCCTTGCCGCGCGGGGCCTCGGGTACTTGATTGGTGAGGTTCTCGTGTATAAACGAGCGCGCCTTGAACGGACACGCCATCATGCAATAGCGGCAACCGATGCAGATGTGTTTGTCGACCAAGACGATGCCGTCCACGCGGCGGAACGATGCACCGGTGGGACACACGTCCACGCACGGGGCGGTCTCACAGTGCTGGCACAACATCGGCAACGAATAACGCTTGCCGGTGGTCTTGTCTTTGAGATCAATCTTGCGGATGTACTGGGCATCGGTCTTGGGCCGCCCCATGCCTTCCAGGCCGAATTCCTCGTTGCAGGCATCGACACACTCGGTGCACCCTTGGGCGCACTTCGTCGCATCCACCAGCATGCCCCAGCGCACCTTGTCCGAGGCCGGTTCATCCGCCGGCCGCGCAAGTGCCAGATCCACCAGCCGTACGCCGGGCGCCAAGGTCAACATCGCCGCGGCGGCGCCGGCGCGGCCAATGAATTTTCGGCGCTGGCAATTCATTTTCGACTTCGCGTTGGTCGATTGCATGAAACCTGACTCCCTCAAGGTGTTATCCGCAATCGGAAGCTGATATCGCTACCCAGTTCCGCGGACGAGCGCGCCGATGCCGGCTTCGGCTGCCGCGGCGTGGTCGCGTGGCATTCGAAGCAATCCATCGTCACCCCGGAATAGTCGTGACACACGTCGCAAAACTCACCCTCGGCGTTGACCGGCAAAAATTGGCCTTGGGTATCCTTGCGGGTGTGGCATTCCAGGCATTCCACCAGACTGTGTTTCTGGGTGCGAATTCCGCGGTGCATGGTCTCGTCCCGCTGATGGGTGAGAAACCGCATGTGGTCACGGCGCATCACGTCCGTCGCTTCGACGCACTGCTCGCCCTTGCCGCGCGGCGGCGTCGGCATCGGCGTGTCGGCGGCGGCCAGGGCCATCCACCCGGTCGCGCAGATCAACGTCCAACTCAAGACCGCGGGGGCTGCTCGCATCGCTTTATTCACCCATCCCCATATCGATATACCCAGTGGGACAGACCTCGGCGCAGATGTGACAGCCCACGCATTTGTTGTAATCGGTGTCCACATAGCGTCCGGTAGTGGATTTATCCTTCTTGACCCGGAATACCGCGTCCATGGGACAGAAGATCACGCAGTTATCGCACTCGAAACACATGCCGCAACTCATGCAGCGCTTTGCTTCCTCTATCGCCCGTTCTTCCTCCAGGCCGTAGTGGCGCTCCGCGAAGTGACCCAGGACCTCGTCGGGCCCGGGCACCTTGGCTTCGCGCTTTTGCCGTGGCGTGTATTCGAAGTGGGCGAGAAACAGTTTATCGGACGCGATGATTTCATGGGCCGAGCGGTCTTCGTAGTTGTGCACCGCGAAGTCCGCCGACGCCGTGCCCCAATCCTGGGTGTGATCGTACTCGGTGGGCGCCAGCCCGCTCTCACTCATTTTGGCAAGCAGGCTGAAATGATCCACGTCGACCTTCGGCCGCTTGTTGGGCTCTTGTCCGTTGACATAGTGATCGATACTTCCCGCGGCGATCGACGCCTGACCGATAGCGGTGGTCAACAGGTGCGGCCGGATGATATCGCCGGCGACGAAGTGGCCGGGCCGGTCCGGCACCTGGTAGAACTTGTCGGCCTCGATTAAGCGACGATCGTTGCCCATTTCCTCGATGCCGCTCAGATCACCGCCTTGGCCAATGGCGGAAACGATCAGATCGGCCTCGAGCTCAAACTCGGTGTCCTCGACGGGGGTCGGGATACCGCGGTCATCCACCGCACACTTGGCCATCTTCACTCCGGTGGCGCGGCCGTCGTCGCCAATGATCACCTCCACCGGCATCACCCCGTTCAAGATTGTCACTCCCTCTTGCAACGCGTCGTCGACCTCGTGTTCCGACGCGGTCATTTCCTCGCGCTGGAACAAGGCGGTCAAGGTGACGGTTGCCCCCTTGCGGACGGCGGCATAGGCGGCGTCGTGAGCGACATACCCGCCGATGACTTCTTCGGGACGGTCTTTGGGGTTAAACTTCTCGATCTTTCCAAGACGCCGCGCCACCGACACCACGTCGATGGAGGTGTCCCCCCCACCGACGCACACGACCTTGTCCGCGGTTACTTGCAGCGATCCTTTATTGAACGCTTCGAGAAACTTCACGCCGTTGACACAGTTGGGGGCATCGCCACCGGGCACCGGCAAGCCCCGTCCGCTCTGACAGCCGATTGCCCACAGCACCGCGTCGAATTCGTCTTCCAGCTGCTCGATGGTGATGTCTTTGCCGACCCGGGTGTTGGTGCGCACTTCGATATCGCCAAGATCGAGAATGCGTTGAATTTCATGGTCCAGATAATCCCGCGGGGTACGGTATCCAGGGATACCGTAGCGGAACATGCCGCCGAGCTCCTCCTGCATCTCGATAATGGTCGAGGCATGACCGAGGCGGCGCAGTTGAAAGGCAGCGGCAAGACCGGCAGGGCCACCGCCGATGATGGCGATGCGCTTGCCCGTTAGCGGCGGCGGAGTCTCAAACTTGAAGCCCTCGTTGAACGCGGTGTCGCCGATGAATTGCTCCACTGAGTTGATGCCGACGAAATCCTCGACGTTGTTACGGTTGCACCCATCCTCGCAGGGGGCCGGGCATACCCGCCCCATCATCGACGGAAACGGGTTGGCGTCGGTGGAGCGTTGGAAGGCATATTCCTGCCAGCTGGTACCCTCGGGCGGCCGCTCAATCCCACGCACGATTTGCAGCCAACCACGAATGTCTTCGCCGGACGGGCAGCTGCCCTGGCACGGCGGCGTGCGATGCACGTAGGTCGGACACTTGTGCGAGTGATCGGCGTCGAAAATGGCCTCTTGCCATCGCGTCGTCTTGTAGTCGCCGTCTTCGTACAAGCGGAACGTTAAGCTTTGTTTCATCTCGTCCTGGGACGTCGCCATGTTGCTTCTCCGAATTTCGATGTAATGTTTCGCTGCGTAATGGGGTCTCAGTGCTCGGTACCTATCACTAACGCGTCGCCCACCAGTTGGTGCACACTCACGATCATGTCCATACCCATGCCGTAATAGGGCAGAACCTTGGTGAACTGGCTCTTGCAGATCGCGCAGATCGCCGCCATGTGCGTGACCCCGTCCTCGTCAATGACCTTCTTTAACGCTTCCATCCTCGGTACAGCGCCTTTGACGCGCAGCTCCAACAGGTCGTCGGTCAAAAGACCGCCGCCACCGCCGCAGCAGAAGGTGTTCTCGTGGATGGTGTCTGGCGACATGTCCACGTAGTGGTTGCACGAGGCTTTGAGCAGCGCGCGGGGAATCATAAACTGGCCCCCCGGCATATCACCCATCCGCGAAGCGCGGGAGACGTTACACGAATCGTGAAATGTCACCACCTTGTCGTCGTTGGCTTCCTTGTCGAACTTCAACGCACCCTTGTTGATCAGGTCGTAAGTAAACTCGCACACATGCTGCGGCACCGGATAGTTGGGATCGAGAAAATCAAACGGGCCGATCAAGGTGTTCCAAAAGCTGTAGGCAACACGCCACGCGTGACCGCATTCACCGACCACGATGCGCCTGACCCCCAAATCGAGGGCCGCCTGACGAATGCGCATGGCGACCTTCTGCATGTTCTCGTAATTGCCGATGAAGATGCCGAAATTGGCCGCCTCGGAGGCAAATGAACTCAAAGTCCAGCTGATGCCGGCCTGATGGAATACCTTGCCGTAGCCGATCAAGCCATCCACGTGGGGTTCGGCAAAAAAGTCCGCCGATGGCGTCACCAGTAACACCTCGGCGCCTTCCTGGTCGAGGGGGTACTTGACGTCTACTTCGATGTCCTCCTGGACCTCTTCCTCCAGACCTTCGAGGGTGTTCGCCAACGCCGGTTCGGGCAGGCCCAGATTGTTGCCGATCTTGTGGACCTTGGCGATGATCTCGTTGGAGTATTTCTGGCCGATGCCAATGTGATCCAGAATTTCACGCCCGGCCATGGTGATTTCGGCGGTATCTATGCCATAAGGACAGTACACCGAGCAGCGGCGGCATTCCGAACACTGGTGATAGTACTTGTACCAGTCTTCGATGACGTCCTCGCTGAGATCCACCGCACCGACCAACTTGGGGAAGTACTTACCGGCGACGGTGAAATACCGGCGGTAAACCTTGCGCAACAGGTCCTGGCGCGCCACCGGCATGTTTTTCGGATCCGCGGTACCCAGGTAATAGTGACACTTGTCGGTGCAGGCGCCGCATTTCACACACGCGTCGAGGAACACCGGCAACGAGCGGTACTTGCCAAGCATTTCGCCCATCTTGTCGAGGGCCTTCTCCTTCCAGTTGTCCACCAACTCACCGGGGAAGCCGAGGGGTTCCTGGTGCTCGGGCTTGGCCACAAACGGTCTGCTGTGGGCCATGGCATCGGGGGCGATCGCCGGAATGATCGGGATGTCCGCCAGCTTCGGGGTTGCGAATTGTTCTTTAGCCTTAGCCATGTCTGCGCCCGTAGTGCTTGAACCTGTGTTTAGTTACCCGCGGTCCGCGTGGCGTCCAACTTCGCCGCCCACGGCGCCAGATGACGGCGCTCACGGGGATCGTCGGCCTGATTGCGTGTCGGGCTAAAGAAAAGCCCAGGCACATGCAGCAACTTGCTGAACGGGAAAATAATCATCAGCACCACCACCAACGCGAGGTGAATCAACAACAAGGCGTCCACCGGCAACGGCTGCCAGTCGAACCGCATCAGCCCGAGGAAAAACGCCTTCACCGCCACGATATCGGTACGCGCGACGTATTTCATCAACAGGCCGGTGCCACCGATGGCGATGAGCAGCACCAACATCAAATAATCCGACGGCGCCGAGATATAACGCAGGCGATCCACCAGCGAACGCCTGGCTAACAAACCCAACAATCCCAGCAGCATGACAAAACCCAGGTAGACGCCGATATCCTGAGCCAAGGCGGCAACGAACCAAATGGGCTCGGTGAAATAACGCAAATGACGAACCAAGACAACTAACAAACCAAAATGAAACAGCCAGCCGAACAACCAGCTCCATTTGCTGCCTTTGAACAGGCTTTCAAAAAATACCACTTCGCGGAACAGGCGCGCCACGACCCCGCCACGAGTCGTCGGCGCGGGCGTGGTAGGAATCTTCAGCGGTGCCGGGGTGCGCGCATACTGGCGAATCTTCGCGACCAGACCCGCCACCAGGATTACGGTCGCGGTATAAAACAACAAAGCGAAAATCGCCGTTAAGACCGACATGAGTCCAGCCTTCTCCTACAGGATCGTTACCGATGTGGGGGCGCTATGCCCCCGGGAGCGTGCCTAGACGCAGCCAGTCGGCTTGGGCAACCCGGCGTACTTACAGGCCTGCTTTGCAGGACCGTATGGAAACAGCTCGTAGAGATACTTACTGTTGCCCTTTTCTTTGCCGAGCCGCTTGCCAATCGCCTTGGTCAACACGCGGACCGCCGGAGCGATCTGGTATTCCTCGTAGTACTCACGCAGGAAGTTGATTACCTCCCAGTGGTTATCGCTAAGATCACAATCGTCCTCTTTTGCCATGTAGCCGGCGACTTCAGGATTCCAGTCGGCCAAATTCGCCAAGTAACCTTCTTCGTCGGTTTCGTAGCTCTTACCACCAATTTCGAATGCCATTGTCTCGGTCTCCTATTAGATAAGGGTAGACAGTTATAACCAGGATTGAACGCGGTCACTGTTGGCGGCGAGATCGACAAACCCGTCGTATCCCACTACCTCAATGCCATCAATCAATCGATCCTCTTCGATACCCCGCGCCTTCAGATCCGGGCCCAAGGCATATACGGTATAGTCGCTTAGCGCCTGCCGCATCTTTGGTTCGACGGCAGTCCCTTTGATTGCGGCATACACACCGTCTTCGAGCAACAATATTTCGCTTCCCGACTTCGCCAACCGAAGACAGGTGTCCAGGCTATTCTTCTCGAAGGGTGATTTATTAATTGTGTGCAACATCGTAAAGTTCCTAGTAATTCAGAATTACATCTTGTTGTTCCATTAAATCCGCCAGTTCCTCCTTGTTTACGATTCGGATCGACGGCTTTTCTTTGTAATCATCTTCCTCGTCTTCGTAGGTCAACTCCAGCAGATCATCTTCGCTCATGCCCCGCTGCTCGAGGGATTCTTTCTCCACGTAAAGCTTGTTCACATCGTAGTCGCCGAGAGCACGGTAGGTGGGAGAGAAGTTTTTCATATTCGATTCATTGGTATCTTGGCCCTTCTTCAACTGGAACACGCCGTCATCGACAAATGCCATGCACACATCCTGATCAAAAGCAGCACCGATCAGCACTACCTCGAGTCCCTCCAGTGCATAGATCGTCCCATAGGGGGCCCGCCGGTTCACATACATAAATTTTTTCGCGCCGTTTCCCATAAAACCGCTCCTTTAATCACCAAATGCCATCACGCGGTCAGCCTTGATCCCCATCTCGATCAACTGCCCAAGACCGGAGATATGGAAACCCTCTGCGATGTTATCCGCGTTTTTTCCGTGCCGCTTCGCCTCGTCTTCATCGACGATGCCGCGGCGCTGGGCTGCAGCGACACACACCACCAGGTCGAGTTCGTGTTCTTTCGCCAACTCACTCCACTGGTTGACAAGATTCCGGTCATCTTGCGGGGGCGTCGTCAGCCGCGTGCCGTTGTTGACACCATCATGGTAGAAAAACACCCGCACGATATCATGGCCTTTGTCTAACGCTGCCTTGGTGAAATTGAACGCGGTGTCAGAGGCCTGATGCTGATAGGGACCTTCGTTGACAAGGATACCGAATTTCATAGTTAAACCCAATTACAGTCGAATGTAAGACGACGAGTTGAGGCTCTTGCGGGAGCCGCGCCAGTGGTCAATGTGATACTTGGTGAACGGCAGACCGGTCAGTTCGAAGAAACGTGGCCAACCGATGCGGTCGATCCAATCGTTGATGCGTTCCCAATCCTTCGCGTCCGCTTTGTAGGCGCGCAGGATCTTTTTAACGATCGCCGTCGCCTCCGGCCACCGCGGCGGATTGTTGGGGACGCCCGCGGCAACCAGCTTCTGGAAGCTCGGTTTGCTGCGCGCATTGGAATGATTACCACCCACCCAAATCGCCAGTTTGCTGTGTTCCGGATCGTTGATCTGCATCGGCGGACAAGGCGGATAGCAGGCGCCGCAACAGATGCATTTTTTCTCATCGACTTCCAGAGTCGGCTTGCCATTCACCTGGGCGGGACGAATCGCGGCCACCGGGCAACGCGCCACCACTGACGGGCGCTCGCAGACGTTGGCTACTAGATCGTGATTGATCTTCGGCGGTTTGGTATGCTGCACGTTGATGGCGATATCGCCTTGCCCGCCACAGTTGATCTGGCAACACGAGGTGGTAATGTGCACGCGGTTGGGCATGTTACAGTTTTTGAACTCATCAATGAGCTCATCCATCATCGCCTTCACCACGCCAGAGGCGTCGGTGCCGGGGATGTCGCAGTGCAACCACCCCTGAGTGTGCGAGATCATCGCCACTGAGTTGGCGGTACCGCCGACCACGAAGCCGGCGCCCTCCAAAGCGTCGATCAGCCGCTCGACCTTGGACTCGTCCTCGATCATATATTCAATGTTGCTGCGGATCGTGAACCGCACATAACCGTCGGCAAATTTGTCGCCGATCTCGCACAACTTGCGCAGCGTGAACACATCCAGAATGCGTTGCGTGCCAGCCTTGACAGTCCACACCTCGTCCCCACTGTGGGCAATGTGGCGAAGCACACCGGGTCGGGGATGCTCGTGGTACTTCCATTGACCGAAGTTCTTGAGCATCACCGGATGCATATACTGAAAGCCGTCCGGACACCCGGACTCGATCGGGCTGCGCATATCTTTTTGCGCCATGTTGACCTCCGAAAACCCTGCTTAAAATTAAATTCTGTAAAGGAGGCGAACACGCCGCCCCCGCTGATTCATTGTTGCTTCGAGAGGGCGCCTCAACCGGCAGCCGCCTTCTCCTCCGCTTTACGGCTAAACCATTTTTCCGCTTCCTCGTCCCATCCATCCATACGTACGTAAGATGACTCACGGGGATGGGAAACCATGTTGGGGTCAACATCGACGCCGATACCCTCGAGGAAGTTCACCAGACCGATACGCTCAATCATCTCGCCACAGCGCTCATGCTCGAGACCGTTTTCCGCCCAAAAGTCGATGGTCTCCTCCGCGAGTTCGGTGATACGCTCGTAGTCTTGTTCGGTTTCGAGCTTCATGAACGGTACAATCACGGTGCCCATGAGATCCCCGATCTTAAGGGTGCGCTTGCCGCCCATCAAAACCGTGACGCCCTTGTCGTCACCGGGGGACAACGCCTTGGGCATCACGTTCAGGCAGTGCATGCACTTGACGCAATTACGATCGTCGATCTCCAAGGTGTCGTCGTCTTTCAGTGACATGCAGTTCGTGGGACAACGGGTGATGACGTTGTCAATGGTGTATTGACGGCCCTTCTTGTTGACAAATGCTTCGACTTCTTCTTGATCGACTTTAATCTCGTCCCGCCAAGTGCCGATAACCGCAAAGTCCGCGCGCTCGATGGAGTTCACACAATCGTTTGGACATCCGGATACCTTGAACTTGAATTTGTATGGCAGAGCCGGACGATGTACGTCGTCGGTAAAATTATTGACCAGGGTGCGGTGGATCTTGTGCTCGTTGGCGCATGACTGTTCACAGCGCGCCGATCCGACACACGACATGGCGGTACGCACACAAGGACCGGCGCCACCCAGATCCCAACCGTAGTCGTTGATTTCGTCGAAGAAATGCTGGGTGTTCTCGGTGCTCGCTCCGATGAACATGATGTTCCCGGTCTGGCCATGGAATGTCACCAGCCCGGACCCCCACTTCTCCCAGCTGTCTCCCAGTTTGCGCAGCATGTCGGTGCTGTAGAAGTTGCCGGCGGGGGGTTGCACGCGAAGAGTGTGAAATTCTCTTGACTCGGGGAACTGGGCGCCGACTTCGGAGAACCGCGGAATGATCCCGCCGCCATAGCCGTACACGCTTACCGTGCCTCCCTTCCAGTAACCCTTGCGGGTTTCGTAAGAATGCTCCAACTGACCCAATAGGTCGTTCGCAATTCCGTTGATCCGTTCATCGGAATGCTGATCTCGCAATCGCTTGATGCCGGAAATGAAGCTTGGCCAAGGACCATTCTCCAGTTCATCGAGCATCGGCGTGTCATGGATCGATTTCGCCATGGTGTTGCTCTCCTCGTCGTTCGTGCCTACTGGTCAGCGGGTAAATGCGTTTACAACGCGGCATTTTTCTAGTGGTTCACCAGACCTAATTTAGGCTCGTGTCAACGCCGCAAAATAAACCGATGGCGGATTGTATTTAGGTTCTCACGGTGGACGCACCCTCCTGATGGGAGGAAAGCGCATATACCCCGTATCTCTTTAGAGATAGGCGCATTTCCCGCGGTTTTCCGCAGACACCGCACGACCGGCATCTGCTCGCCCGAACTCTCTGAAAAGACGAGAGATTTTTCGCCGAGGTGCCGCGGGGCATGGTCCAGAATCGGGTTAACCGTGGGTAACGAGCCCGACCGGCGCTCTACCCCGTTTGCCGGGTTAACGGCCGCCAACAGCTTCATTACAATCCGCGCCCTTCGACACTGCTCTGCGCCCAGGCGGTTAAAAGCATCGACAGTGGTTTGAACAATCACAGTGGTTTCACCAAGCACATTGCATAAATCCTGAAAATAGCTTTTCTGGTTACGGTTCGGTTGCCAACATGACCCTCACATCGACTCACCACGTATCCCGTCCTTCGTCGGGGGATCCATTCGCCCTCAGCGGCACCGATGCCTATGCGGCATGGCGCCGCAAAAAGCTTGCGCGTCATCCACGTCGTGCTCAGGATTTGATCGTGGAGATCGGCGATCCCCGCGCGTTGACCGGCGCCGAGCGCGAGGCGTTGCTGCGCCGGTGCCGCAGCGCGAACCTCGCGATCTACCAGTGCGCCACACCCATAGATAAAACTGCCGTGCGCCGACTTGGCGAGCAACTTGGATTGACCCGCCTGGACGACAACCTGTGTGCGGACCACGACAGCATCAGTTCCTTGGAGGTGCGATCCGGTGGCATTCACGCCGGCTACATCCCCTACACCAACCGCACCCTGAACTGGCACACCGATGGTTACTACAACCCCGGCGATCAGCGCATACGCGCCTTTGTCCTGCACTGCGTTCGTAATGCGTCACAGGGGGGCATCAACCAACTCCTGGACCCGGAAATTGCCTACATCCTGATACGCGACGAGAACCCCGACTACATCCGTGCGCTCATGCATCCACAGGCGATGACCGTTCCCGCCAATCGCAGCGGCGGGGCGATGCGCCAAGCGCAAAACGGGCCGGTATTCTCCGTGGATCAGGCCACCGGTTGCTTGCACATGCGCTATACCGCACGCACGCGGTCGATTCACTGGCGTGACGATCGCATCATCCGGGACGCGGTGGATTTTTTAGTTGAGATTTTGTCGCGCCAGACCCCATATATAATCCAACACCGTTTACAACCTGGGCAAGGCCTAGTGTGTAACAATGTCCTGCACAACCGATCTGCGTTTCCCAACGATGCGGCTGGTGGAAGGTTGTTGTATCGTGCCCGCTACTACGACCGCATTAACGAAACCGACATGGACAGCTTTTTGAGCGCAGCCGAGCATGCTCTGGCTTAGCGAAATACTGCTGCAAAATCAGGACGTCGACTCCTTCGAAGAGTTGATCTTACTGGTCAGGGCGGGCGCGCGAAACGGTGAACGCTTTTTCCGCATGGATATCAAACCGCCCTTTAAAGACACACCGGAGAATTGGGAAGACCGCCTGGAATCGGCATTCACCGCTGCCGTGGATGAACAATAGCCCTTAGCTCGCATATTGCACCATGGCGGCGAAAGGGCAAGCTCACAAGCTGTTTGAAATAATGAAATACGTCAACATAAATCAGTTTGACCTCGGCGCCGAGAGCGGCGAAGAGGCGGTCGCATCCACCGCTGCCACCGAGTCGCGATTACGCGCATTGCAAGAGCGGCTGCGCGAGCTGGACAGCGCCGCCGACCCGATTCAATGCGCCGATCTGGAAAAGGAAAGGGCTGTTTTGCTGATCGCGCTGGATAAAAGCGACGAGGCATGGGCGAGCGCCCGGCCGACGATCGATGTTTATGTGAACGCTCAGCAATGGGAAAAGGCGGCACAGGCCTGCGATCTGTTATTCCGCGCCGATCAGCAAGGTTCACTCAGCGCGCTGGGCCAGGGCGTTTGGTTGGCGGTCACCTTTCCCGTCGATCCGGAATTGACCGTGGCCATGTTGCAACACATCGTCGATGAAACACCGGATGATGCGGACGGCGCTGCCGTGGCCGCGGCTACTGCGGTCTACGTGGTGGAGCTTCGCGCCGAGGAAAAGCAACATGATGACTTGCATTTCTTCGCGATGCAGTTGCTGGGCAGCGTCGCGCGCCGTCACGCCAATGTAACGAGTCAGGATGAATTCAACAGCTGGATGGAACGGCTGGAACTCACCGATCCGGCCAAATTCCTAGTGCGGCTACGTAACGTCATTGACGTGATGGTGCAGGACGAGTGGTGGTTCGATCGCGACCACATCCAGGCAACGCTGCCCTTGAATTAAACCATGTATTGGCAAGACAAATCGGTCACCGAGAATTTTGTCGTCCCCGACGACATCCAGGATCTCGCGTTCCGGATGCGGGCGCGTTGTCTGCCAGTCGATCACGCCTTTGCATTGTCGCGTGCCATCACTGACGCGCTGCCATGGTTGGAATCCGAGCCGGACGCCGGGATCCATCTGATCCATGTCGCCGAATCAGGTAATGGCTGGTATCGGCCTGATGATTCTGCGCGCGAGCTGTTGCAGGTGTCACGGCGCACCCGTTTACGGCTGCGGCTGCCTAAGGCACGCCTCGATGATGCCCGCGCCCTGACCGGCCGTCACCTCGATGTCGGCGGATACGAGATCATTGTGGGTGAGGCGACTGCCAGGGCATTGAGTGCACAAACGACACTTTTTTCCCGCCATGTCATCGTCGAGGCGGCGCAAAGTGAGGCGGAATTCGTAGAGCATTGCGTTGAACAGTTGCGGGGGATGGGAGTCAAGGTGCGTAAGTTACTATGCGGCCGGCGATCAGCGTTCGAATTTCCTGAGCGGCGCATTTTGGTTCGCAGCCTGATGCTGGCGGAACTGGAACCCGAGGAATCAGTGTTAGTACAGCAGCGCGGTCTCGGATCCGGCCGCAACATCGGCTGCGGGCTGTTCATTCCCCACAAGGGAATCAAGTCGGTGACCACCGACGATGATGAATAACACATCGAAAGATTATGAACACGTCAGAAGTTAAGGAGACCAAGTATGTCCTTAGAGTTCCAAGGTAAAACAATAGAGACCACCGACAACGGTCATCTCGTCAATGCCGAAGATTGGAGCGAAGATCTCGCTCGTCATATTGCATCCCTGGAGGGGATCGAGCTTACTGATCAACACTGGGATATCATCAACTATCTGCGGGACGAGTATTTCAATCAGGGCGGTAGTCAGCCCAACGAGCGCACAATTTTAAAATCAGTGGGTAAGCTATGGAATAAGAATCTCAGCAGCAAGGAAATGTATGACTTGTTTCCGCAGATGCCGAGTAAGCAAGGTGGCAAGATCGCCGGCCTTCCGGAGTCCCGCCGTAAAGGGGGATATTGATTCGGGGATCGGGGATCGGGGATCGGAGTGCGGGGATCGGGGCTCGGGGATCGGAGTGCGGGGATCGGGGATCGGAGCGTGGGGTTCGGGTCCCCAAGTATAGTCAACGCTAATCACGACTGTAGTTTATGCGTCGGTTACATCCGCCGTCTCACAACGATCGCCGTTCCCCGGACTCCGATCTCCGAATTTGACTATCCATAAAGGCGTATGCCGTTTTGTCTTTTGCCTATGCTAGTGTGTTTTCAGATTACGTATTTGGACGTTGAGGATTTTTGAGATGAGCGATACAGCTACCGAGAAGCGCAAACTGATCGAGCAGATGCTCGAGATGCAGAAAAAGTTCATTGAATTTGAACAGCAAAACGGGGTCGAGCCCGAGGAGTACTGGGCAGGCCAAGATGGGCATCCCCTTTTTCAATTCAAGGAAAAATACGGGGAAATGTCGTCCCGGCTGATAGACCTCGCCCACGAGGAAAAGGGATCCAGCCGCTAACGATTTACACAACATCCATGAAAGAAAAAAGCCGGCACCTGCGCCGGCTTTTTTCATCGGGTCTGAAAAAACGAGGTCGGAGTCACGGACTCTGCCCTTTTTTCATCGCTCCAGCGCGGCGCTCGTCCCCGCCTTGTCCCCGCGCAGCAGGGGAACAGCAGGGGAACTACGCGCAGGACATGTCTCTGCGCCATCATCCGGGATCCCGGGTGCAACATACGGGGTCTACGCTTCTGCTGTACCCGACGTTGTGGGATCATAGAAAAATACGGGCGGTGTCAACGACTCCAACCCTTAGTTTTATTCTTTCACGACGGGAGCGGTAACGATGTTCAAGGAGACCGGCGAGTTCGAAACGGCGAAATTAAAACACACCCGGCACGCCGTGGATACACCACGCACATCGCGGTTGGTGTGCAGCGAATGCAGTCACCCTATCACCTCGGAGAACGAGCGCATCACAATGCGGGGGGCACATCAACACACATTCACCAATCCCCACCAGATCACCTACCAAATCGGTTGCTTTCGTGACGCGCCGGGTTGTGGCTACATGGGTGCGGCAACCGATGAATTCACCTGGTTCCCCGGCTATTCCTGGCGCATCGCGTTATGTGCCGGTTGTGACACGCACATTGGATGGGTCTACCAAAAACTGGCAGACACCGCGTTCCACGGATTGATTACGAACCAACTACGCTTGGAGCAGAGCACTTAAAGATAGCGCGAGCCTACCCGTCTAACCGGAGATTCCCGCTCGCGACTGGGATAACAGGGTCGTGGGCGGATATAGGGGGAGCTGTTGTGCGTACAACTTCCACAAACCCAATACCTTGCCAACATAGGCCAAGGTTTCGTCATAGGGTGGAATGCCGTCGAAGCGTTTCACGGCATTCTCCCCGGCGTTATAGGCGGCAATCGCCAGCGGTACGTCGCCTTTGAACATCTTTAACAGTCGTTTTAGATGCCGAACTCCGGCTTGTAGATTCTGAAGCGGGTCCGAGAGATTTTCTATCGAGTATCGTGACGCGGTTGTGGGTAACACTTGCATCAACCCCTGTGCGCCCTCCCTGGACACCGCATCGGAATCGAAGGCCGACTCGGCTTGCACCAAAGCCTTAACCAGCGCCTCGTCCACATCGTGCGTGGCCGAAACCTTTTCTATCAATGGATGGTAGCGGGAGTTAACGGTGAACAGCCGCCCGTCGTAGTACGGGATGCGCGGTCTGGCATCGGGGATTTCGGCGACACCGTCGACCGTTACAGACGGTGTATCCAGGGGCGGACCGGCGCCGAAGAGGCGTTCAAGAAACGCTGGCTCCTCCGCATCCGGTGACACCAGGGCGATGATTGCGCCGCTCCATGCCCACAGACAGAGGGTCGGGACCAGCCAATTGGATAAGCGGTTGCCGCATTGCACCACCATGATCTGCTCCCCTTGTGGTGTGTTGAAACCTATATCTAGTGGTTGATGGCCGAATTGGTTGCTGATTATCTCAATGTATTGCGGTTTGTCAATGACATTTGACAGGATTTCATCTTTTCGCCCGCTATAAGCGCATGAGGCGCTCGCGTTCCTCCGTCGACGGCTCAAAACTGCGACCCTGGTAGTGCGCGAAGATCGCCTCGACAATCGCGCTCGGATCGTCCAGCACCTCGAACAACTCAACGTCACCCGGACTGAGGGTGCCAAGGCCCACCAGGCTCTCCTGAAACCAGTCCAATAACCCCCGCCAAAACTTCGCCCCGACGAGAATAATGGGAATGCGTTGGGTCTTTTCGGTCTGCACCAAGGTGAGAATTTCGGCGAATTCGTCGAGGGTACCGAACCCACCGGGCAACACCACGTACGCGCTGGCGTACTTCACGAACATCACCTTGCGACTGAAAAAGTGATGAAAATCCAGGGAGATGTCCTGATATCTGTTGGCTGTCTGTTCGCGTGGTAGCCGAATATTCAGGCCGACGCTGGGCGACTTGCCCTCGAAGGCGCCCTTATTGGCGGCTTCCATGATTCCCGGTCCGCCGCCACTGACCACGGAAAACCCCGCGTCTGACAATTCCCGGGCGATGCGTTCCGCCAATTGATAATAGGGGTGGTCCGGCGTCATTCTCGAAGAACCGAAAAAGCTCACCGATGGACGAATCGCCGACAACCGTTCAAAGCCTTCGACAAACTCCGCCATGATTTGAAACACCTTCCAGGATTCCCTGGATAATTGCACGTCGTCGATGGGCTTCCGCCGCAGCTTTTCCGCAGAACGCTCATCTCTCACCATGGCCGTGTTTCTCGCATTTTTTAAATTGTGATGTAACCGATGAATCGTGGGCGCTGGGGCTGACTCATACCTCCGCCCACATGCGTACTAAGTTGATATACGCGGTGTCTACGTGCCGGGTTTCCTCGGCGTCGGGCAATTGCTGTATCAGTTTCTCGCGGGCCTGGTGCAATTCATACAACAACTCTCGCTTGGCGGCATCGCGAACCAGCGACTGCACCCAGGACACGGCAACCAGACGCACGCCTTTTGTGACCTTTGCCACATGGTGGCGGCTGGATGCCGGATACATCACCGCATCACCGGCGAGATATTTGACGTACTGCGCCCCGAATGAAGTCCCTATAACCAGCTCTCCACCCGCATAGGATTCAGGGTCCGATAAAAACACCGTAACCGCAATATCGGATCGATAGCGTGTTCCCTCGCCCATCACCGGGTCGTCGATATGCGGCCCGTACTCCATGTTTTCCGCATAGCGCGCGTAAAAAGGCGTGGCCACACGATGTGGCAACGCGGCAGCCTTGTACAGCGGGTGACGAACTAGGCCTCCCATGACCATATTATTCAACTGCTCGAGTTCCCTGGCCTCGGTGCTGACCTCCTCGTTGTGTTTGACACGCCTCGCCATGGCACCGGCTGACAGTCTACCGTCGACAAAGGCCGCACGCGCCAATAAGTCGTGTACCACTCGTAGTTGTTCAACGTTCAATACCGCAGGAATTCTAATCAACATGCAGGGCAGACTCTGAAGATGGCCGGTTTGCCGGCCGGTGCTAAAAACGACTATCGTTGACCAACTTCTCAATCGCCGTGGCACTTTCATCATGATAACGATCATAGGCATCCACAATCTGCCCAGCCACCGCCAACCAATGTGACTTTCCATCCCTGACCACTGTTTTTAGGCATTGTATGTTGCTGCTGCTCAACCAGGTCAGGTACGCATCCTCCAGCGAGGGAAATAGATCTTTTCGAAGTGGACTCAAATTGGCGAAATAAAAATGCAATGATGCCTGGTTCTCGTCGTCAAGTAACGCCGGTAATGCGGATAGGCAGTCGGCAAGAAGATCACGCACCGCCCGTGCTAACATTTCCGCACTGGTACGGGAAACCGTTAACAGCATCTCGTTCCACGAATCACCGAGCAACTCCCCCGCCACCACTTCACCGATTTCATGAAGGATGACGGTCTCGAGCTCGTTCTGGGTCATACACTCCAACGCCTGTTCCAGGTCGTGGTCGAAACCGTAATAGCCGATGGCGCGGGCCATGGCGTTCTCCCGTCTTCGCCAGCGCCATTCCTCGACTTTCTCCCACAGCATGCGGCGCAAAGACTCACGGCGAATATAAATCACTGTGCCCTGAGCCATAGCGGGAGGCGCTACCAGTTCACGAGCATACTCCCGTCCGGCAACCAGCGCGGTGTAGCCCTGTAAGGGTTCTTGACTGAGCAGCTCGCCGAGAAAGAAGTAGGGTTTGGAAAAACGGCCGAGGCCGCCACCATATACATACCCTTGTGGTAAAAGCTGCGCATTGATTGCTTCGCTTTCCAGTGGTGGGTAATCGACACCGTCGATGGTGACGGGCAGGTAGTCCTGGTCCAACAAGCTCTCCCAATACGCCTCGCGCTGGTCCACCCACAGCCCTACTTCACCACTGCCGATGCTGTCGCCAAGGGGCAGACCTTTGTTCCAGCGATAAAACTCCCGCATCTTGAGCAGGTACACGCACAGTGTGTAGTCCCCGGCAAATTGGGCATCGGAGACGTCACAGTTTCGCTGGACCGCGGTGACGAGACTGCAAAGTTTGGATTGCATAGCCACAAGACGACTGGTCGATAACGGGTTAAAGTAGCATGAAGTCCAAGTACGGGCTAGCCCGTATGTTGCAGCAAGGATCCCGGTTGATGGCGAAGGGGTCGGGCGGCTGGACGCCGCGCTGGAGCGAAACGCATAGCGGTAGCTATGGGTTGAGTGAAGCGCAAGTCCAGGCGTTCGAGACCGAGCCAGAGCCGGGATAGTCCCGCCCCTACTCTTGCCAAATAAACCAGAGAATCGTATGTTGCCATTTCATGGA
>CALZGZ010000179.1 GCA_945787105.1 uncultured Gammaproteobacteria bacterium
AAGAATGGTTGGTTTCGATCTGCTTGAACGAATTTACTCATACGCCCACAATATTCTCTTTGTTATGCTAACAGGTGATTATCATAACTGATCTCACATCAAAGTCCGACAGACTGCTAGGATGATGGTTAGGTAACCGTCACGCACATCCCAATTCTCAGCGGCACCTTTTGATTTGTCGAAATGTCGATTTCTCGCGCATAAAGCGGGTTGCCGAGTGCAACTCGCAGAGATGATTATGAAAAAGCCGGTCTTTCAGACCGGCTTTTCTGATTGCGCAGGGTGCGCGGGATGTCTGTGACCTAGGATTAGATCTTCCAACGAATGGATTGTTTCAACTTTGTGACCAGCGGTTCTATTTGCTCGCCTTTCGGCGCAATGATAGCGAGATTGCCCCCTCCGGCCGGAATCAAGACACCCTGGTGGCGCTCGTCATTGATCGGCGTTGCGTCACCGATCCGCGTACCGGTGATGTACAGCACGGTCACCTGACCGCCCGTGCCGGCAAAAATGTGGGCAATGGGTCGTTTGTCCATGACACACACATAGGCACGGACAATCAAAGGTTCGATATCCTGGTTGACCACCTCGGCACCGAACGCCGCCATCACCCGCGCGAAGTGGTCGGAGGGCACCTTACCTTGCACCGATATGAAGTCCGGCTCGCTGTTAACGTGGTCGATGACCGACGCCTGTAGCTGCGCGATGTACTGATTGGAAGCGTAAATCTGTAAACCAAAACCTCCACCGAGCGCGACGGTGACGAAGATGCTCGCCGCCAGTGCCCACTGCCACGGACGTACTCGCCGGTCGTGTTCTTCTCTAATGACTTGGCGGAGTTTCACGCGGGTCGCCAGATCGTCCGGAACCGGCACTTGCATCGCATCGAGTAGTTTCTTGTCGAAAGCAGTGACGGTCTTGGCGAAGCGCGTGCATTCGTGGCATTCGCTTCGATGCGCCGCAAAGTCTACAGCACTGGTATACGGATCACTCAGACAGATTCGGCGAAATTCTAAACAGTTCATGCCCGCACCCCGGTGACCCGCTGGGCATCGGACTCGTCATCGGTTAACAACTCGCGCAATTGTTTGCGTGCGCGAAACAGCCTGGTCATCACCGCGCTGCTGCTGATCTCCAGCACATCCGCGATTTCTTCGCAGTTAAAACCACCGAGGACCTGCAGCACCAAGGGCTCGCGGTAATCATCGGAAAGCGTGGCCAACGCGCGCCGCAAGACGAACGCCTCGGTGCTGGTGTCGTATGCGGGCTTGGCGCCCGACAGTTCGCCCATGTCTTCGACATCCTGCATCTCCAAGCGCTTACGTTCGAACTGGCGCGCGTATTCACGGCGAAAAATCGTAAACAACCAACTCTTCGCCGAATTTGCGTCGCGCAAGCTACCGATCGCCTTCCATGCGCGAAGGTAAGTTTCCTGCACGAGCTCCTCGGCCTGCACGCGGTCCCGGCATACCCAATAAGCATAACGGTACAGGTCGCCCATCAACCCTTCCAGCAACAACTCGAATTTTTCGCGCCTCGATCTGCCCATAACGACCAAGACCGGGTCCGCCGTGGATTTCGTTCCGTTGAACACGAAAGTTTTTCGGTAATTTAAGGATTATCTATTCAAGAAAGGCCATTAGCCGATAACACCGGTCCCAAGATTCCGACCAGCGGCGCGGTCAATTGTGTCGATAATGTTATTGAAATGTTATAGAAATGTTATAGAAATGTTATTGTTTGGTTTTGGTGTTTTCTTCGAGCAAATAAAAACGGGGCGCCGTAGCGCCCCGTTTTGCCGTACTGTTGGAAGAATGCTAAATAGCCTTAGCCTTCTTTTCCTCCAATGGCCTTACACGCCTCCGCGTTCATCGCCACGAAGCCGGTACCTTTACAACTATTTTGACCCTTACATGCGTTGTTGGCGGTCTTACAACTGCCCATTCCCTTACAAGAATTGACGTTATAGCAATTCACTTTGGCCGCACCGGCGGATGCAGTGATCGGCGCGGCAGTGGCAAAAATGGCGGCGGCGGCGGTGGCCAGGGCAAGGCCGGTAGCTTTCTTCATATTCATTTCAATAGTCTCCTCAAGTTTTTAATAATCCCGAATTACCGGGTGTTCGTACGACCACTACATGGGTCATGGCCGATGTAGACCGCACCGTGAATTGATGGTTCCAATGTTATATGATCTTTATGGTTAATTGATCACGGAAAAGAAAAGTCACGCTCTCCCGCCTCGCGAATTTTCGACCAGCCTGGGAACAAAGTGCACGTCGGCGTGTCTTAGCTTTGTTTTCGATCGAATAACGATAAGGTCTTTCCGTTCGTCACCATGCAAAAACCAGCTGTTAAAAAATTACCGTTTCTGGGTTTCGGACTGGGGTTGCGCACCAGCCACTACGAAACCGTATTAGCAGAGTTACCTCCCAACATTGACTGGTTTGAGATCCTTTCCGAAAACTACTTGGTCGCCGGTGGCAAACCGCTGTATTACCTTGATGCGATTCGTGATCATTATCCGATGATCATGCATGGCGTATCGATGTCGATTGGCAGCAGCGATCCGTTGAACGGGGACTATCTCGAGCAACTCAAAAAACTCGCGGATCGCGTCCAGCCGGCATGGTTCTCCGATCATTTGTGTTGGACCGGTCTCGATGGCAAGAACATCCACGATTTGTTGCCGTTGCCCTACACCGAAGAAACGATCGCGCATGTGGCCGGCCGCATACGGCAAGTACAGGATTTCATGGAGCGCCCGATGCTGATCGAGAATGTGTCCAGTTATCTGACGTATAAGGATTCGGCGATGACGGAATGGGAATTCCTTACCGGTATTGCCGAGCGCGCGGATTGCCATATCCTGCTCGACATCAACAACATCTACGTCAGCGCCTTCAATCACGGATTCGATCCCCACGAGTATTTGAATTACATACCAGTGGAACGCGTCGGCCAGTTTCATCTGGCCGGTCACACCAATTATGGTGATTACATCATCGACAGCCACGATCACCCGGTCATCGATCCGGTGTGGGAGCTTTATGCCGACGCGCTACGGCGTTTCGGTCCGGTGTCGATCATGATCGAGCGAGATGATCACATCCCACCGCTGGACGAACTAGTGCCGGAGCTGGACCGGGCCCGCAGTATCGCGCAACCTATCCTCAAGGAAATGGCGGCGTGAGTCGCATCTCATCCCTGCAATCGCAATTTCAGAGCGCTATTTTGACACTCGGTGACGAGTTCGACGATGAAATCGTTGCGACCGAGCGGTTGGGGATCAAACGGCGCATCGGCATCTATGCGGACGCCTACCGCCTGCGCCTCATCGAGTGCCTGCAGGATAATTACAGCGCGCTGCACACGATGCTTGGCGACGATGAGTTCGACCGCCTGTGCCGAAGCTATATCGATACCCATACGCCCCATCATTACTCCGTGCGCTGGTACGGGGACCGGCTGGCCGAGTTTCTCGCTGAGACGACGCCCTATTGTGAACATCCGTATCTCGCCGAGTTGGCCGCGTTTGAATGGAAGCTCATGGAGGCGTTCGACGAACGCGACGTCGCCCCGGTGACTGTCGAAGACATGGCTGCCATCCCGCCGGACCAATGGCCGCACTTGACCTTCGCACTGCATCCTTCGCTGCGGCGTCTCGAACTTACGTGGAACGTGGCGGCGATGCGCAGTGCGACCGATGACGACCGCGATCCCCCTGCGCCCCAGCAGGGCGATCAGCCGGTACCGTGGATCATCTGGCGCTCGCAACTGCAGCAGTTTTACCGCTCGTTGGCCGCCGACGAGGCGCGGATGCTGGGTCAAGCGCAAGGCGGCGATGACTTTGCCGCCCTGTGCGCAGGGCTGTGTCAGTGGAACGGCGAGTCCGAGGTTGCGGCCCGCGCCGCCGGGCTGCTCAAGCAATGGATCAACGACGGCTTGATCACCCGGATTGGCGTATAGTTCAACTGGATGTAGATCCAAAAAAATCCTGTACCGTTTCGAACAAAGCCTGCGGCTGGTCAGCGTGCACCCAATGACCGGCGCCGGCGATCCATTCACTACGCGCTTCGGGGAATAGATCAGCAATCCGCGCCTGATGTTCGGCACGCACGTAATCGGATTGCTCGCCGGCGATAAATATCGTTGGACCGTGAAAATGATGCCCCGGCAGTTCCGGAAAACCTAGAATCGCGTCCATGTGGTTGTCGATCGCATCCAGGTTGAGCCGCCAGCGAAACCGCCCAGCTTCGGAGACGAGATTCTGCAATAAGAACATGCGGGTCGCGGCGTCGGGCACCGCCGCTGCCAACGCCGCATCCGCATCACCGCGGGAACGCAACCGGGACAATTCCAACCCCCGCAGGGCGGCGATCAGCGCCGCATAGCTGTGCGGGTAAACCACGGGTGCAACGTCGATCACCACCAACCGGCGCACGCGCTGCGCCCGTGTGAGCGCCAACACCATGGCGGCCTTGCCCCCCATGCTGTGGCCGACGAAATCGGCGTTATCGGCCTTGAGATGCGTCAACAACGCGTCTAGATCATCGGCCATGTTCATATAGGTCATGTCCGGCGCATGCGGCGAGCTCCCGTGATTGCGCAAGTCCGCCAGGATCACGCGATGGGTGTCCGCCAGACGCTTGGCCAGGCCGCGCAGATTGGTGCCGGAGCCGAACAAACCGTGCAGCAGCACCAGCGGCGCGCCGTCGCCGAGTTCGGCGTAATGCAGTACGGTCATGGGTGTCATGATTGGATGGATTCATTATACGCTTGGTCCGGTCGTCACCGCGAAGGCATGCACTTGCACCGCTACTTAAATTTCAGTAGCGTGGCTCGGGCCATCCGTAGCAAAGAATAAGGCGTCCTGCCGGCCATGGATCAGACAGAACACACTGAATTCGAAAAACCATTCGATGACATCGACCTTCCGCTTCGCGACGACGTGCGCCTGCTGGGACGTCTGTTGGGGGAGATACTGCAGGAACAGGTTGGCAAGGAATTCTATGACACCGTCGAACGCATCCGGCTGTCCGCCAAGGGCGCCCGTGCCGGGCGGGATGCCGACCGCGGTGTGCTCGAGGACGAATTGCGCGGTTTGGATACCCAAACGATCCGCAACATTGCGCGCGCATTCAGCTTCTTTTTGAATCTCGCCAACATCGCCGGACAACACCACCGTGCACGCCGCAGTCGCACTGACATCGCGAACGACATACCGCAGTCCGGCTCGCTGCGGTTAGTGTTTGAACGCCTAGCGGGGGCCGGCATCGCCCCGGAAACACTGTACAACACCGCGACCCAGCTCGATGTCGACTTGGTACTCACCGCGCACCCCACGGAGATCACCCGCCGCACCCTGTTGAAGAAATTCAACCGCATTGCCGATGCACTCAACCGCCGCGACCACGTCGATAAACACTCCGAAGAGCATGCCGTCATCGTCGAGGATATGAAGCGCGAGATTGCCGCCGCCTGGTTCACCGATGAAATACGGCGTACGGCGCCAACACCGGTGGATGAAGCGCGTTCCGGTCTCGCAGTGGTGGAACAGAGTCTGTGGTATGCGGCACCGCGTTATATGCGTGAACTCGACAAGGTCCTGCGGGCGTTTACAGGCAAGCCGCTGCCACTGACTGCGACCCCGGTCCATTTTGCCTCGTGGATGGGTGGTGACCGTGACGGCAACCCGAATGTGACACCGGCCGTGACGCGCGAGGTTCACCTGTTGTCTCGATGGATGGCTGCGCATTTGTATCGCGATGAGATCTATGCCTTGCGCAGCGAGTTGTCGATGAACAATTGCGATCAGGCGCTGCGCGCCCAAGTGGGTGACGTGCACGAACCGTACCGTGCACTGTTACGCGGCGTGCTGCATCGCCTCGATGCCACCAAGCAATGGATTGAAGCTAAACTCGAGGACCGCGAGCCGCCACCCGGCGAGATATATACCGACGTCGAGCAACTGCGAAATCCTTTACTGTTGTGCTACGACTCGCTGCGCTACTGTGGCGCCGGTCTAGTCGCCGACGGCCGGTTGGTGGACATCCTGCGCCGGCTGGCATGCTTCGGTTTGACGTTGTTGAAGCTCGACATCCGTCAGGAGGCGAGCCGCCACACCGAGGTCATGAATGCGATTACCGAATGCATCGGCTTGGGTTCGTACAACGACTGGGAGGAATCCCAACGCATCGAGTTTCTGGTGCGGGAACTGGAAAACCGCCGTCCCCTGGTGCCCGCGGACCTCACCGCCAACGAGAGTGTCCATGACGTGCTCAACACCATCCGCTTGTTGCGCGAGATTCCATCTAATGCATTTGGCGCCTACGTGATCTCGCTGGCGAGCCGGCCGTCAGACGTGCTGGCAGTGGAACTTTTGCAAAAAGATCTCGGAGTGCGGCGACCGTTGCGCGTAGTGCCGTTGTTCGAACGTCTCGAGGCGTTGAACGATGCCCCGGACTGCATGGCGCAATTGTTCAATATTCCTTGGTACAAGCGGCACATCGACGGACGCCAGGAAATCATGATTGGATACTCGGATTCCGCCAAAGACGCCGGACAACTGGCGGCGGCTTGGGCGCTGTACCGGGCCCAGGAGGTCCTGGTGGATGTGTGCCGTCAGCACGGGGTGCGACTCACATTGTTCCATGGCCGCGGCGGCACTATCAGCCGTGGCGGCGGACCGACTTACGCCGCGATCCTTGCTCAACCCCCAGGCTCAGTGAACGGCTCGATGCGGGTGACCGAACAGGGCGAGGTGATCCAACATAAATTCGGATTACCCGAGATTGCTGAGCGCACCATGAATATCTACACCGCGGCGAACCTCGAAGCGGCTCTGGCGCCACCGCCGAAACCGCAACCCAGATGGCGGGAAGTCATGGATCGTTTGAGCGATGTCGCCGTCGCCAACTACCGCCGTACGGTGCAACAGGATCCGCGATTCGTGGATTACTTTCGCGCCGCTACGCCGGAACAAGAACTCAGCAAGCTGCATATCGGCAGCCGCCCTGCCCACCGCCGCAAGCAAGGCGGCATCGAATCCCTGCGTGCGATTCCCTGGGTATTTGCGTGGACGCAAACCCGGTTGTTATTGCCGGCATGGCTGGGTATTGGCGAGGCGCTGCGCAGTGCGCTGGACGATAAGCTCGGGACCGAGTTGCGACAAATGCAACGGGAGTGGCCGTTTTTTACCACCACCCTGGATCTGGTCGAGATGGTGCTAGCCAAGGGCGACCCCGAGGTCGCCGCGCGCTACGACGAGATGTTGGTGCCTGAGCCCCTGCACGATATCGGTGAACAACTGCGTGCACGCTTCCGCAGCGCCAAGACAGTGGTTCTGGAGATTGCTGGGCGCGACGAGCTGCTGGAACATCAACCCCTTGTTCTGCGTCCCATCGAAGTGCGGGATCCCTATATTGACCCGTTGAATCTATTGCAGGTCGAGCTGCTGCACCGGAGCCGGGAGCAAGCAAACGCCGGGATCGAAGACGCCTTGTTGATCGTCATCAACGGAATAGCTGCAGGCATGCGCAATACCGGCTAACATTAACAACCCGCGTTGGATCACCATAGGGCATTTTGGCAAACCAACGGTCCAATTTTGGAGGAGAAAATTATGTCAGAAGGTAGAGATGTGGTCGTGTTGAGCGCGGTGCGCACCGCCATTGGTGATTATGGCGGTTCCCTGAAGGACTTCGCCCCCAAGGAATTGGGCGCCATGGTGGTGCGCGAGGCGGTGTCACGGTCGGGGGTGGCGCCGGAGCAGATCGGCCATTGCGTGTTCGGCAACGTGATTCACACCGAAACCAAGGACATGTATTTGTCCCGGTATGCGGCCATCGAAGGTGGTCTGCCGGTGGAGACCCCGGCATTCACCTTGAACCGCTTGTGTGGTAGCGGCCTGCAGGCCGTGATCAGCGCCGCCCAGACCATTCAATTGGGGGACGCCGATGCCGCGGTGGCCGGCGGCGTCGAGTCCATGAGCCGCGCCCCCTATCATGTGCCGGCGATGCGCTGGGGGCAACGCATGGGCGACGGCGCCACTGTCGACGCTATGGTCGGTGCGCTCACCGACCCGTTCGATTCCTGTCACATGGGCATTACCGCGGAGAACGTCGCCGCGAAATGGAATATCAGCCGCGAAGATCAAGACGCCCTGGCGGTGGAGAGTCATCAACGCGCGGCCAACGCGACGAAAAACGGTTACTTCAAAGATCAGATCCTGCCGGTGGAGATCAAATCCCGCAAGGGCAGCACCCTATTCGCGCAGGACGAGCATATACGCGCGGACGCCAGCATTGAGGGCATGGCGAAACTGCGTACGGTGTTCCAAAAAGACGGCTCGGTCACGGCCGGTAATGCATCGGGTATCAACGACGCAGCCGCGGCGGTGGTGCTGATGGCAGCGGAATCGGCGGATAAAGCCGGTCATCAACCGATGGGACGGTTGGTGGCCTACTCTCACGCCGGCGTCGAACCCAAATACATGGGCATCGGGCCGGTACCGGCCATCCGCATTGTGTTGGACAAAGCCGGCCTCGACATCGACGACATAGACGTGATCGAACTCAACGAAGCGTTCGCCGCCCAAGCCCTTGCGGTAGTCCGCGACCTCGAACTGCCGGCGGACAAGACTAACCCCAACGGCAGCGGCATCTCGCTCGGTCACCCGATCGGCGCCACCGGCTGCATCCTTACCGTCAAGGCGCTGTATGAGTTGCAGCGGACCGGCGGCCGCTATGCATTGGTGTCAATGTGCATAGGCGGTGGTCAGGGTATCGCGGCAATCTTCGAGAGGACGTAAGAACTCGCTGTGCCAGTGTGGTCTCGCCCTGCAAGGGGCGAGCCGCGTTGGTTTGCTTGTTCCTCAAGTCGCAGGTCCGTGCGGTCTATACCGGATCGTAATACGGTATGATATGCGCCCCGTCTCGAATTAGATTGACATGCGCGCCGCCCGTACCGAATTACCCTCGGAACACCGGAACGATTGGAAGACGATAAGGACGCTGTTTCCCTATCTGTGGGAGTACCGCGGACGTATCGGTATTGCATTACTGTTCTTGGCGCTTGCTAAGCTGGCCAACATCGGTGTGCCGGTGGCATTGAAACTGATCGTGGACGGTCTGGATGTGACCCAATCGACAGCGCAGATCGTCGCCATCCCCCTGTTCTTGCTCATTGCCTACGGCTTGCTCCGTTTCAGCACTTCGCTGTTTCAGGAGCTGCGTAACGCGGTATTCGCCAAGGCCTCACAACGTTCGACGCGCAAGATTGCACTCAAGGTCTTTAGGCACCTCCACGAGTTGGCGCTGCGTTTTCATTTGGACCGGCAAACCGGCGGAGTGTCTCGTGATATCGAGCGCGGTAGCCGCAGTATTACCCAGTTGTTGCACTTTCTGATCTTCAGCATCCTGCCCACCGCATTTGAAATATTCGTGGTATGCGCAATCTTGTTGATCAATTTTGACATCTGGTTTTCCGTAGTGACGGTAATCACTGTCGGTTTGTATTTCTTCTACACCTACAAAGTCACCGAATGGCGGCTCAAGTTTCGCGTGCAGATGAACACCGCTGATTCGCGGGCGAACACCACGGCCATCGATTCCCTGATTAATTATGAGACCGTCAAATACTTCGGTAATGAAGAATACGAGGCGCAACGCTATGACAAGCAAATGAAGATCTGGGAACGGGCATCGATAAAAAGCCAGGTCTCACTCGCGCTGTTGAACATCGGTCAAGGCGTCATTATCGGTGTCGGTCTCACCGTGTTGATGATCATGGCAGCTAGCGGAGTTGCCACCGGCACCATGACGCTGGGCGATTTCGTGATGGTCAACGCGTTCTTGATTCAGCTCTACATTCCCTTAAATTTTCTGGGCACCATCTTCCGCGAAGTAAAACATTCGCTCACCGACATGGAGAAGATGTTCAGCCTACTGGAAGTGGACGCGGAGATCGAGGACAAACCGTCCGCCGTCCCCCTCACCGTTACCCAGCGTCACGTGGCGTTTGACCAGGTCAATTTTCATTACCAACCGGATCGCGCCATCCTGCACGATATCAGTTTTGAGATACCCGCCGGCCACAAGGTGGCCGTAGTCGGCAGCAGCGGTGCGGGTAAATCCACGCTGGCTAGGTTGTTGTTCCGCTTCTATGACGTCACCGGCGGTATGATCACCATCGATGGTCAGGACATCCGTGAAGTAACACTCGAGAGCTTACGTGCGGCCATCGGTATCGTCCCTCAGGATACCGTGTTGTTCAACGACACCATCGAGTACAACATTCGCTACGGCCATCCTGATGCGAGCCAGGCCGAGATCCAACAGGCGGCGCGTCTCGCCAACCTGCATGATTTCATCGCATCGTTGCCGCAAGGTTATGGGACGCGTGTCGGCGAGCGCGGACTGAAGTTGTCGGGCGGCGAGAAACAGCGTATCGCCATCGCGCGAACTATATTGAAAGACCCGCCGATCTTGATTCTGGATGAGGCCACGTCGCAACTGGATTCCAAGTCTGAGCAGGCGATCCAGTCGGCGCTCAAAGAAGTGGCGGCCAATCGCACCTCATTGGTGATCGCACATCGGTTGTCAACCGTGATCGACGCCGATCAGATTCTGGTGCTCGACCATGGCCACATTACCGAACGTGGCTCGCACCGCGAACTGCTGGAGGCAAACGGACACTACGCCGAAATGTGGGCACTGCAGCAGGAGCAACGCGAACTGGAAAAAGAAGCCGAAGAAATCGGTGAGCCCGTAGAAATCAGGGTGGTTGAAAAAGCCGGCTAGCGTTTGCCGTGCTGGTTGGTGTTCGCTAGCCCTCTTTCGCCTCGATGGACGAAACAGCTGCACTTAACATCCGATACTCATTCCTCGAGATATTGTTTTACCGCACCCTCGTCCCAGCTCAGGCCGATGCCAGGTTGCTCGGACACCACCGCGCAGCCGTCCTGCAACGCCAGCGGTTGTTGCAGGATCGGCTTCGCCAAGTCCATGTATTCCAGCCAGTCGCAGGTCGGCGTCACGGCAAGCAGCTGCGCGCTGATCTCCTGGAATATATGACTCGACACCGGTAATCCCGAGGCCTCAGCAAGCGCGGCGGCGCGCATCCAACCGGTGACCCCGCCGATCTTCATTACATCGGGCATTGCCAGGTCCGACGCCCCGGCGGCGATGCTCTTCGCCATGTCGTGGGGTCCCCACCAGTTTTCGCCGATCTGTATCGCAGTCGTGGCCTCGCGGGCGATCTTTGCATGACCGGTAAAATCGTCCGCGATGGTCGGCTCCTCAATCCAGTAGACTCCCTCGTCATCCAGCGCCTGGGCCCGGGTAACCGCCTGCGGGACGGTAAGGCATTGGTTGTAATCCACCATCAACACGACCTCATCGCCGCTTACCCGCCGCACCTCGCGTATCGCCTGGATATCGGTTGTCAGGTCCGGATAACCGATCTTGATCTTGAGTGCCTTGAATCCCGCTGCGAGCGCTTGTTCGGCGTCCTGTTCCGCACCGGCCACCCCATTCATGAAATAGCTGGCATAGGCCGGAATCAGACGTGGTTCGCCGCCCAACAAGCGTACCAGCGATACGTCCGCGGCTTTTGCTAGGGCATCCCAGGCCGCCATGTCCACACCGGCCATCGCCATGCCGGTGAGCCCTTGCGGCCCGAGCAACCTGAAACATCGTTGCAACTTGTGCTCGATCGCCGCCGGCGCCAGCGCATCGCCTTTGAGCATTTCCCCCAGGCCGCGCACCAGATACGCGACGGGTTGCAAAGCGATAGAGGTATAACAAAAGACGTACGCACAGCCATTGACGCCCTCCTCGGTGGCAAGATCCACCAACACCAGGGGAACCGTGGTGATCGTGCCGCTGCTGGTCGGCAATGGTTTGGCTAGCGGCACGTTGACCGCGCGTGCACGTATTTGGCGAATGGTCAGTCTTGTGTCAGTTGTCATGCTCTGTTTCTCGAAATTGAATTAGAAAATGGGGTCCGAATTTCGTTTAGACCCAATTTACTTTGCCACCATTTTCTTTTCCAGAAGCACAAACGCGTGGGGATAAGGATTTTTTTCGTCCGCTTCACAGGTGACACGCTTTTTTTCTTCCCACTCATCCCAATCGATTGGCGGAAACCAGGTGTCTCCTACAAACTCAGTCTGCACCTGTGTGAGGTAGATGCGATCAGCCAGCAGCACCGCCTGCTCATAAATCCTCGACCCACCGATGATCATAATTTCTTCCGCGTCTCGTGCCGCATCGATCGCCGCTGACAACGACCGTACGACGACGCAACCCGGTGCCCGGTAACCGGGGTTCCCGCTTACCACGATGTTAGTCCGCCCCACCAGGGGCTTGCCGATGGATTCGTGGGTCTTGCGCCCCATGATGATGGGCTTTCCCATCGTGACCTGCTTGAAATGCTTGAGATCGGCGGACAAATGCCATGGGAGCCGATTTTCGCGGCCGATGAGGCGGTTACAATCCATGGCGACGACAATAGAGAGCTTCACATTGTTCCTCGCGGGAACCGTCCCGCGTCAGACCGCTATGGGCGCCTTGATGTGCGGATGGGATTGGTATCCTACCAGTTCAAAATCTTGGTAACGCAAATCAAAGATATTGGTTACCTTGGGATTGATTTTCATGCTCGGCAATGGATATGGCTCGCGCGAAAGTTGTAAGTCGGTCTGCTCCAGGTGGTTGAGATACAGGTGGGCGTCGCCGAAGGTATGCACAAACTCACCGGGTCGCAAGCTAGTCGCTTGGGCAATCATCATCGTTAACAACGCATAGGAGGCAATATTGAACGGTACACCCAAGAAGATATCGGCGCTGCGTTGATACAGCTGACAGGATAACCTTCCGTCGGCTACATAGAACTGGAAAAAGGCATGACACGGTGGCAACGCCATTTTCTCAATCGCACCCACGTTCCACGCGCTGACAATAATGCGGCGGGAATCGGGGGAGGTCTTTATCTGTTCGACCGCCTGACTGATCTGATCGATGTGACCACCATCAGGCGCCGGCCACGAACGCCATTGATAACCGTAGATGGGACCCAACTCACCGTCTTCATCCGCCCATTCGTCCCAAATCGTTACTCCGTTGTCGTGCAGATATTTAATGTTCGTGTCACCCCGCAAGAACCACAACAACTCATAGATAATCGATCGCAAATGCAGTTTCTTGGTGGTCACCACTGGAAATCCCGCGGCGAGATCGAACCGCATTTGGTATCCAAACACACTAAGGGTTCCGGTACCGGTGCGATCTTTCTTGCGGATGCCGTATTCACACACGTAGCGCATGAGATCGAGGTACTGTTTCATTCACTAATCATCTGTTTCGTCAACATCCAGTTGGCCGGTGAGCCGCCGGCGCACGTGGGACCACGAAATACCCACCGACAGTACCCCCGCCGCGCCGACGAGGGCCAAATACACCACCACTTTCAGGTTACCCTTGGGAATCGGCGTATAGGTGATCAACACCCAAATCAAGGTGGCGAAAAAAGCCACCGCCAGGAACGTGCCGAAGGCGCCCAAGGAACGCATGGTGGCACGCAGGTAGATCGCCCAACCGATCATTAACATCACACCGGCGAATGCCATCAACACCTGAAAACGGCCGAAGTCTGCAATAACCGGTCGCACCCAATGATAGAACGAAATCTGTTCTGGATTGTAAGTCAGAAACACCAGCAATAGCGCGCCGATTAGGCGCAATAAGTAATTACCCCAACTGAACTTGGTTACCGCCACCTCACGCACCCGTCAATTGCAGCTAGCCCACCCACACCCTCGCGTTGCGGAATAACCGCATCCACGGGCCATGGTCGTCGTTCAGGGCCGGTGTCCAGGTGTTGCTGACGCTACGAAACACACGCTCCGGATGGGGCATCATGATGGTAACTCGCCCGTCGGTCGAGGTAAGGCCGGTGACGCCATCCGGGGAACCGTTGGGATTGTACGGGTAGGTCTCGGTGGCCTCACCGCGGTTATCGACGAAACGCATCGCCACAAGACCATTTCCAGTAGCGCGCGACCGCTGACCGGTGCTCGTGAATTCGGCCCGTCCTTCACCGTGGGCGACCACCACCGGTATGCATGATCCGCGCATTTGCGTCAACAAGATAGAGGGACTGTCCATGACCTCGACCATCACCCAACGGGCCTCGAATTGCTCGGATAGGTTGCGCACGAACCGGGGCCAGTGGTCGGCCCCTGGGATCAGTTCATGCAGATTCGACAACATCTGACAGCCATTACAGACACCCAGGGTGAACGTATCAGCACGATGAAAGAATGCCTGGAATTGATCGCGTAATGCGGAATTAAAGAGCACGGATTTTGCCCACGCCTCGCCGGCCCCCAGCACATCGCCAAATGAGAATCCGCCGCAAGTGACAAGGCCTTGAAAATGATCCAGCGACACCACACCGCCGACCAAGTCACTCATGGTGACATCAACGGCGGTAAACCCCGCGTTGTGAAACGCCGCCGCCATCTCTATATGCCCGTTGACACCCTGCTCCCTTAATATTGCCGCGCGTGGACCTTGGCCGACATGGACAAAAGGCTGGCAGATGTCCTCATGGGCATTAAACGTCAACTCCGCATGCAACCCAGGATCCGCGACGTCCCGAATCCGGTCGTACTCCTGTTGTGCGCACAGCGGATGATCCCGCATGCTTTGCAACCGCCAGGTGGTCTCCGACCACGCACGGTGCAGATCCACACGCGAGCCCTCGAACAATGGCGCGCCGTTGCGTTCAACGCGAATCACCGGTTCTGCAATCGGCTTCCCCACGTTATGGCACAAATCATTCAATTCGAACTCAGCCAGGATGCCGCGTACCCGGCTGTGGTCTTTTGCACGGGTCTGGCAGACGGCTCCCAGTTCCTCGTTGAACAAGATCGCAACCGGGTCACCGGCCAATCCATCGAGCGTGATGCGCAGTCCAACACGTCCGGCGAACGCCATTTCGCACAGAGTCACCCATAGCCCACCATCCGAGCGGTCGTGATACGCGAGTAACAACCCCGCCTGATTTAGCGCCTGGATCGCCAGTATAAACCGGCGTAGTTGCGCAGCGTCGTCCACGTCCGGACACACATTGCCCAACTCGCCATACACCTGTGCCAAGGCGCAACCGCCCATGCGGTTCTTTCCGTTGCCAAGATCGATCAACAACAGCTCGGTTGGCTCATTACTACTGGTCAATACCGGCGTGCGCGTGGCGCGGACATCGGATACTGGCGCAAATGCGCTGACGATCAGGGACACCGGCGCCGTCACTTCGTTACGCTCGCCGTTATCGTCCGACCACACGGTTTGCATAGACATCGAATCCTTGCCGACCGGAATTGCAACGCCCAACCCCTGGCACAACTCCGTGCCCACCGCGCGCACGGTATCGAACAATGCGGCGTCGTCGCCGGGATGTCCCGCGGCTGCCATCCAGTTGGCCGACAACTTGACTTCTTCGAGGTTTCGAACGCGTGCCGCAGCGAGGTTGGTCAACGCCTCGGCGATGGCCATGCGGCCGCTGGCGGCTGGATCGATAATAGCCAGCGGCGTGCGTTCGCCGATCGCCACGGCCTCACCGGCCAGGGAGGCATAACTGGCGGCGGTGACTGCGACATCGGCCACCGGAACCTGCCACGGCCCGACCATCTGGTCGCGGCACACCAAACCACTGACACTGCGATCTCCAATTGTGACCAAAAACGTCTTATCCGCGATTGCCGGAAAACGTAGCACCCGATCGACGGCATCTTCCAGCTGCACCGTTTCGGTATCGAAAGACGGCAACGTAGCCGATGTTCGCGAAACATCCCGCAGCATCTTCGGGGGTTTGCTAAATAAAATGCGCATATCCATATTGATGGGTGTCGCATCCTGCGCACCATGGGCTGCAAAGTGCCGGTCCTCCAGCAACAGTTTTTGTTCTTTAGTAGCACGGCCAATCACGCAATACAGGCACCTTTCCCGCGCGCAGATTGACTCAAACTCGGCCAACCTTTCCGCAGCTACGGCGATCACATACCGCTCCTGGGCCTCGTTGCACCAAATCTGCATCGGCGTCATCCCGGGATCATCGTTCAGCACATCACGGAGTTGAAAATGCCCGCCCCGATCGGATGCGTGCACCAACTCCGGCACCGCGTTCGACAACCCACCGGCGCCGATATCATGAATGGAGATAATCGGATTATCATCGCCCATCGACCAGCACTGATCGATCACCTCCTGACAACGGCGCTGCATCTCGGCATTACTCCGTTGTACCGACGCAAAGTCCAGTTGCTCGCTGCTGGTGCCGGTGGCCACGCTCGACGCCGCGCCGCCCCCCAAACCGATCAACATCGCCGGACCGCCTAACACAATCACATAGGCCAGTTCCGGGATGTCCTGCTTATGCACGTGCCCGGGACGAATGTTGCCCAAGCCACCCGCCAGCATGATCGGCTTGTGGTATCCACGTCTTTCACGTCCGCCTGGGACCGGTATCCATTGCTCGAAGGTGCGGAAATAGCCGCCGATGTTCGGACGCCCGAACTCATTGTTGAACGATGCGCCCCCGACCGGCCCCTCGAGCATGATCTGTAACGGCGAGGCAATGCGGCTGGGCGCGCATTCATCATCTTCCCACGGCCGCCGTGCACCGGGTAAGCGCAGGTGAGATACGGAGAATCCGGTGATCCCGGCCTTTGGTTTTGCGCCCCGTCCGGTTGCGCCTTCGTCACGGATCTCACCGCCGGAACCCGTGGCGGCGCCGGGAAACGGGGATATTGCGGTGGGGTGATTATGGGTCTCTACCTTACAAACGATGTGCACCGGTTCCTCGACAAATCCATATTCGCGGGACTTGGGTTCTGCGAAAAAACGCGGAACTTGCGAACCCTCGAGAATCGCGGCGTTGTCGGCATAGGCGACCAAAGTGCCGCGATGATTTGCGCGATGGGTTTCTCGAATCATGTCAAACAAAGATTGAAGCTGACGCTCGCCATCGACGATCCAATCGGCATTGAATATCTTGTGCCGGCAGTGTTCGGAATTGACTTGCGCGAACATCATCAGTTCAACATCCGTCGGATCGCGCCCGAGTTGGGTAAACTCACCAGTGAGGTACTCGATTTCGTCATCGGACAACGCGAGGCCGAGTTCCGTATTCGCGCGCGCTAACCCTACGGCGCCACTTTTCAGCACGTCGACGGTCGATAAACCCTGCGGTTCGGAGTCTTCGAACAGCTGGTCGCTACGGTCGAAATCCGGCAGTACGGATGCGGTCATCGGATCGTGGAGATGTGCCGCAAGCTGCGCCCATTGTGCGTCAGTGGCGTCGACGTTGCCGTTCAACGCCACATACCAGGCGACGCCGCGTTCGATGCGCGTAATCGTATCGAGACCACAAAGATGCGCAATGTCGGTAGCCTTGGTGGACCACGGTGAGATGGTGCCAATACGTGGCACGACGAGAAACAGATCACCCACTGGCCGTACCGGCTGATGGCGGGGACCATAGGTTAAAAGATGAGTTAATACATTCAGTTGCGATGGTGTCAGTTCGCCGGCGCTGCTGACGAAGTGCCAGTATTCCGCATCGATTGCGGCAACCGCTGCAACGTGTTCGCGCAGATCCGCGATCAGCTTCTCGCGGCGAAACTCGGAAAGTGCCCGCGCGCCCCTTAAGCGAACCACACCATGACGCGAGAAAACCGGTGTTGCCAGCTTACCGGATCGCTCGTTCACGAACCCGGACTCAATCTAACGGCACCCCCAACCGTGCTGCCACTTGCTCGTAAGCTTCCACGACCCCGCCGAGGTCTCGCCGAAATCGATCCTTGTCAAGTTTCTCACGGGTTTTCTCATCCCAAACCCGGCATCCGTCGGGAGTGAATTCATCACCCAATAACAAACTACCGTGGTAACGCCCGAATTCCAGTTTGAAGTCAACTAACAACATACCCCCGTTGGCAAACAAATCTGTCAGCACCTCGTTGACACGAAATGTGGTCTCCTTCATGTCCGCGACCTCGGGTTCGGTAGCCCAGCCAAAAGCGCGGATATGATAATCATTAATCAGCGGGTCATGACGCGCATCGTCCTTGAGAAAGAATTCAAAGGTAGGAGGATTGAGGTCAATACCCTCCTCCACGCCGTAGCGTTTACAAATCGATCCGGCAGCAATATTGCGAACCACACATTCGATCGGCAACATCGCCAATCGCTTCACCACGGATTCGCTTTCCGAACGCAACGATTCAAAATGAGTCTTTATACCTGCCCGCTCCAGTTCTTGCATGATGAAGGCGTTAAATTTGTTATTTACCATTCCCTTGCGGTCCAACTGGGCGACTTTCTCGCCGTCGAAGGCCGACGTATCGTTGCGAAAATGCAAGATTAATTTGTCTGCGTCATCGGTAACGTATACCGTTTTGGCTTTTCCCGAGTAGAGTTGTTCACCACGTTGCATGCTTTTGATTCCCATTAGAAAATAAAACAGCGCTCGTCAGCCAAGTGCTGCACGGAATATTGGCCCATAAGTTCTATGCGCTACTTGAACCGCTCGCCCAACATCGCAAGCAACCTTTGGCCGGTCGCCGACTTGTCCGGCCTGCCACGCTTGTCATAGATAGTCGCTATCGAATTCGTGCCGCTGGCGACCAACTTGAGTTGGTAGCGTTTCTTTTTGTTTCTCGTGAACAGACGTTTGACAAAACCCGATTCGTCTTTGGCTTCCGGATCCTCGTAGCGTAGATAGTAAACCCCTGCTTGCGAATCCTGTGTTTCTATCTCCACGCCAAGATCGCTCAAGAATTGTCCGATCTGCGGCCACGCGCGATCAACGGGTTGCGCTACCGTAAGTGTCGGCACGCCGTCTGCGGTTTTCTGCAATATCGCCGGTGGCCGAGCTTCAGGTACGGCGGCGGAGATGCCGGGAGCGGTGGTCTGCGCAGGGCGGGGCGGCGCCGGTTCCGGCACTGTCATACTGCCGCTTCCGCTGGCTGCTACCAGATCTGCCGGCACCACCAATGGCGGCAGGGTCTTCGCAGATTCAAAATCGCGCTGCCTTTGCCCCGTGCCCCCACACGCGGCTAACACCCACGCGAAGCCCACAACGATTATGATCCGGCAACAAATACGATATCGCATTGACGAAGACCTATAGTCAATTGCTCGAAAACCCACCTCGACCCTAGTCAACCGGCGGCTTGCGCCCTAAATTATACCTGCTTCGCGCATCGCGGTACGCACTGAGTCTTGGTATTGCTCCGACAGTGGGGTGAGCGGTAAACGAATCGCCGGCCCAATCAAACCGAGTTGATGAACCGCCCATTTAACCGGAATAGGGTTGGATTCCACGAATAACTTTTTGTGCAGACCGCTGAGGCGATCATTCAGCTCCCGGGCCCTGGATTCGTCACCCGCCAGCGCCGCATTGCACATCTCGCTCATGGCCGCCGGCGCCACGTTGGCGGTGACCGAGATATCCCCCTTACCGCCCACCAGCATGTGTTCAAGCGCGGTGGCATCATCGCCGGAGTAGATCGACATGCGATCACCGCAGCTCTGCACCAATTCGCGCGCCCGATCCACATCGCCTGTTGCGTCCTTGATACCCACGATGTTGTCGATGTCCGCCAAGCGTTCCACGGTCGGAGTGAGCATATCACAAGCGGTCCGGCCCGGGACGTTGTAGAGAATTTGAGCGATCGGCGACGCTTCCGCGATTGCCCGGAAATGGCGGTAGAGCCCTTCTTGAGTGGGCTTGTTGTAGTAAGGCGTTACGAGCAGACAAGCGTCCGCGTGCAACTCCGCTGCCCGCTTGGTCAGCTCAATGGCTTCGCGGGTCGAGTTGGCGCCGGTGCCCGCGATCACCGGAATTCGCCCATCCGCGTATTGCACCGTTCTTCCAATGACCTCAGCGTGTTCCTCGAAATCGAGAGTCGCCGACTCACCGGTGGTCCCCACCGCGATGATCGCCTGGGTGCCGTTATCCACATGAAAATCAATCAATCGTTCCAGGGCGGCGTAGTCCACCGATCCATCGTCTTGCATCGGTGTTACCAGTGCCACCATACTGCCTTGATACATGTTTTGAGCCCTGAGGTTTGTGCAAAGTCGCATAGTACTGGCGCGATGCTCCATGGATCAAGTGACACACGCGTTTCATCACCGATACCGGATGACCCCAACAGAATCAGGCCACTGGGCACCTTAGGTTTTCAGGTTCAACCCAGGATGCGAGAAGCTAACCCGCATACTGCACCAAGGATCGCGGTGATGGCGAACAGATGGGGCCTGTGAACGTCGCGCTGGAGTGATAAAAAAAGGATCGGAGTCACCGGACTCCAACCCCTTTTTCTCTGTTGAATGAAGCGTGAGTGCAGGCATCGAGACCGAGATGGGTAACTATCCACGGATGCCACACCGATTGAGCCCGATGATCGCGGAACCCATCGTAAATACCCCCAAGCTCGCTTGTCGCGGTAGCGGTGGGTATGCGCAACTTCAGGGTGAGACAAGCCAGTCGCGGCGAGATAACCCGATTGGCTGATGGGGTTGCATTGGCAAATCCGCTGCCGATACTATGGGGGTACGACAGACCCGCCGCATCGGGGAAATCTACGCGTGGGCACCTTCATGTACTTAGCAGCTGGAAACGTCTAAACAATAAAGACATAGTTCAGTTTCGATAAATTACTTCAATCCCGGATCACGGAGGAGCGCCGCATGTTTGATGTGTTAATTGATCTACCTTGGTGGGGATACGTGCTGGTCGCGCTTGGTGTGACGCATATCACTATAGCCAGTGTCACGCTGTATCTACATCGTACCCAGGCCCACTTGGCCCTGGATCTACATCCTGTTGTATCGCACTTTTTTAGATTCTGGCTGTGGTGCACGACCGGAATCATTACCAAACAGTGGGTGGCGGTGCACCGCAAACATCATGCTCGGGTGGAAACTCCCGATGACCCCCATAGTCCCAAGGTGCAGGGCATCGAAAAAGTCCTGTTCCTGGGCGCTTGGTTGTATCACAAGGAGGCGGCCAATCTGGAGACCCTAGACAAATTCGGGCATGGATCTCCGAATGATTGGATCGAACGACATTTGTATACGCGCCATTCTTATCTGGGCGTGCTGATCATGTTGCTCGTCAATCTCATTGTGTTCGGCCTGCCGGGCGCACTGATCTGGCTGACTCAGATGTTGTGGATTCCATTTTGGGCCGCTGGCGTCGTTAACGGAATCGGACATTACTGGGGTTATCGCAACTACGAGGTCCCCGACGCCAGCAAAAATATCATTCCCTGGGGTTTGGTGATCGGGGGCGAGGAACTGCACAACAATCATCACGCCTATGCATCGTCGGCCAAGTTCTCCGACAAACCGTGGGAGATCGACCTTGGGTGGGGCTATATTCGGTTACTACGCGTCATGGGATTGGCAAAGGTCAAGAAAACGGCACCTAAGATCGTGGTTAAAAAGGAAAAATCCGTGTTTGACCTGGAAACCGTCAAGGCGGTTATCAACAACCGTTTCGGGGTAATGGCAAATTTCATCAAGGAGGTGCTCAATGACGTATGCACCGAGGAGCTGCGCAAGCTAGGACGGAAAAACCACGAATACTCGCTCATTAAACGGGCGCGCCGATTGATGTCGCGAGAGTCTAGCCTGTTGACCGAGAGGAGCCACAAGCAGTTGCAGCGAGTGCTGGAGATGAACCCCAATCTGAACCAGGTTTACGCGATGAAACAACGTCTGCAGGAAATCTGGAGTAAGTCAGCGACAACTCAAGAGAACCTGCTGAGCGCTTTAGAGGATTGGTGCCACGCCGCAGAGTGTTCCGGTATCGAAGCGTTGCGCGAATTTTCCCGCCGCCTGCGTGGGTACGAACTCGCGCCAGCTTAACATCCGCATTTTGCACCAAAAACTGGCCGCAGTTAACGCCTACGCCCCGTCGATTGATAGCTCAAACACTCAAGTGTTGGGCAATCCGGTCATGCAATGGACTGGTGCGTGGGAAGAGGGCAAGTAGAAACTCCATCTGATCGGCCAGCACCCGGCGCCCTCGCAGATAGACATACTCCGCATGATTGGGCGTAAACGGTACCGCCAACAACGCTAACCCGGATTGTTCCGGCGTGCGTCCGGCTTTGTGGTTGTTACAGCGCTTGCATGCCGCCACGACGTTGTTCCAATCATCACTACCGCCCATGCTCAGCGGCGTGACGTGATCCCGGGATAGCGTATGGTCCTCGAACCGACCGCCACAGTACATGCACATATACGCGTCACGGGCGAATAGCGTCGTGTTGTTCAGTGGCGGAACGTACTGTTTACTGGCTCTAATGAATGCGTGGCTGTCGCCGTTCGTCGCGATGATCGAATTGACCTCGATCACACTGCGAAGACCGGTTTTGGCGTTGTATCCGCCACGGATACGATACATCAGCACCCCCAGCGAGTATTGCACGTGTTCCAGATGATAAAGGCGCACTGCCTCGCGATAGTCGATCCAATCTAACGGCATACCGGCAGCGTCGGTGCGCAATACTTGATGGTCGAGGGAAAACACCGAGTCACTCAATTTATTTATACGCTTATTAGTCAATCTCTGTCACCGAAACAACGATACGTCGAAAAAGTCTTGTCAATTAACTACATGAAATCAGCCGTCCGAATTAAACCAAAGATAAATGCTAAAAACCACGTTTTTTTTGAAGATTACGGCTTGGCATGCAAGTTCGACGTAAGATACCCTTTCCTGGACCGACGACGCGGTTGTGCGTGGAACACTACCAATAAAGAGGTTAGGCATGTCAGAAAAACATCCGATCATCGCCATCACCGGCTCCTCCGGCGCAGGCACGTCCACAGTCAAGACCGCAATGGAGCATATCTTCCGGCGCGAACAAATCAACCCCGTGATCGTCGAAGGTGATAGCTTTCATCGCTACAACCGTGTTGATATGAAAGAGGTCATTCGAAAATCTGAACAACAGGGCCGGAATCTGAGTCACTTTGGCCCGGAAGCGAATCTGTTTGACACCCTGGAAGAATTGTTTCGCAGCTATGGCCAATCTGGCAGCGGAGAGATCCGGCGGTATTTGCACAACGAGGAGGAGGCTGCTCCCTATAGTCAGGAGCCCGGCACATTTACCGACTGGACACCCATCCCTGAAGGCACCGATTTACTATTCTATGAAGGCCTGCACGGTGGCATCGTAGATGGCGACGTCGATGTCGCCAAGTACGTGGATTTGTTGATCGGGGTGGTACCGGTGGTGAATCTAGAGTGGATACAGAAGATCCATCGCGACACGGGCGAACGCGGTTACGCCACGGATGTCGTCACCGATACCATTTTGCGGCGTATGTACGACTACGTGCACTACATCACGCCACAATTCTCACGCACCGACATCAATTTCCAACGCGTTCCCCTGGTAGACACTTCGAACCCTTTCATCGCCCGCGACATTCCGACTGCGGACGAGAGCGCCGTGGTAATCCGATTTCGCGAACACGGCACTCAGAACTTTCCTTATCTACTCCAGATGCTCCACGATTCCTATATGTCCCGCCCCAACACCATTGTAGTGCCGGGCGGCAAAATGGGTCTGGCAATGGAGCTGGTGCTCACTTCCCGGATTCATTCGTTGATCGAGAATAAGCGTAAACATGCATAAAAAAGCCCGGAATAAAACCGGGCTTTATGTTTGATCGTTCTTTTGTCTTTCTATTTGATCTTAGCCTCTTTATAGATCACGTGCTTTCGCACCACGGGATCATATTTTTTGAGTTCCAATTTTCCGGTCATAGTGCGCTTATTCTTGGTGGTGGTGTAGTAGTGGCCGGTACCTGCTGAAGAAACGAGTTTGATCTTGTCTCGCATGTTGCCCTCCTTATACCTTTGTGCCTCGTGATCGCAGCTCCGTCAACACTGCATCGATACCCTTCTTGTCAATGATGCGTAATCCTTTTCTGGACACGCGCAAGCGCACCCACCGATTCTCGCTCGCTACCCAGAACCGTCGATAATGGAGGTTGGGCAGGAAACTGCGGCGGGTCCTGTTATTGGCATGGGAAACATTGTTTCCCCGAATTGTCCGTTTGCCGGTCACCTGACAGACTCGTGGCATGGTTATTTCCTGATACTCACTGTCGTGGGGGCGTTTTATACCAAAAATGGCTGTCCGGGGCCAGGGGACTGGCCGGTATCAGCGTGGTTGATGACGAATCCCTTACACCAACCCCCGTTCGCTGAGGGACACCACCTCGGTTTCACCGACGATGAAGTGGTCGAGCAGCCGGATGTCCACCAGGGCCAACGCTTGTTTCAGCCGTTGCGTCAGTGTTTCATCGGCGGCGCTTGGCTCA
>CALZGZ010000180.1 GCA_945787105.1 uncultured Gammaproteobacteria bacterium
AGCACGCGACCCCTGATCGGCGATCGCAGCACGCTGTCATCGATTTGTGTCTTAATCAATTCGGTGTTGGCGAGAGCGGCTTCGATGGCCGCTTCTACGTTCGAAAGCTGAGCCCGCGCCGCGGTCAATGTCGCCCGGGCGGTCTCTACCGCGGTCTCATCACGCTCTAGCTGTTCGAGCGCGATACTGTCGTTCTCGTAAAGCAGGGCGGAGCGCTGCATGTCTTTCTTGGCGAGGGAGAGTTCACTTTCGCGCTGAGCGATCACCGCCGCGGCAACATGCCGTTCTTGTCTTGTGCGGCGAACCTCCGCCTGAGCTCTACGAAGTTGCGCATGCAGCTCGCGCGTATCAAACTGGGCTAGGATTTGGCTGATCTTGACCTCATCGCCTTCCTTGGCCAAAACACTCTCCAGCCGACCGCCGAATTTCGTGGTGATATCAACATCTGTAGCTTCTGTGCGTCCGTTACCGGATGCGATGCCTTCAGGCGATTCGGACCGAGGCATCAATGCGACCACGTAAACAAGAAAACCAACGCAGAGGATCGTTAAGACCGTAAAAAGCGCTTTCAACCTCTTTGAACGTCTAATCACACAACACCTCCTTGATTGGTATGGCTGACCAAATAGGGCGTTATTTCCCTAAATCGTCATTCGTATCGCCCGGGTTTCTATTCACGTGTGTCCTTTCCAACATCATCAGTACAACCGATAACACCAGCACTAAGACGATGCCGCTGCCGATCACCTCACGTGCCCATGCACTCAACGAGCGCTTCAGTTTGCGGTGACCCACCCATCGCAAGCCTGTTTGGCTACCACATCCCCGGGAACAGGCGAAAGCGAACCCGCGCCGCGTACTGCAGGTAGCCAGGCAGCTCCGCTTGGAGCGTGCGATCCTCGAGCGCAGTGCGGATCACGATCCCGACGACCGAGAGCAGGGCCGGTATGAACGCCCAGGAAGAATCGAGCATCATGGGCGCCGACACGATCCAGCCAATGAAGCCTAAGTAACCGGGGTGGCGGACGTATGCGTAGGGTCCGGTGTCGATGACACGATGCCTGCGGTCGGTTTGGATGCGCACGGTCTTCTCGAAGAACGGGTTGACGATCATCGACCACGTGAGCATCGCCGATCCGGGGACGAAGATCGCCAAGCCGAGTAGCCAAACTGCTACCGCCGCAGTCGAAACACCCTCGCGCGCCTCGAGTCCGGCGACGACATAGACGGCAATCATCACCGGCGCGAACAGCGCGGCCCACACCTTATCCCAGGTCTTCGTCCCTTCGCCGAGACGCATGCGGTGCTCGATCAGCTCGGGATTCCACCGCCGCAGGCATGCCCAGTTGATGATCAATTTGACGGCGACGATGCCCACGTACACCCAGCCGAGCGTCCAGTCCAGTCGCCTTGCGGGCGCGAACAGGAGCACCGCGAAGACCAGTATCATGGCCACGATGGCTAGGCCGAAGAGGGCGGACGGCATCGGCGCCGGAGAGACTGAGCGCGTCTCAATATTGGTCGTTCTCGGTTTCGCGCTGTGTATCCTGTCGCTCGAATGCTGCATACGTAATGCGATCAATGCGCTCCGTGATGCGTTTTACGACGCGTAACGACACACATCGGCGACGGCAACCGCAGAGCGAAGTGTCGTAGTTGCCGATGCGTTCGATGTCATCATGAATGTCTATCACAGACATAACTGGCGTTCCTTGATCCGTATCATTAGTATTTTGATCTGATCGCTCGATGAACAAGGTGGCAGTTTAGGGAGCGAAGGACGTTCCAGGAGTAGGGGTGGACGAATCCACGTCCTGGTACTTCAAAAATTCATTAATTCTATATTCGGCATAGACCCCCTCTATCTTCTTTGCTCGTTCAGCTCATTGTTATGCGCTTAGCATCCAGTTCATTTATCTGCTGGAATGATCGTAGTCTTTTTCTCAGCGTACTCCTCTTTGTCTATCTCTCCCCTAGCGTAACGTTTGTTGAGAATGTCCAGCGCAGACTCCGGTGGTGCACCCCGATCGCCCTCGACAAGTTGTCGACTACCGGATGGTTCGCTCATCCACCGCCATGGGGGCCGCCAAGCGCCTCGGCCTGTGCGAGAGAAAAGAAAGAACGCTGCGAAGAAGACGATCATAACAAACATCATCAGTGGGCAGATCCACCAAAACCCGGGCCAATGCGCGTGCCACCCAGGCCATGGCCCCGTGTAGGGTTCGGTCTGCTCGGCCGCAAATACGGCGGGGCCGGCCAACGCAAACCAACCCAGCGCAATAAAAGGTTTTGTTATCGGTCTCATTCCAAGGTCGCCTTGTGCTTGTGCGCCCCGCCGGTTTGTAGCGCACGATGCATGTCGAGATTGAACGTCATAGGAAACCGGAACTTCAAGGTGGCATTTGTGGTGCCGATCATATTCATACCTTGAATAACTTGGCAGTCGGTATTCTTGAGGACTTCCTGCGCTGTATAGGTGGCAGAATCGCATCCCAATACGAGCACCGCCTCATATTCCCTGGCCCGCTTCAGAAGTCGATTGCGCTGCCACTTCGTCCAAAGACACATCATCGGAGTAGGTATGTGTATGGCATACGCACCGGTGCGTATGCCACGTTGCTCGAGCGGTTTACGAATAGACTGGATATAGTCTTCGAAAGCCCCTGTTTTGAGGCCCCTCTTGAAGAACTCAATAAAGGGTGAGTCGTGCTGCATCGCCAGACACATTGGCTGGCAAACGGGACACGAGGCAATCAAAACCGAATTGAAGTTCTCAAGGTCAGCAGAAACGTCTCGTGGCTCCATATGAACAGGCACGGGCTACCTCCTACACTGCATGACGAAATTCGTTGCCTGACCACGCAAAAATAATGTCTTTTGCTGTCAATCGCATTGCGTCAGGTCAAGGCAAGACGAATTTTTCTTCGATAGGTCCTCTGTGATGCGGGCCAGCTCGACCTATATCGTCCATCGGAAAAAACAGTTTCCCAAGTTTTTCGACTTTTTCGGCACCATAAACCGTAAACGGACAATCTTAGAGTTAAAGTAAACATCCTCAAATCGCTTATATATTCTTAATCATTGATGAAGCGGGGCGATGAGTAACCATTTCCGTTACGCAAACATTGTTGCCGGTGCGCTCATCTTCATCATCGGCTTTTGCACGCATTGGCTCGGCCCGCTCATCTCTGTTCTCAACTGGGATCTCGCGATACGACTCAGTCTTCAGGAGAAGAAGATGTTGCTTGAGTGCAAGGTCTATGAACATGCAATTGCAATTGCGGACACGGCTATCGGCTGGCTCTACGGCGTTGCGGCTATCGATCTTTTCTCGATGTGGAATGGGGATACAAACTTGCGCGGGTTCCAGGCTCAATCCTGCTGTACCATGCCGTTAGCGCATGGACATGGGAGGCAAATCGCCGGGCGGCGGGGCACAAACTTTGACCAGACTCTTTATGAATCGGATGGTGTTCACTCAACGCCATAACGGCCGTGTTGGCTGTTCTTGTCGCATGGACGGGAAAATCTAGTTGAGCAACGGACTTGCGCACCGTCCGGTTGCAGTCCGCAATATGTCGGTTACTCGGCGCGAGTTGTGAACTAGTATCGTCTTTTTCGTTGCAGCAATTGTGAAACTTGTGGGTTTGCCGGGGCGAAGTGATCTAGTACTTGTGAGTTTTTCGCAGAAACAAAACAGACTTGATTTGGTGTAGACAGGCCAATTGAGAGTGGCCCGTATATGGCCCTAACGCTATACGGAACTATATGGGACTATGTGTTGTGGGCGTCCCGAGTGGTTGATGTAACTGATTGAATTGCAATCGAGATTAGAAATGATAACCGGCTACGAACCAGGCGGTCGGGAGTTCGAAGCCGCTCTAGCACGTCCTGTGCTTCGCGGCACTTGTCCGTCCTGTACATCGTCTCTCCGGGTGCGCCAATAACTCTTTGTTTCACAGAAATAAAAGTCACGTCCTTGCTCCCGCCTGTTGATTGAGCACGACCAGTGCGGGAGTTTTGCGGGACCCTGCCTCGACGACCTGGTTGGCAGCGGTAATCAAGCTCACCAACTCCGCCGCTGAGTAGTGCGTCGTGATCCGTCCCGACCTGTGTCCCAACAAGTCCTGCCGGTCCTCAAACGACACACCCGCCGCTCGAAGCCTGCGACCAAATGTGTGCTTCAGCTCGTGGACCCGAACTTGTGGTATTCCCGCCCGTAACCGTGCCGCTCTCCAAGCGGTATTGTTTATCTTCGCTAAAGGTCTTTCCTTGTACGAGAATACAAACTCCGGATGCTGTTCGCGAACACCGTCGGTCACCGACTTGGCAACCCGGTTCAAGACAACCAATCGGTCCTCGCCATTTTTTACCCGGTCTCCGGGAATGATAAAGACTGTTGTCTCCAATTCGGGCACCATAACTTCCCACTGCCATCTGAGCCCGCAGACCTCCTTTTCCCGGCATCCGGTATTCACCTTGAACAACGCCATCCGTGCCAGGTGCACCGGCACTTCCTTGAATAGCCGCGCCTGTTCCTCCCAGGACAGCGGATAGGGCTTGCGTGCATCCGTTACCCGCAGCAGCTTGATCTTGGGCGGACGCTCCAACCAAGTCAGGTTGGACTCGTCCAGCCACTCCGCCGCCGCCAGATTGAGAATCCGTCTCACCACACTCAATGCCAAGTTGATCGACTTCGATTTGATCCCCTTGGCCTTTCGGGCATCGATGAATCCCAATGCCCCTTAAAATATCCGAACGAGTGCCGTCCGCCCGGAATCGGGTGCAGAAAAGGCGGAGTTCTTGGACGCGGGTGTTTCCCGCGCATACAACTCCACAAGTGGGAGAAAGTGCTGAAGGGCTCTAAGACCCAACAACTTAATGGAAGAAATCCGGCATAAGCTCTTGATGAACTCTAGGCCCCCTTTCAGCCAGCATGAGGGCTTTGTGATGACCGATTTGCCCTCTTAGATAGAGCGCCGCAGGTCATCAAACGGCTGGAAATCTTTCTTTAGATCGCCGCAGACACAAAGCGCTTGCGGTGATGAGCCGAATTTAATCCTTTCAACAACGACGAACAATAGCTATACGGTTCATCTGATTTTGACGATGTGGCCCCACCAATCCTTCCATCAATACTTCGTCACTAAAATCTTTTCTTTTCCATCCTCTGGAAGCCGCGCTGTGATTGGGTATTCGCGGTGATCCCCATGGCGCGTCACTACTGACGCTTTGCGTCTGCAGTGACACGCGGGTTTACCTTCGATCTTCGGGAGCCCGTAGAAGTATGTTATCTCGTCTTCGTCATTGAAAGTGACGCTTTTCGGTGGCGTAGGAATAATGGCGGAAACGGATCTCGCGACCAACCCTGTCAAGCAATCTCACGACGTCTGCCTCCTTGCAAACTATTCTGTAAAAATGAACAATACAGAATGCTACATCCTTTATTTGGAGCGTTAATGGGGACCAACCTTTATTTTGGTCATTTGTCACGCCAACATTTATGCAGTTCAATTTAAGTTAGGCGGACTGTAGTTACTAAACAAATCATGAAACATAGTGACTTTACGGTAGGTGGCGAATTTCTCTGCGGAGAGAAGCGGTGGAGATGTACCGATATTGGTACGCGGGTCGTAGTGGCAGTTTGTCTCAACGACCACGATGATTCGTCGTGGTTTCATGGTCCTCCATATGCTGTTACCGAAACTGTTTTCGACGAGAACGATATTGAAGGTTGTGAGGTCTCTGCCAGTGGAGACACGTTGTGAGAAGGGCGGCTCTGGAACGTGACAGAACCGTACGTGTGTGGTGGGCACACTTAGCGTGGCACGGTTCGGAGATACTAAAATGCTGCTGTGAATTTGAAGCAGGCCGTTTTCGTAAGGGTCAACGGATCGGTGGATGTGGGAAATCCCGCTGTTACCTTTGTCATGGTGATAAGTTGATGAATCGCCCGAAACTAAGGCAAATGCGCTCTGACATTTCGTGCGGCGAATGGAATTCGGAATATCCACCTTAACAACGCGCTGAACCGGACGCCGAGAAACGTGTCGGCGCGCTTCCGCGGAAACGTCCGAGGCGGCCCCGGTTAGCTAAATCGTTATGCAACTTTGAGGAAATTTGATGCCACCTAAGATCAGGGATCTTATCAAAGAACTGGCCCATGCAGGTTTTGTGGATCGAGGAGGAAAGGGAAGTCATCGAAATTTTGTTCACGAAAATGTCTCTGAACCGATTACAATTTCAGGTAAGTTAAGCGATGATGCGAAGCATTACCAAGTAAGGGCGGTGCGTCGCGTGATCGAGGAATCGAAGCAATGAAAGATAGTGCGAAATACGTAAAAGTTGTCGAATGGTCCGATGAGGATAATTGTTATGTAGGCAGCGCCCCCGGGTTAATCTATGCTGGATGTCATGGTGATGACGAAAAACAAGTTTTTGACGAACTATGCCAAATAGTGGAAGAAGCAATAGATTTGTACAAGGAGGATGGTAAACCATTGCCACCGCCCACATCTGGGCGCGATTTTGTCAACAAGCTTCAGGACGTTGCGTAACCAAAGCATGAGTAAGTTCCGTCAGTCAAAGCTGACTCCCACCGGATGTTAGATGACTTGGGGCTTCTCATTTTCTAACATATAATTTTATGCCTCTGCCAGATGAAATAAACGAAGAGAAACTGGCTGAAGTTGCACTCGTGTCCTGGTCCAGCGAAAGTTTGCTCCCATGCTTGCACGGAAATTGACTGGACTTTGCCTGTGCTAGTCGGCATCTTCACAGCG
>CALZGZ010000181.1 GCA_945787105.1 uncultured Gammaproteobacteria bacterium
GGGTCGGACTCGGACCATTGAGACCCGGCACCGTCTGTCGATCAAGCCTGAGTTATTACACCTAAGCGGCTTGTGCAGGCGGTCTTGATTAGCCGCTCTCCGTTGCTTGATTCGTAAGCCGTCCAGTCAGCCTGCGGGTAGCGATGGCCAGGTCGTCCAGGATCATCAGCAGGCAGGGCAGTAAAACCAGGGTGAGGGGGGTGGCGAATAAAATACCGTATCCCATCGCCAACGCCATGGGAGCGGAAAACGGATCGGATCCACCCAAGCCGTAAGCCATGGGCAGCAACCCCGCCACCGTAGTTACCGAGGTCAACAAGATCGGACGGAATCGGTGTTTGGTGGCCGCGATGATGATGTCACTGAGCGCTTTGTCTCGCGCGCGTTCACGCATGCGATTTGCCAGGTTCACCAGTATCAAGGAATCGTTGACTACAATTCCCGTCAAGCCAATGACGCCAAGCATGGCGAGAAAACCCAGCGACTGTTGGTGCAGCGCGAATGCGATGATGACCCCGATTAACCCGAACGGCACAGCGGCCATGACCACCAGGGGCTGCACCATGGAGTTGAATAGCAGTAACAGAACCAAGTAAATGCCGACTGCCGCGGCGGCAAAGGCGACCAACAGGCTGCCCATGGATTTTTGTGTCTCTTCGGTCTCGCCACCCACGACGATGCGCATGCTCGGCCAATCACGATCTAGATCGATGACTTGAAGCACCGCTTGGGTGGCTAGCAACGGTGTGGTCTTATCCTTCTCGACATCCGCTGTCACCGTAATCGTTCGCTCGTTGTCAAAGTGGTAAAAATTGGACGGCCCGGCATCCAGGCCAAAATCGGCGACTTCATTGAGGGTAATGAACCGGCCGTCGCGGTTCGGTATGATCAATTTCCCCAGCACATCCGCTGAGCCGCGCGCTTTTTCCTCCAAGATCACCCTGAAATCGACGTCCTCGTCACCATAACGTACCGACGTCACAATCTCCCCGTCGTAGGCCAAGCGTATGTTCTTCGCCACGTCGGCCACGCTTAGTCCCCGCTCAGCGAGCCGGATATAGTCCAAATTAATCTTGATCTGTTCCTTGCCCGCTTTGTCGTCGCGTTCGACATCTTTAACGCCGTCGATTTGGCGCAAATTATCCACCACGAGACTGGCGAGGGCGTTGCGCTTCTCATCATCGCTACCCACGACGCGCAAAGTAATGGGCCGTCCGACCGGTGGGCCGCCGCTGTCGATGATATAGGTAAATTTTGTAAAAGTTGGCAACGCATCCGTCTGGTTACGTAAAAACGCCACGATTGCGTCGGCGTTTCGATCACGATTGGCGAACGGCGTCAGGTAGACACCGACCGACGCCCAGTTTTCGTTCTCGCCGAGATTAAACTGTCCATGGGTGCCCACGCGAGTGATATAAGAATCCAGTTCATCGGCGGGGAGCGCGGCAACAATCTTCTCAACTTGTTCCAGTTTTGTTGCTGTGTATTCAAGAGAGGAACCACTGGGCAGCTCCGCGAGAATATAGAATTCGTCAGCGGACTGGGTGGGGAATAGGACAAAATCCATATATCGTCCCGCGTACCAGAACGCGCTGATCAGCAGCACCACGAACGCCGCGGCCACCGTGTAGCGGGCGCGCAACAAAATATCCAGCAACTGACCGAAGCGTTCACGAACCGCCATGAACCACTGTCCGGTGTTGATGGCGGCTTTCGTGTCCTCCTGAACGCCGGAGATCAGATGGGCGGGCATGAGGAATAGGGTGTCCATCAACGACAGGGTCAGGGCAATCACCACCACCAGCGGGATCACGAAGATGAAGTCGCCCAGCGTTCCGGTCATAAAGAACATCGGCGCGAACGCGAGCGCGGTGGTGATAATCGTGGTCAGCACCGGCTGGAACACCGAGTATGTTCCTTCAACGGCGGCATCCAATGGCCTTTTACCCATCTCGCGATAGCGCCAAATATTTTCCGCCACCACAATCCCATCATCGACAATGACACCGATCACCAGGATCATTGCCCCCATCGCGATGGAATCCAAATACGCGCCGAAAATCGGCAACATGAACAGGGTCCCTAGCAACGCCACCGGGATGCTCAAGCCGACCCAGAATGCCGAGCGCCAATCCAGGAACACAGTGAGCATCAACATGACCAGTGCCAGACCGAACAGGCCGTTGAAGATCACCACCTGCAAACGATTGCGCACCAACCGCGATTTGTCGTTGGAGTACTCGATGCTCACCCCGGCGGGAAGCCGGTGCCTGTTTTGTTCCACCCATTCCTTGATCGCGTCAACGGTGCGGATGATGTCGGCGGATTCCTTCTTGAACACCAAGAATGAGATCGCAGGTGTACCGTTCATGCGTGATAAAACCTTGGCGGATTCGAAGTCATCCCGCAATACGGCGAGATCCTTCACGCGGATGGTGGAGCCACCTTCACTGATCCGAATGATTACCTCGGATGCCTCCATGGGGTCGGTGAATTCCGCGAGCGTGACAATATTCTTCTCACTGGTGTAGGACTCGAATGATCCACCGGTGGCGCGAATATTGCGGTTCTGAATAGCAGTGACGATCTCATGTTCTGGAATCTGGTACTTCTCAATCGCATCCTGATCGACTTCGATTTTGATCTCACGGTCCAAATAGCCGTACTTGTTTACGCTCGCGACGCCGGGCACAGCGAGCAGTTCCTTTTCGGCGCGCTTGGCGGTACTACGCAGCTGTGCGTAAGACACGTCACCGGTTAGACCTACTTCGATGATTGGGATCGCGGTGGAGGTGGTTATTTCTTCCACCAGTGGATCCTCGTCGATCTCCTCAGGCAGGTCTGATGTCCTGGACACCGCGTCACGCACATCGGTTTTTATTTTCTGGGTGTCGCGGGTATCCCGATCAATCCAAATGTGGATGATGGAAATATTCTCCATTGAGACGGACGTATATTTGTCGATGCCGTCGACTTCCTTGAGTTCCTCCTCAATCTTATTGGTGACGTTGAGCTCGACATCTTCCGGTGATGCGCCCGGATAACGCGTTGTTATGGTCATTTCGAGAAGATCAACACTGGGAAAGTTATCGCGTTGCATTACCCCCAGCGCACTGACACCAAGAAATGCGATAAGAAATGTAAGGACGTTGGCGAGTGTATGTCGATCAGCAAAAAAGCGAATCAGGGCTTTCATCTATGAGGCCTCTGGTTCATTTCGTTGGGTCATCCGGTTCCCGTGAATTTCGACTTGATTCTGTGATCTCGCTGTGCGGCATCGATGCTAACGGCTGAATTCCGCCTTACCAAACATCCCGGGATATAGTTTGGTCTGTGGCGGGAGGATCGCCTCGACCACGAATTCATGGGTGGACGTATTTCCGGAGGGGATGATCTTGCTCACTATGGCCGTGAGTTTCAGGTCATGCAGAGCGTCGATAGTAACGATAATCTTCTGGCCCTTTTCGATGTAAGGCACATCTTGCTCCTTGACGCTGGTCTTGAAGTTCAATGTGCGTTGATCTTCCAACACGAGCAGCGGCTCACCCGCTGCGGTAATCTGACCCACCTCGGCGCGTTTGTCGATGATGATGCCGGAGAAAGGCGCCCTGATCTTGGTTTCATCCAGCACTACCTCGGCCTTGGCAACACTCGCCTGGGCGCGTTTCACGCGGGCCTGGGCAGCTGCGAAGTTGAAAGCTGCTGCATCAGCCTTATCCACCGATACCGATTTTTGACTGGACAACTTACGATACCGCTCATCCAATTTCTTCATGTGTGACAGATTGACCTTTTCCTGATCGAGTGTTGCCTGTGCCGAAGCGAGCTCGGCACGCAGCTCTGCATCGTCGATATCAATTAGAATTTGGTCAGCGCTCACCCTATCCCCTTCCTCCACCTTGACGGCTGCGATTCTGCCTACGATCTTCGCCGCCAAGGTGACGCTTCGGTCGGCCACCACCACGCCGGTGGACGTGCGTATGGTGTCTGTCCCCGGTACTTGCGCCGCTACCGGCACGATGGGGATCAACATGAGCAGGAGGGCGATTAAAGTCTTGTTCATGGGCGTGACGACGACAGTCAACAACATTATCGATAGTAACCGGGATTGACGAGGACTAAACAGCGCACAGAATACCATCACCGCTGTTGTTGCGGCACGGTGGCAACACGCAATGATGAACACCATGCGTTGACAAAATGTGGAAGCAAATTGCACGGACCATGAGATCGTCTCATCACGGTCCATCCATCAATGCCAAGTCGGTAGGATAACTAATTGATTATATTAATTATTTATCGTCCACGTGGCCGCATAGCGGGGCATGGCCGTTACCACGACTCGACTACCGTGTCGCCGCACCCGCTGTCATTGGTCCGCGGTTCCTGCCGGTATTTCATCACCGCGACTCTGTGTTCACACATGTGGTCAGCACTGCCGCCTATTCTGATCAAGGTCAACATACGAAGCTTGCAATTTCCGGGAGAGCTATTTCGGATTACACGAACGCGATCACGAGCGGTATGCAGAGATGTCAACACCAGTTTTAACAATTCGTGATCTACCTCAAAAATGTGGTCATGGGCGCTGCACAACGAACACAAGCATAAAGTTGTTTGGGGAAACTACGATCTCAAAGATACGGATGGCCCGGTGCCGGCAATTGGCACCGACGCGTATAAGCAATACATGCAGGCTTACGTAAAAAGCAATCCAGACCAGATGCCCACTGAGATGAAGCAAATCCCGGACGTCGACGTCAACGAGATCAGCAAGCATCCTAATCTGGCCGGGATTACCTATTCCCGACAACAATGTCAGCGCTGTCACGTGGGCGTCACCGGCCGCGAGAAGCGCGGTGATTATCGCGGAACAGGATGTTCTTCGTGCCATGTCCCGTACGGTAACGAAGGCCTGTACGAAGGCAACGACCCGACCATCAACAAAGAACAACCAGGCAAACTGCTGGTACACCGCATGCAGGCGGGCCGCAAATCCAAGGTCAAGGTAGGCAATGTGGAGTACAGCGGGATCCCGACGGAGAGTTGCAACTCATGCCACAACCGCGGTAAACGCATCGGCGTGAGCTACCAGGGTATCATGGAGTTTCCCTACGGCAGCCCCTACAACAAGACCGGCGGTAAGCAACCCAAGCTGCATACCAAAACTTATCAATTCATCAAGGACGACCTGCATCATCAACAAGCTAGCCGGCCGGGCAATCCCCAGGGCGGCATGCTGTGCCAGGACTGTCATACGTCCATCGATATGCATGGCGACGGAAATCTGTTCGGTACTACCCTTGCTCAAGTGGAAATCGAATGCTCGGATTGTCACGGCACCCCCAACAAGTTTGCATGGGATCTGCCGATCGGCTACGGTGAAGAATTTCAAAAACCGATCAGTGATCAAGCGCGTGGCCTGGCCGACAAGTTGCCGGACTATATGGCTTGCGGCCCCATCCGCGATGCGAAGGATGACTATCTGCTGACGGCCCGTGGTAATCCGTTCGGTAACGTGATCAAGGACGGCAAGGAAGTCATTGTGCACTCCGCCTCGGGACTTGATTTTAAGGTTCCCGTGCTCAAACAAACCAAGACCGACGACACATGGAAAGATATTAACAGCAAGGTCGCCAGGTCACGGGTCGCAAACCATATGGAGACCCTGGAGTGTTATGCGTGTCACGCGGATTGGGCACCGCAGTGTTACGGTTGCCACATTACTGTCGATTACTCCAAGGGTAAAACCGATGTGGATTGGATCAAGAACGCTAATTCACGTGAGGCCGATGGATTGACCGCGGCTAATGCGTTGGGCACGAACGGCTTCACGGGTCCCGGTAAGGTATCCGAGACACGGTCTTATCTGCGATGGGAAACCCCGATACTTGGGATCAATGGTGAAGGCCGCGTCAGCCCCATGATGCCGGGCTGTCAGGTGATCACCACGGTCATTGATAAGGATGGAAAGACCGTTGCCCACAACGAGACGTGGATGTCACCGGAGGGTAAAGGTCTGGACCATGCCGCGGTGCAGCCTCATACCGCTGGCCGTCAGGCGCGGAGTTGCGAGAGCTGTCACAACAGCCCGAAGGCCCTAGGTTATGGCATCGAGGACGGACGTTTTCTTAAGGGATATGACAAGGGATTTGTGGTTGACCTGGAGACCGCGACCGGGCAAACCATCCCAACCAACACCAAAATTCAATCGCCTGCCATACCTTCATTGGATCACGATCTTTCGCAAATCGTTTCGCGTGACGGTAAGCAGTTGGTCAGCATCGGATCGCATTGGCCGTTAACCGGACCGATCCCGGCAGAAATGCGGGAGAAGATGGAGCGTACCGGGTTATGCATGGGATGCCACCAGGAAATGACGAATGAGGAAGTCTGGTCCAAGGTGGACCAGCCCGGCTGGGCGACCAACGAGGCGCATCGTAAGGTTATGAACGAGGCGCTCAAGGCATACGCCAACTCCAAGGCGATGAAAAAATGAAGCGTGACGGGAGACAACCAGTGAATGCGATTAAATACCCGTTAGCTGTACCTCTGGCGCTAATGGCTTTGGTGTCCGTTACACAGGTGGGCGCCGAACAGCCATCCGATTACAGCGTTGCCCAGTTGCTGGAACCCTGTGTCGAAGGCGATAACGATGCACGTTGGGGTGCGGCAGCCGAGGCGGAGTGCGAACAATATATTAAAGGTTTCATCGATGCCTACATGCTACAGAGCAAGAAATCTACCGTCTGTCTGCCGGAACAGAACCAGCCGGACGAGGTACGTTGGGCGTTCATGCGCTGGGCGCACCAAAACTTCGCCATGCGCAGCATGCCGGCCGGCAAGGGGTTGCGTGCAGTGATCGAAACCAAGTTCCCTTGTAAGTAAGTCGACGCGACGGATGACGATTACGGTAATGTCAAGGGGCTAGCCGGAAGATAAGGATATCGCCGACTATTGCCGTCGGCGGGGTCACTGCGAGAGTTCGGTGGTTTCGACCGCTTCCAGATCAAATGCCGCCTTGAGCAGAGCGCGCGTATACGCTTGTTTGGGGTTGGCGAAGATCGCGGTAGCCGATCCTTGTTCCACCACACGACCTTCGCGCAACACGATCAGGTCATCACTCAAAGCGCGCACCACCTTGAGATCGTGGCTAATGAAAAGATAAGCCAAGCCATGTTGCTGCTGCAGGACGCTGAGCAAGTCGATGATCTGCGCCTGCACCGATCGATCCAGGGCCGAGGTCGGCTCGTCGAGCACTACCAGCTTCGGCTTCAGAATCATCGCTCGGGCAATAGCAATGCGCTGGCGCTGGCCCCCAGAAAACTCGTGGGGATAGCGAAAACGATATTCGGGATCGAGATCAACTTCCTTCAACGCCGCGATCACACGCGTATCACGCTCCGCCGTGGAGGACACAATACGATGCGCCTCGAGTCCCTCGGCGATGATCTGCCCGATCGACAGGCGCGGGCTCAAGCTCCCATAGGGATCCTGAAACACGATTTGCATTTGCCTGCGTAGCGGTTTGAGTTGTTTGTTGCGCAAGCTTTCAATGGGCTGACCGTTGAACCGGATGGCGCCGCGGCTGCCGATCAAGCGCAGCAACGCCAAGGCGAGTGTTGTCTTGCCCGATCCGCTTTCGCCGACGACGCCGACGGTGTGGCCCGCGCGAATTCGCACCGAGACATCGTCCACCGCCTTGATGTGATCGACGGTCCGGCGCAGCACCCCACGGCGCACCGGAAACCACACCCGCACGTTGTCAGAGCGCATCACCTCGGGGGCATTGGGATCCGGCGGTGGAGCGTGATCCGACGGCTCCGCGGCGAGCAACTCCTTGGTGTATTCGTGCTGCGGGACCGTGAACAAACGTTCCGTCATTCCGCGCTCGAGGATCTCTCCGTCGCGCATCACGCATACACGGTCCGCGATCTTGCGCACGATGTTGAGATCGTGGGTAATGAGCAGCAACGACATGTGCATCTGGCGCTGCAGGTCCTTTAACAACTTGAGAATCTGTGCCTGGATGGTGACATCGAGTGCCGTGGTCGGTTCGTCGGCAATCAATAAATCGGGCTCGTTGGCCAGCGCCATGGCAATCATCACCCGTTGGCGCTGCCCGCCGGATAGCTGATGGGGGTAGGAGTGCAGCCGGCTATGCGGGTCGCGGATCTGCACCAGCTCCAACAGCTCGAGGGCGCGCGTGCGGGCCTGGGTCTCGCTCATCCCCTTGTGCAGGATCAGGGTCTCGTTGATCTGCTTTTCGACCTTGTGCAGCGGATTCAATGAGGTCATCGGTTCTTGGAAGATCATGCTGATGCGGTCACCGCGCACGCGTTGCATGCGTTCCGCGTCCGCGCCCATCAACTCGTCGCCCCGGAACCGGATGCTGCCGCCGGGGTGGTAAGCGGTGGGGTAGGGCAACAGCTGCATGATCGACAACGCGGTCACGGATTTACCCGAGCCGCTCTCGCCGACCAAGGCCACGGTTTCGCCTTCGTCGATGCGAAAAGACGTATTGCGCACCGCGACGGTGTCACCCTGGGTGGAGCGGAAGCCCACCGACAAGTCGTCGACCATTAACAGCGGTTTGTGCGCGTCATCGTTCATCGGATTATCCGATTGTCTTGCGGGGATTGAAGGCATCACGCACTCCCTCACCGATGAAGATCAACAGGCTCAGCATCACCGCGATGACGAAAAACCCGGTTAGCCCCAACCATGGCGCCTGCAAGTTGGCCTTGCCCTGCGCCAACACCTCGCCCAGTGAGGCCGAGCCGGGTGGCAGGCCGATGCCGAGAAAATCCAGCGAGGTCAGAACCGTTACCGAGCCGGCCAAGGTGAAAGGCATAAAGGTCAAAGTCGCGACCATGGCGTTCGGCAGCACATGGCGGAACATAATCACCGCATTGCTCACACCGAGTGCCCGGGCGGCGCGCACGTAATCGAAATTACGTGCGCGCAGGAATTCGGCGCGCACCACACCGACGAATCCCATCCAGCTGAATAGCAGCAATAGCCCCAACAGCCACCAGAAGTTCGGCTCAACAATGCTGGCCAAGATGATTAATAGATATAAGGTCGGCAGCCCGGACCACACTTCGATGAAACGCTGAAACAACAAATCCAGCCAGCCGCCGAAGTAGCCTTGTGCCGCGCCCGCCGCGACCCCGATCACGGCGCTGATAACGGTCAAGCTGAAGCCGAACAACACCGAGATACGAAAGCCATAGATCAGCCGGGCGACGACATCACGCGCCTGATCGTCGGTGCCGAGCCAGTGCTCGGCGTCCGGCGGTGACGGTGCGGGCGTCGCCAGGTCCCAGGCCACGGTACGGTGGTCGTAACGGATAAGCGGCCACAGCATCCAGCCCTTTTGGTTGATGCGTTCGGCTACGAACGGGTCGCGGTAGTCGGCTTCGGTCTCGAACTCGCCGCCGAAGGTGGTCTCGGGATAGGCGCGCAGCACCGGGCTGAAAAACTCACCCTGGTAATAAACGAGGATGGGCTTTTCATTGGCGACGATCTCGGCGCACAGGGTGATCAGAAATAATGCCAGAAACAGCCACAGTGACCAGTAGCCGCGCTTATTGTTCTTGAAACTGTCGAGACGGCGGCGGGTGAGCGGCGTCACGGTGATGCCGAGAAAGGTAGGTTGACGAAAATCCTGTTGATCCACGTCAAACCTCACGCGCCTCGAAGTCGATCCTCGGATCGATGATGGTGTACATCAGGTCTCCGATCAGGTTCATGATCAGGCCTAACAAGGAGAAAAAATACAGCGTTCCAAACATCACCGGATAGTCGCGATTGAAGGCGGCCTCGAATCCCAGCAGGCCGAGCCCATCCAGTGAGAAGATGATCTCGATCAGCAGTGAGCCGGTGAACAAGACGCCGACGAACGCCCCCGGGAATCCGGCAATCACGATCAACATCGCGTTGCGAAACACATGCCGGTACATCACGCGTGTTTCGCTCAACCCCTTGGCACGGGCGGTGATGACATACTGCTGATGGACCTGATCCAAGAACGAGTTCTTGGTGAGCATGGTCAAAGTGGCAAAACCGCCGATGGTCATCGCCGTGATCGGCAGCGCCAGATGCCAGAAATAGTCGAGGATGCGGTCGGGCCACGATAGCTCATGCCAGTTTTCGGATACCAGGCCGCCGAGCGGGAACCAGTCGAAATAACTGCCGCCGGCAAACAATACAAGTAGAAACACCGCCAACAGGAAACTCGGGATGGCGGTGCCGATGATAATCGCGACACTGGTCCATACGTCGAAGCGGCTGCCATCACGGGTGGCTTTGGCGATGCCCAGCGGTATGCAGATGAGGTACACCAGCAGCGTGGTCCACAGACCGAGCGAAATCGATACCGGCATCTTGTCGATCACCAGATCGATCACCTTACGGTCACGATAAAAGCTTTCGCCAAAATCAAACGTCAGATAATTCTTCATCATATCGAAGAAGCGGGTATGCAATGGCTTGTCGAAGCCGAACTGCCGCTCCAGCTGTTTGATGAATTCGGGGTCGAGACCCTGGGCGCCCCGGTATTTACCGGCCGAGGTAGTGGTCTGATCGGGCCGCACCGTAGTTTCGCCAGTGCCGGCGCGGGTGACGCGCTCGGTGATGTCGGCGCCCTGTCCGGTGAGTTGAGCGATGATCTGTTCCACGGGTCCGCCGGGGGCAACGTGGATCACCACGAAGTTGATGACCATGATTGCGAACAGCGTTGGGATCATGAGCAGCAACCGGCGGATGAGGTAGGCGGTCATGGCGTCACAGGGCCCGGGTGCGCCACGCGCGCCGCAGCAGTAGGTAACCGATCAGCAGCAGGCCGGCCAGTACCATCGCCGCGGTGCCGAATCCAGGCCGGCCGGTATCGGTCTCGACAGTGGTCAACGAGGTGTCGGTACGCATGGCTCGTTCCAACGCCGCGGACTTCGCAGTGTCATACCACCAGCGGCCGGTCATCACACCGTTCCTGGTGGGGGTGGTGGGGCGCGAGAACTTGTCCCAATACAGCGCACGGTCGGCGCGGATGTGCCAATGGGGGATCACGTAAAAGCCGGCCAGCAGCACACGATCGAGGGCCCGGGTGCGGGCCACCAGGCTCTCCCGCGTCGGCGCTGCGATCACGAGTTCGATGAGCTCATCGATGATCGGGTCTTGGATGCCGGCGAAATTACGGCTGCTGGGGTTGCCGGCGGCGGCCGAGCTCCAGAAATTCCGCTGCTCATTGCCAGGCGATTCGGACTGTCCCCAGGTGAAGATGAACAGGTCATAATCGAAGCTGCGCAGGCGGTTGATGTACTGGGTCTGATCCACCAACCGCACCCGCGCGTCGATGCCGAGCCGTCGCAGATTTCTCACGAATGGTAGCACGATGCGTTCGAAGGCCGGGCTCACCAACAGGATTTCGAAGCGCATCTGCTCGCCGGTTTCACGATTCACCAGCTTGAGGTCGCGCACGATCCACCCCGCTTCTTCGAGCAGGGCAAAGGCGCGACGCAGATTCTCCCGCGGCCAGCCGCTGCCATCGGTGGCCGGGGCGCGGTACGGTGACGTGAACACCCGTGTGGGCAACCGATCCCGGTAGCGCTCGAGGATCACGAGTTCCTCGCCCTCGGGAAGTCCCCACGACGCGAGCTCGGAATTCGAGAAGTAGCTCTCGGTGCGCGTGTACTGGCCGAAAAAAAGGTTGGTGTTGGTCCATTCGAAATCGAACGCATAGCCCAAGGCTTCGCGCACCTTTATATTGTCAAACACCGCACGCCGGGTATTCATCACGAACGCCTGCATGCCGGTGGGTAGTTGATGCCGGATCAGTTTCTTGTTTAACCAGCCCTTCTCAACCGCGGGCACGTTGTAGTCAAGGGCCCACGCCTTGGCTTGGTTTTCTTCCCGGAAATCGATGTCACCGGACTTGAGCGCCAGCCGGATGGCGGTGTCGTCGCGGTAGAAGGCGACGCGGATGCGGTCAAAATTATTGAGGCCGATATTGACCGGCAGGTCCTTCCCCCAGTAGTCTGCAACGCGCTCGCGTACGTAATAACGGCCGGCCTCAAATTCAGCAATACGGTACGGGCCGCTTCCCAAAGGCGGCTCGAGGGTGGTCTTCGCAAAGTCCCTCGTGGCCCAATAATGTTTGGGCAGGATCGGCAGTTGTCCGACGATCAGCGGCAACTCGCGATTGCCCTTTTCAGTGAAGCTAAACTTAACGCGTCGTGGTCCCAGCTTTTGCACCCCCGCCACACCGGCATAGTAAAAGCGATACTGAGGTAACCCTTTGGTAGTCAAGGTCTCAAACGACCACACGACATCGTCGGCGGTGATCGGTTTGCCGTCATGCCAGCGCGCCTCGCGGCGCAGGTTAAA
>CALZGZ010000182.1 GCA_945787105.1 uncultured Gammaproteobacteria bacterium
ATTATTATCGCTACCTCCCAGCTGAGTAAGATATTCGGCGTGTTTGCCGACAAGGGCGATTACTACTTCGAGACCATCTGGAATGTCATTCGCGCGGCGTTCACCGATACCCACTGGCCGACCCTGGCGATCGCCGTGCTGGCATTCGCCATCATGATCGGTATCCGGCGTTTTAATCCACGCCTGCCCAATGTCCTGATCGCGGTGGCCGTGACTACGTTCGTCGCATACTATATCGAATTCGAACGCGCCGACGTCATCAAGCCTGCGCAGTTCGTCAATACCACCGTGCGATTGCTGGTGGCGGAACAACTATCGGCCCGAGATCAATTGGCCACGGTTGATCGCGCGATCGCCGCCGCCAACGACAGATTCGTCGAGGTGCAAAAAACACTGGGCAAGGATGATCCGAAGTTCCTCGATGCCCGCCATCAGCTGGACTCCCTTCGCTTGCACAAAGAACGTCGCCAGAAGACCATCAAGCTAGATCAAAGCGAGATCAAGGAGCTTCGCTTCCGTCGGGTGACGCAAAAAGGTGGCGACCCGGCACGTTTTTATCTTGCGGGTGAATTGCCGACGGGCATCCCCCATGACGGACACCTATGGCGAGTGGTCAAGTTCACCGATGACGGCGCCCTCGAAATAAGTGGTGGGGGCGCGGTGGTCGGCACTATTCCCCGGGGTCTGCCGGCGCTCAAGGCGCCGAGTATCGACTTGGGCGTGGTGGCACAATTGTTACCGGCAGCGATTACCATCGCCCTACTCGGCTTCATGGAGGCGATCTCCATTGCCAAAGCAATGGCGACGCGCACCAAGCAGCGTGTCGACGCCAATCAAGAACTCATCGGTCAGGGTTTGGGGAATATCGTTGGCGGCCTGTTTCAAAGCTACCCGGTATCCGGATCATTTTCCCGCTCGGCGGTCAATATCGAAGCGGGTGCATTGACCGGATTTTCTTCCGTGGTCACCAGCCTGATCGTCGTGATTGTGTTGTTGTGGCTGACACCCTTGCTGTACCACTTACCGCAGGCAACGCTGGCGGCGGTGATCATGATGGCCGTGTTCGGGTTGATCAATCTGGGCATCTTCAAGCATATCTGGAAGACGCAGCGCAGTGACGGCATCGTGGCAGTGATCACCTTCTTCTTGACCCTGACACTGGCACCGCACCTGGATTACGGCATTCTCATGGGTGCGGCCATGGCCCTGGGGCTATACCTGTTGCGTACCATGCATCCGCGGGTGGTGGTGTTGGGTCGGTTCTGGGACGGCACGCTGCGCGATGCAGAGCTGTATACGCTCGAGACCTGTCCCAATATCTCGATGATACGTTTCGACGGCTCGCTGTATTTCGCCAATACCAGCTACTTTGAAGACAAGATCCTAGAACGCAGCTCACAAAAACCGGATCTGAAATATGTCATCGTCGACGGCGAGGGTATCAACGAGATCGATGCATCCGGCGAGGAAATGCTGTCGTCGATGGTAGAACGCCTGGACGGGATCGGGGTGAAAGTGATCTTTACCCAGTTCAAACGCCAGGCCTACGATGTACTGAAGCGCTCCGGCTTCATCGACAAGGTCGGTGAGGAATGCTTTTTTCGTCACGTGGAGCACGCCCTGCGTCACGTCTGGCAGGAACTGGGCGACGATCATGTCGATAGCTGCTCCCTCAACCCGCTACGCCAGGCGGCGAAGGGTTGAACCACATATTGCACCAAGGCGCCCCGCCCCTATTCTCGCCTTACAACCTGGAGCATCGAATATCACCATTTCCTGGAAAAAATGAGGGTCAGAGTCACACACTCCAACCTATCGTTCATTATCGCAGCGCAGAGCCCAATTAACCGACCGTGCGCTTGGCCCCGCCTTGTCCCTGCCTTGTCCCCGCACAGCAGGGGAACAGCAGGGGAACAACCGGGGCACTACGCGCAGGACAAGTCCCTTCACCATCACCCTGGATCCTTGACGCAATATGCGCATTAAGAAGCACGTTTTTCGCCTGTGGGCTTGAATTTGCGTCGCAAATTCCCTAGCCCAGCCTTTCCGTTTGTAGCAGAAAGTGCTAAGAAACCAGGAACAAAGCAGCCGCCAAATAACTTGTGACATCCTACCTAATCGTGAACGCCGATGATTTTGGATATGCCCCCGGCATCAATCAAGGCATTGTAGAAGCCGCCACCAAGGGTGTCGTAACCGCCACTGGCGTGCTCGCGAACTGTACCGATTTCGAACCACAACTAAACGTACTTAAAACCTCGGAACAATTGGATATCGGAGTGCATCTCAACCTGACACACGGTGACCCGCTGACGCCAGACATGCAAGCACTGGTGCAAAAATGGAAGGGCCGGTTTCCGGATAAATTTACGCTTATACGCCAACTGGCGCTAAACAGAATAAATATGGCCGCGGTAGAGGGAGAGTGGCGTACCCAGCTTGAGCGCTGTATATCGCAAGGGATCAAGGTATATTTTTTGAATTCACACGAGCACGTACACATGCTCCCGGGTCTGTTTTCAATGGTCGGGCGTCTGGCTCGTGATTACTCGATTCCTCACATCCGGGTTGTAGTCAGCGAATGGCACACCAAGAACAAGATTGGTGCTGGCGCGAAAAACCTAATTATGGAAATTTTGGGTCGCTGCGCACCGTCTGAGTATCGAACAAGGTCACCGGTTATGTTGGGGCTGGCGCAAAGCGGGAAACTTGATCAATCCTACCTGGCGAGAACACTGCCGTCTCTAAAACCGGACAAAGTGTATGAGCTAATGTGTCATCCTGGCTATTACCGGCCAGGGGAGATTGTCGATCCAGCGCTACTGCGCTACCACAAATGGGATCAGGAACGGGAGCTTTTGTGCAGTGAATACGTCAAGCAACTGTGCCACAGGCACGCGGTACAACTCATCGGTTATCGTCATCTCGAGATTCTTGGTGATCGACTCACAGTAGCGCGGCACATGACTTTGGGTTGAGTCTCTTACAGTGTTGACCAGTGTTAACCAAAACTGGTCTGTGATCCACTGTTTTTATCAAACCCGCATGTCGACTCGACGACATAAGGCGGCCTGTCTTTGACCTCTGCGTATATCTTGGCGATGTATTCGCCGATGATGCCCAGGCTGATCATGATAAAACTTCCGATCAGCAGCAGGGTGATGATAATCGTAACGAACCCGGAAACCGCGTAACCGCGAAACCATGACCATAACGCTTCCACCGACACGATGATCCCGAAAACCAGGGTCGCCGCACCCAATATCGTGATCACACGAAGCGGCGCGGAAGTGAACGACGTGATAGCGGTAAGGGCCAAGTCGAACAAGGCAAAGCCTGACCACTTCCCACTACCGGTATCACGTTCAACGACGTCGAACGGTACGCTTGACTGTTCAAACCCAGCCCAGCCCGCCAAGCCCCGGTAAAATCGGCCACGCTCAGGCAATTCATGTACCAGCAGGTCAATCACAGTGCGATCCAGCAACTTGAAATCAGATGCGCCCTGCATGTTCAGACCACTGGTCAAGGAGAGAAGCTTGTTGAACAATGCAACACTTGATCGCGTGAGCCAACCATCGATCTGGCGGTCCCGTTTTACGGCATGGACCACCTTGGCGCCGTCGCGCCACTTTTTTAGCATTTGTGGGATCAGTTCGGGTGGGTGCTGCAGATCAGCGTCCATGGTAATGGACACGGCTCCATCGGCAGCCCTTAGCCCGGCCAGAAGAGCCGATTCTTTACCGAACTTACGGCTCAGGCGGATACCCTTGATGTTTACGTCGATGGCGTTTAAGCGCGCAATTTCCTCAAAGGTCCCATCGCTACTGCCGTCATCCACGACAATGATTTCGTATGTTAACTCCAAAGAATGTATTACTTTAAGGATACTCTTCACAGCGGCGCCCAGACCCGAGGCCTCGTTGTGCGCGGGCAGCACAATGCTGACCACAAGCGATGAACCGGCTGTTGTGACCGTACCGCCACTATGCTCGGTGTTCACCGTATTCATCTCCCCGGTTACGATTGAATTTGTCCCATTCACCCAACGAGCGATGAATGGCGGCCGCAAGCAGCACCGCACCCAGTGGGATCAGTCCCACTGATTGGAACGTTTGCACCCACGTGCGTGGCCAGAATATCGGACTGGTCCCCGCCAACAGGATCAAAGAGGCCACGACAAACCCGCGGAACACGCCGTCTTTGTATTGCCGTACATACCAGATGTAAAGCACATACACGAGTGCCGGCAAGATGACCACGAAGTAATGTTTCTGTGCGGTGGTCGTCGTTGCCGCGATCAGGGCGAAGATGAACGACGCTACGGCGGGTTGCATCCAAGGTTGCGACGGTCGCCCGAATTTGTAACTGACATAAGCAACCCATAGGAACATGATCACAAACACGATCCACGCCATGATTTGTACCATAGAGTCTGGCAGCGATAACAGCGAGACGGTGCTACTCGTACCGCCGAGGTGATGGACCTCCATGTCGGTAAGTACCCGGCGCAGACTGACATACAGTGAAACGTTATTTGAGGCAGACCATACACCTTGTGGCGTAGCCTGCTCCATCATATGCTGTACCCAACTGTGCAAGTAGAGCCAATTCTTGTTCACCCCAACCAGCGTCGCCGGTATCGCTGCGCCCGCAACCACCCCAATTGCTGCGGCGGCGACCACCGTCAGACGAGCGGATACCGCATACCACACTAAAAAAGGGACAGCGAACGGTTTCAGCAACAGCGAACACCCCATGACCAGACCGCCCAGAATAGTACGGCGATTCGCAACCAGCAGGTAGCCGGCGACTAATACCGCCAGTAACAACAGATTCGCCTGCCCATAGTACAGGTGTGACAACAGATAACGCAGCAGTACGAGCAAACTGATCCCTGCCACCAGTAACTGGGTAGCCGGCGGTTCATCAAGAAACTTACGGCCTGCGACCAGGTGGTACCAATTCAAAAAGACAATACAGACCAACGCAATACTGAATGTTGTCCAACTCAGAACGGCCCAGTTGAAGGGCAGAATTGCCAACGGTGTGCATATAAATGCGAACAGCGGTGGATAACGATAGAACTTTCCAGCGTCGCTGGCGATGGTATACAGATTCTCCTCCGCCAGCATGGTGCGTGCCGCATGCAGATAAACAGCGAGGTCACTACCGAATGGGTCGTTAATCTGTCTGCGGGAAGCAAGCGCAATAAGCAACACACCACAAAGCGCGAAAAGTGCCCACACAATTCGATTGAGCGAGCACCATGGTCTAATCAAACTCATTGCGAAAATTCTCAATCAATCGTGTCCCTCAATCTCATCACATCCATATCATAATATGAGAACGGTTGTCATTAACGGTCAGGCGCTTGACAATCAATTCGCTCTCGAGATTTTCATCTCGCGCCATCTCGCTTAATTCCTCTCCACTGAAGTTGAGCAAGCCCATTTTGCGTCTGAGGTCCGCGTATTGTCCAAATTGTGCTCGCCAGAGAAACTTAACTGTTTGCAAGAACATATGTTCTCGAAACGTGGTGCGGAGAACGCTGTAGACATCCTCCAGCAAGCCGGTATCAACCAGAATATCGGCGATCAAAAACCGTGACTTAGGTTCCGCGACGCGCTTGACGGCCGCCATCAAACGCCGCACGTCGTTTTTCTCCTGGTAGTATTGGATCACGCTCAGACAGATTATTTTGGTGAATCGTTGCTCGCCGAGAATCGATAGGTCTGTATAGTCCTCGCCAAGTTGCTCAACCTGGGCGTTGCGGAAGCCGGCTAAACGTGAACGACATTGCCGAACGTACTTGGAAGACACATCCACACCGCACACTTTGTCTACTTTGGGAGCCAATGCCTCCAGCAAGTGCCCGGGTCCGCAACCGATATCCAAAATTCTGTCCTCTGCGGAATAGTCCATAAGCCCCGCACTGTTTTCGAGAAACACGTTTACATTGTGGCGGAGAAACTCATCATCAAACGTAGATTGATCAGACCAGAAACGAGCCCATACGGAGTTATCCGAAAACTTGCCGGGTGTCGTAGTCACAATCAATATGGTGCGGGAGAGTGGTTAGTTACACAAATTTAGTCGCAAATCGTTGCCGCATGTCAAGGGACCTGCGGCGCCCCAGTGTAGGGCCCGGCGTCACGTCTTGGAATCCGACATTATATTTGATGGTGGCGTATCACTATATCGGCTGATGTTTTTATCTTAACTCCAGCTCATTGCCCATATGGCGACGCAAGACTTGGCCCCTTTGGAGACCTTATAATGGCAGGTCAATGAACGAATCATCGGGGTAAAGGTGTTTTCAACACGTTCCAATCTGCAGGCAGTGGTGGGTGACTTTCGCATCGATGAGATGATGCGCTATAGCCTGTTTGTGCCGCGGCTCTACAACCTATGCAAGTCGCTGGGGTTTGAGCCGGGAAATATCATGCCTTCCCGGGCGTTCTGTTCCGACGAGAATCAGGGCTATCCGATTATCCTGATTACGAAACATTTCGGCACCTTCCCCTTCAACCATGGTATCGTCGGCGGCATCGTTGCCACAGACCGCCATGGCCCGCATGCCAGTCACGGCAAGGACCTGGTGATCATCCAGGCCAGTCACGTTGGTTATGATCCGGATACCAAAACCTTTGGTACCTATCGACGTATCCAAACAGCGAACGATGCCACCACGATGAGCTGCGGCAAGGTTGCTTCCGTAATTGAGTGGTACCAGGGCGAATACCGTTTCGCCCAAGAGAATATCTATCTGCGCCGACAAGGAGAGACCTATCTGGTCACCATCGATAATCAATTGCTAAACGACGACCGCGATGAGGGGTTGTTTCTGCAACTGGATCGCATGGTCGAGCTCGACGGTGGCAGTACGGTACCAGTGCAGATGCACAGCACCTCTCGCACCTACCGGGCCAGTTCCGGTTTCCACGCGGCGTTGCCGGCGGAAGTCTGGCCACACGACGGCCGGATGAAAATCGGGCGCTATCTCGGCCCGGAACTGTTCACCTTCCGCCGCGTCATCAAGGGGGATATCGAGGGCCGCAGTCACCTGGAACAGAATCTGATTCATCCAATGCCTTGGATCGTGACCTCGGCCGAGCCGATGTTGGTTGCGGCCCAAGTCAACACCCAGGCGGAATTCGATCGTACGTTTCGCACCATCGTCAGGGAGAAGCACTATCAAAATAAAAAGGTCCTATTCATCTCCTGTATCAGCATCGATATCTCGCCGCGGGAGGGACAGCTATTCCCTCTTACCAAAGGCGTACCCTGGGCGGCGTATATACAAGATGGTGCGGGTGGCTCGCGTACCCTGGAACAGGATGAGATTATCGGCCTCCTGCAAGAGCAGAGTGCGGACAATCCTGACCAGATCGATCTCGAAGACGCCATCGACGACATGGAGCAGGCGCAGGAGATCAAGATTGAGGTTTAACGCCCCCAGCTATCTCAGGTGCTGGCCGAGTATTTCCGTGCCCTGAGCCTGGACCTAAGGTCAGCGTTCAGAAAAATCGGGTTTGGAGTCACTGACGCCGACCCCTATTTTTTACGCCAATCACGTCGAAAACCCCCCAATCCGGGCGCCAACGATATAACCGCACCCAAAACAACCTAAGTATTCAGTAGCACCATTCGATAGCTGAATTCGTAACAGACATCAAGGATATGCAGAAAATCGTATTTGGGCTGCGTTTCAATAACATTCGCGGCGATATCTATGGGGGGATAACCGCAGCGGTTGTGGCGTTACCGCTCACCCTGGCGTTCGGCGTTTCATCTGACACCGGGCCGCACCCGGAAGCGCAGCTCTCTAAACAAGAAGAGGAACTCATGCGCGAAGCGGGCGGTCGATTACTGCTATTTCACCTCAGCGGACCAATGAGCTTCGGCGCCGCTAAGGGCACTACGCGCCGCCTGGCCGGGTTCGATCAATACCACATCCTGCTCATCGATCTAACCGATGTGCCACAGGTCGATTTTACATCTTCCCGCGCCATCGACGATATGGTGCATGACGCAGTGGGCAGAGGCGGGCATGCTTTTCTGGTCGGTGCACACCCGCTAGTGGTCTCCATGCTGACTCGGCAAGGTGCCCTGCGGTTCGTGCCCGAGGATCACCGTTACCAGGATCGATTACCCGCGCTGCGGCACGCCGTGAAACTGATCCAGGAAAAGGCCGCCGGTGAAGAAGAATCGTAACCAACGCGTTTCCCCGGCGATACCATAGAATATCGCATAGCCAACCCCCGGTTTGGCGAAACCATTAGCCCGTACATTGCACTGAGTCGCCGCGGGTTCGGTCTCGAACACCTGAAATTGCGGTGCACTTAAGAGAAGAATTGGAGTCGGAGTTACAGACTTCGATCCCAATTTTTTATCGCCCCAGCGCGGTGTCAAGCCGCCCTACCCTGCAACTACGCGCAGGACTTGTCCTGCGCGTAGTTGCAGGGCAAGTCCCTCCCCCACCATCCAGGGACTTGTTTTAATATACCGGTTAGTCCAAAGCAATCTTGGTTTTTTCAATCGGCCGCTGGCACCGATGTTGGCGCGGCTATTCCAACTTGGGATTGGTTACGGGTAGTGTCTCCATTCTTATGCATTCGATACTCCGTTGTTATTGCGGTTCTCGCCGCTGTGACCGCTTGCGCCGGCGCCGGTAAGGGGGCAGTGCAAGGTGCGGCAGGTGGCGCCGTCGCAGGCGCCGCCGGCGGCTTGATATCTTCGTTGATCTTTGGCGGTGATCCTGGCGAAGGGGCACTACGCGGCGCGGCGGTCGGGGCAACCGTCGGTGGCGTCAGCGGCGCTATCAAGGGCTCACAGGAGGCGAAAGCCCAGAAACAGAAAAAATATGCTGCGCGTGAACGCGACATAGAGCAGTATCGGCGTGACATCGGCGACGATGCATTCAACGGCGCCGTTGCACTTGCCGAGTGCAAGCACGAGGTAGCGATTGCCAATGCGAATATAGCGAGCCAATCGACTAATTCAAATCATGCGCTGTCCGGCTTGTGGCTCAAGGCATTGACATACGCCGATCAGGGTAACAACGCGGCGACACGCGCCATGTATCCGGAAATCATCAGATGGGATCGCGCCGTCGATTCCGAAGCCGAGACCGAAGCCACGCTTCAGAACGTACTGCGCGAATTGAAGCAGATTCGTGTAGAGTACCGCCTGCCAAAAATCTGCAATTAACGCCGACGGGATCTCGCTTAGCGCCGCCTATTCAGCGAACAGAAAGCGATCGAAGAACTCCAGTGTTCTCGTCCACGAGACTGAAGCAGCGTCCTCGCGAAACCGCTCGGCACTGAGAAAGTTCATAAACGCATGACCCGCACCGGCATAGGTGTAAAATTCGTGGGGTTTGTGATGGCGGGTGAGTTCGTCGTCGAGTTGACGCATATCATCAGGCGAGGGATTCGTGTCCTCGGCACCAAAGTGAAACATGAGCGGGCATTGAATCGCACCAGTGCGGGCAAAAGGCGCCTCGACGTCAACACCCCATGGCACCATTATATTACCGCCGTAGTAGGCGACCGCGGCTCGAAAATTAGGATTCACCGCGGCCGTGAGATACGCCACACGGCCCCCCATGCAAAAACCGATAATGCCAAGCCGCGTGGGTTGGACCACCGCGTGACGCTGTAGAAAATCGACACTGGCATTCACATCGGCAATAATTTCGCGATCATCAAGTTGCTTCCTCTTGTCGACGCCGTCCAGCATCGGATCGAGACGATGATATAAATCCGGCGCCGCCGCCGTGAAACCGGCCTCCGTCAGCCGATGCACCATGGCATGCACAAACCCATCCACGCCAGGCGCGTGTTGAATCACTACAATTGCAGGAAACGGCCCATCCCCCTCAGGTAGAGCGGCATAAAGCGCCATACCGTGTCCATCCACATCAACCGTCACAGTCGCCGCTTGCATCGCGCTTTCTCGTATCTTTTTAGTTTACCGTACTCCGGCGTTCATGGCCCGAGGGATCGCTTAGCCGGAACGGTACTTGGCAGCGTAGTGTTTGCCCAACACCTTGCGCGTCTGTGCGTTCAGTCTTGCGTTGGATGTGCGAGTCGATGCCTGCCTTTTGTTAGGCGTCGGCTTGGTCTGCACGCGGATGGATTTGGTCATGGTGTTTGCGGGGCTAATCCGGTCAGGCTTTTTTAGTGAGCAAACACTGGTCATAGCTGCAAGAGATAAATCAAGCCCACGATGGTACTAGGGATGACGTATCATGACGCTTTGTTCATATCTCTGCAAACCTTTACTCAACATCAACATGACTCAAGCCGTAAACGTCATTAGAACTGCCGATTGAATACCGTTATTAACATCGCCGGCCCCATCTTTGGCATGGGTCTACTAGGCTATATTGCCGCCCGGCGGGGCTGGTTCTCGGAGAAGGCTGCCGAGGGATTGGCGCTTTTCGTATTTGATTGGGCAGTACCGATCATGCTGGTGCGCGTGTTTGCCTCCGCGCCCTTACCAGATACTTTTCCCTGGAAATTACTGGCTGCCTTCTATGTGCCGGCCTGTTTCTTCTATGCCTTGGGCATATTTGTCGCAAAAAAATACTTTGGTCGTCACTACCTCGAACAAGTTATCACTGGGTTTGCCTATACGTTCGGAAATTCGGTATTGCTTGGCTTACCGTTGATACTGCTGACATTCGGTGAGGCGGGAACGGTTCCGTTCTTCATCTTGTTGTCTCTGCATGGATTATCGTATTTGTCCGCAACAACCATCTTGATGGAATTAGGCCGCAGCCGTGCGCAATCGGTTCCCAAGTTGATCGCCGAGACCATGAAAGGATTCATCCGCAATCCAATCATCCTTGGCCTGGTCACAGGCCTGATCCTCAATCAGCTGCAGATAACACTACCCGGCCCCCTCGACAAGATCGCCGAATACATGCAGATGGCGGTCATGCCCTGCGCATTATTCTCGCTGGGTGCCGCATTGAATGCCTACGGCATCGTGGGTCAGTTGCGCCAATCCATGGTTGCGGTTGTGGTCAAAAACATCGCTTTTCCCGCGCTCGTATGGGCGCTGTCGGTGTATTTTCTCGAACTGCCGACGCTATGGGCAATGATCGCAACACTGCTGGCGGCGCAGCCCGCCGGGGTAAATATTTATTTGTTTGCGCAGCGCTATCAGGTCGCCCAGGCCTTGGCGACCACCACGGTCTTTCTGTCCAACCTGGTGGGCATCGCGACGCTTACGGTGTTGCTTCTAATATTCGAGCAGATCGGTTGGTAGACAAAGTAACGACACATCACTTGCATCGCGTTTACGCCGCGTTTCATAACAACCAGGTATAGAGATGCAGCAACACGGCGCCGAGCGCCAACATGAACAAACAATAACTCAGGTTCCAGCGAAAAAACCGCCAACTCTCGATGCCGTAACGCCCCTGTATCGTGAGATGGGTGGCGGACAGAGGACTGCTGGCGACGCCTATCCCCCAAGTCATGAGAAACACCATCGCCAATAGCGTCGGATCCGGATGGATGGGCGCCAACCATGTGGCCACGACCGTCACCGAGATGATTGGGTGTATACCAACCGCCGCCAAGCCGACCATCACTACCAGGATCATGGACGCAGTGGTTCCCGTGAAGTCCGCAAAGGGCAGCCACTCATCAAAACTGGCAACAACACTCGCGAGTCCGACGGCCAGCACCCCGGCGGCAAGAAACAAGAGTAACTCCCCTGACATCTCCGGGAGGCGCAGGTTAACGTGCCGCCACACTTCCGCGACGGCCCGGCGGCAACCGCGGCGGCGCCCCAGAACGATAAACGTAAGCACGGGGGCCAGCAGACTGATGACCGTCAATACCGACCAATGCGGTAGAAAAATGTGGGTAACTAACACGCAAGCCGCCAACAACCCAGGTATCCAAAGGCTTTTAAAATGGATCGGATAGCCGCTAAATGCCGCCAAACGCGACGGGTCCGTAACCAACGCTTCAGCGTAGGTGTAAGCCAGACCCGCCACCGCCAAGGGTAGACCGACGGCGATCAGAATCGGCAACTCCGCCCCCGGCGAGTAGGCCAATACCACAGCCATACCGGCGAAGAACGTTGACCATAGGGCCGCAGAAGAAAAGCCGCGAGAGATTAGAATCGCCGTACGCTTGTCGAACGTGCCTTGCCGGGCAAGACGATCACCGATGATCACCACCGCGGAAAGATTGATAGCGGCTCCAAACAGATGCATCCCAACGAGCGTGCGCAGGTAGGCGTGTCCACCGCCGGGAAGCGTCTCGTCTTCACTGGCATCGGGCATACTCACTAGGCGTAGGAAGCTCACCGCGGCCAACATCGACAGTAGCGCGTGGTTCTGATCGATCAGTGCTGCGGTGTCCATCGGTCCGCCATTGTGCCAACCCCAGAAAAGACCCGCCAAGCCCAAGACCGCGAGGACCCCGACTTGAACGCGTTGCCGGCGCGGCGTACGTGACCAAAGCAACACGCCCGCCAGCCACGCCGACAGTCCGGACGGCCAGGTTGGGAACAGGGGCCACACGCCATGAATGACCGCAAATATAATCATCAACGCCAGCAACGGGCCGGCCAGGACCGTAGCGACTTGGCCGGGATGACGGGGATACGGCTTCATAGCGGAGGGGTTAGGTCAGCGAGATTACAATCTCTCTGATCCGAGCTTACACTCACTCCCATCTCCGGTGTCCGGCCTGCGCTCCGCGCCACCCTGAGCAAACTTCAGCAACACCGGCTGCAGCACACGCAGCATGTCGGCGGTGCACATGGAAATAATGTAACCCCGGCTGCCGCCGTTGACATAAATCGTAGGCAGATCGGCAATGCTGGCCTGACAATACACCCACATCTTGCGTCGGGTTCCGAACGGCGACGTGCCGCCCACCTGGTAACCGGAGTGCTTGTTGGCAACCAGGGGATCACAGGGATAAATATGCTTGACACCCAGGTGGCGTGCCAGCGTCTTAGTGGACACTTGCCGGTCACCGTGCATCAACACGATGAGCGGATTGTGACCGTCGTCTTCCATGATCAACGTCTTGATGGTTAGATGCTCATCAACACCCATCTCGCGTGCAAACTGCGCGGTGCCACCGCCGGGTATATAAGTATACGGGTGGTCATCGAACGCGACCTTGGCGCGGCGCAAAACACGTACCGCTTGCGTCACCGGTGCGTTAACCCGCATAGCGCAAATCGTGCCTCACACCGATTCGTAATAAGCAATCATCTCTTGGCGTGTCGCCGCATCCGGCAAGCGGCCGAATCCGGCGCCCATGTTGTCGATCATGTGGCGTAACTTAGAAGTCGCCGGGATGGCGCAGGTTGCTGCGGGATGGGAGACCGCGAATTTCAAAAAGAACTGGCCCCAGCTTGCGCAGTCAAAATCCGCTGCCCACGGCGGCAACGGTTTGCCCTTGACGCGGCGGAACAGGCCACCGCCCTGATAGGGGCGATTGATCAACGTGGCGATACCGCGATCGGCGGCCAGCGGCAACAGGCGCTTCTCGGCGTCGCGATTGGCAATACTGTAGGTAAACTGCACGAAATCGAACGGTTCGTTCTGCAGTATCTTTTCGAGCTCACCATGGGCGCGACCATGTGAGGTGGTGATGCCGATATAGCGCACCTTGCCTTCCGCCTTCCACGTCTTCAAGGTCTCGAGATGGGTCTCCCAATCGACCAGATTGTGGATCTGCATGAGGTCAAATACCTCGACACCCATCCGCCGCATTGACGTTTGCATCTGTGCAATGCCTCGTTTCCGACCCCGCGTCCACACCTTGGTCGCCGCGAACAACGCTTTCTTGTTACTCACTTTTTTCAATAAATCGCCGATGACTTGCTCGGACGAACCGTACATGGGCGACGAGTCGACTACCGCGCCGCCGCCATCGAAGAACGCTTGTAGTACCTCGCGCAAATTTGCCCGCTCCCGTGCACCATCACCCACGTCAAAAGTCTGCCATGACCCCATGCCGATCACCGGCAGCGCTTCGCCCGAGGATGGTATCCTTTTTTTAATCGCTGACTGCTCCGTGGCCAACACAAGTTTTGGCATCAGCGCCAGGGTGGACCCCAGTCCAAGTATGAATTTTAGAAATGATCGTCGATCAACATTTTGTTTTTCAATCATAAGCTCTAACCGGTATATTGCACCAAAGCGGGTATACAGACGACAGGCGAGTTGATCAACAATGCCAGGTTTCGGTAACTAGCGACCAATTTCCATTTTGTAAACTTCAGCCACCGGTTGCTTGCCGGTCGTAAAGCGCCCGGCATTCAGCCTCGCGGCCACGTACCACGCGCCGCCCGATCAGCGCACCACGGGTCTCGGTGACTATGGTGTGCTGTCCTTCCTGGTGGTGATCATCGTAGAAATATACCACCACCCAGTCGTGGGTACGTTCCAACTCATGCGCCCGCGCGGTGTTGGAGAATAACACGGTAAAGTGCCACGCATCGCGCTGGGTGTGCAAAATCGGCAGCCACGCCTCGCCGCGTGGGTTGAAGCGCTTGGGGGCGATGGTGGGCAACTTAGCCTGTGCCGACTTCGTGCGGTACTCGTGATCGACATCAAGCAGCATCTCGACAGCGGGGCCATGAACCTCGGCGCGTGGCCGCACCCCGCGCACCCGGCCGAGCATACTCTCGAGGGTGGCGCGGATCGCCATCGCGCGCCGGGGTCCGACACCGGTGAGCGATTCGAGGCGGCCGTCATGGGCAGCCAACTCCAGGGCCTCCAGGGTGTCGACGTGTAATGCATCGTGTATCCGCTGCGCGAGTCGCGGGCCGATCCCCGGAACCGATTGCAACAGCTTTTCGGGATCGAGCACACCACGCAGCCGCTCGAGTTGCACCCAACGCCCGGTGCGCAGGATCTCGTCGATGGCGGTGGCCATCCCGCGGCCGACGTTGGGCAGTGCCAACAGGCCATCCATGCCTTGGCGCTGTACGAGCGCGCGCAGTTCGTCGTCGAGCCTGGCGATGGTATCCGCGGCGCGCCGGTAGGCGTTGACACGGAAGGGGTTGGCGCCTTGCTGGTGCAAAAGGTCGGCGGCCTCACGCAGCTTGCCGGCCACCTGTTGGTTGATCGCGGCGTCGGTAGGCATTGGGGGCAGATCTACTTAACGAGACGCAGCTTAGAGTGTATCAACATGGCCCGATTCCCGATCACCCTAGTTTGCGCGCCACAAAGTCAAGGCGGTCTTGCCCCCAGAAAAGCTCATCATCGATGACATAGGTCGGCACGCCGAACACGCCGCGCTGGATCCCGCGTTGGGTATCACGTTCGTACTCCGCGGCAATATCCGCTTGGGTAGAAAAATCCGCTAACTCCTTGCCATTCATTCCCACGTCGTTTGTCAGCGCAATGATGGTGTCAAGATCGGCGATGTTGGCCTCCTCCGCCCACACGGCACGCAACAGTCTTTGTGCCAAGCTTAGCGCGTCCAGACTTTGCCGGCGCGCGGCGATGATCATCAACGATGCGGGATTAGCGTCTACCGGAAAGTACTTGGGCTCGAGCACCAGCGGCATGTCGAGATAATCACGCCAGCGGCGCAGCTCAAGCAGGCGATAGGCCTGACGCTCGGGGGCCCGCTGCTTGAGTGGCAATCCACCGGTGGCCGGAAACACCTTGGTCAGGTCAACGGGAAGCACGTTCACCGTAGCATTGGCCTCGCGGGTGATGTTGGCGAAACGTTCGCCACCTAGATAACTATATGGTGAGACGGGACTTAAGTAATAATCGACAACTCGAGCCATGGCAAATGATCTCCACTATTGAAAAACGGAAAAAGGGGTAGGTGACGATTGATAGTAAAACTCTTTACAATCATTACACTACACGATGCTTATAGGTTAACCGATGAACCGTGATATGAGTTAAACAGCTTATGAAACATGTCGTGCACAGATTAGCGTTCGTCGCCGCGTTGTGTCTACTGGCGCTAATACCGTTAACGCCGGGAATTGTCCAAGCCGAGAACGGCGCCGAGCGGAAAAACATGGCGCTGGTGGGACATCACGCCCTCCATGGCCGCAGCGCGTATCAACCGGTCATCCACGAGCACGCGGGGCGTTGGATCGCCTACGTCGGTCACCACCGGGGCACCGCCCGCAACCCACTCACCGGTAAGCGCGAATCCAATGGCACATCGATCGTGGATGTGTCCGATCCGATGCGTCCGGTTTATCTCCACCACATACCGGGCGCGGGCGCGCAGATGGCCCAAACCTGCCGCGGAAGGGATCTCCCCATCAACGATGCCAAGGTCTACCTGCTGCGCTCGAACGGCGACGTGTCTCATGAGGTGTGGGACGTTACCGCCCCGCGCGCCCCGAGTCTAATCAGCACGCCGCTGACAGGAGGCAACGCCACGCACAAAAATTGGTGGGATTGTACGACCGGCATCGCCTACCTGGTTTACGATGGCCGGCAACTGGGATGGAAGACACGCCGTCTGTTATGGATCGTCGACCTTGGCGACCCCACCAATCCTCGGATCATCCGCCAGTTTGGACTGCCCGGCCAGCAACCGGCGCAACAGATATTCGGGGTGCCACCGGGTGCCCACGAGGCCACGCTGTCCCCCGATGGAAAGCGTCTTTTTATTGCCTACGGCACCGGCCATCAGGGCATCATGCAGATTGTGGATGTGCGCAAGCTGCTGAACTGTCGACCGACCTGCCCTGCCAACCCCACGGTTGAGGAACTGCTCGATCCCCAGGTGGGACGGCTGGACATGCCGCACTTTTGGGGCGCGCATACCGCGTGGCCGGTGATGGGGATACCCGTCCCGGAACAGGCAAAATTCATCAACGCCAGCCCACGCGACTTCGTGATGCTGGTGTCCGAGTCATTCGCCACCGAGTGTCAAGAAGACGCACACGACATGGTATTTCTGGTTGACATCAGCGACGAGAGCCGGCCGTTCCCGGTGGCGAACTACCAGGTCCGCGAATCCCAGGGCGCGTTTTGCGATCGCGGTGGGCGTTTCGGCGCCCACTCAATGAACTGGTCTTATCATCCCGCGTTTTACAAGAAACTGATCGTTGTTTCGTACTTCAACGCTGGGGTGCGCGCGGTGGATATTCGCGATCCATTTCATCCTAAGGAAGCGGGCTTTTATATCCCGGCAACCAAGAACAATGTCGTCGCACAAACCAACAACGTCGAGATCGACGGCCGAGGATTGATCTACCTGGCCGACCGCGCCGGCGCCGGACTGCACATCGTGAAACTCAGCGGAACCGCGGCGCAAATCGTGCAACAATAAGAACATGAGGCCGGTGGGAACCGGCCTCATGTTATCCTTTTTTACACGGCTCTTCTTACCACGCCTCAAAACGCCGCCTGTTCGGCCTCCAAAACTGCCAGGCTCACCTGCTTGCCGAAATCCTCCGCGAACAACGGCCACTTCCTGTATTTGTCCATGAGCGGCATAAGCTTCGCTTTGATTTCATAGGGCGCAAGACCCTCCTCGCTGTATTTCACTGCCGCATCGTAGACCATCTTCAGGTATTGGCGGAATGCGTCACCCGCCTCGGGACCACCAGACGGCCCATGGCCAGGCACATAGTGTTTGAGGTTGAGAGTCAGGGCACGATCCAGCGCCGCGATGTTGCCCCGAAACGAACCGTCGTCCATCCGCCCCATGCGTTGATACACACCGATGTCGCCGAGGAACATCAACGAATCCTCCACCACCTCGATCATCGCGTCAGTCCTGGTATGCGCGTGCTCCGACAGGTAGGCCCGAAAGGTGAGCCCGCCGACGGCGATCTCCTGACCATCCTGCAACAACTCAGTCGGAAGCTCGGCGCGGGTGCCATCGGTAGCGCCATTGGTAAGCCTGCTCAGAAAATCGAGCCACACCTGTGCCCCGCCTCCTTTGGCCGCTGCGATCATTTGCGGATGGGCATAGATCTTCACCCGTGGGTAAGCGTGCTTGATGGCCGCACTTCCCAGCCAATGATCCCCATGTATGTGTGATACGAAAACGTGACTGACCGGCCTGTCGGTGACCTTGCGGACTTGCCGCACCACCATCTCTCCAATATGTACGCTGGACCCGGGGTCCACGACAACGACGCTTTGATCGGTAATTACAAACGCCGGATTGTTCATAAAACCTCGATTTGTGGGATTGGGGATTTCCCGCGGACCATGGATTACATAGACGTGTTTGCTGACCCGTTGCACCGGATAATCCGGGATCTCCTGCCCGGCCGATACCGCGGAGATTGAAGCAAACAAAAATACAAAAACACTAGTAGATGCTCTCATCTTTTTCCGTCATATTGGCAAAAACACATCAATCAAATTATTAAACACCGACAAACCGCGTCAGAGCAAAAAATAGCCGATTTAAAGTCAAAACACTTAAAGTTCCCGCAACAAAGCGTCAACTCATCATTATCAACTGGTATTTCAAAGCATCAAATAGGCTTTGCCATACCCACAGTCAAAACTACACGGTGAGATACACACCGCTTTCGCGTCCCCAAACATAAGGGACCGGAATCAGTTACTCCGACTCCATTTTTGCTGTCTCGTGAAGGCCAAGCGCAGATGTGCGAGCACCGGCCAGGGCCGGGACAGGCGTAACTGCACTAGCACCCGGTGTCGTAACTTCGGGTAGCTGCCTTGAGTTTTGTCACGGACTCAGGGTTTGACGCCGGCTGGGAAATGCGGGCTAGTGTTTTATTCCAACCATGTCCAGAGCTTGGTGTAACACATCGAGAGATTGGCCGTGTTTACCGTCCTTATGTAGCTGTTCACCCTCATCCCGCAGCTTCTTGACCTCGGCCAGCTGTTCGGCATTCAAACTCGTGCCTTGGTCCAACGCGGCATCGATCGCCTTGACATCCTTGGGACAGTGACCAGCAAAGGCCGGTGACGCAATCGCCAGCAACATCGCCGTAGCAAAAAGTTTCTTGAACATAACTCGACTCCTTTTTTCGTGATTGTTAAGCGGGGCCCCCTGCCGAGGAGAATGAATCTCTCCGACCGGGACATCCCGACTGAGGTTTGCGGTAGAGCAGATTTAGAGCCTGATTCTGTCATATGGTTCCGGGGCCGATACGGCACCGGGGTCCGATTCCCGCCGTCCCGGGGACACCGCTGCGTCGCTGGTCAGATGCCACACCATTTCCCCACACCATGCACACCTTTGGATGCCCCCTCGACATCACACGCTTTGATCTGTGCTCACTAACCGTATGAAAAAACGCGTCTTTTCTTGCCAAGCGGGTTGGCACGGGTCTTGGAAGACCTCAGGTACCGCCCCAATGGGTGCCTGTAGGTGCCCGGGTTAACCGTTTCTAAGGAGGCTAGACATGATTTGCACCATTCCCAACGTCTTATCGCTTGCCAGGCTACTGATCTTTCTCCCGATTCTTTGGCTCCTGGCCATATATGGGCAACTGGTTTGGCTCGGCGCGGTGCTGGCGGGGGCGTTGCTCACCGACGTCCTCGATGGACAACTCGCGAGACGGCTGAACCAGGTAACCGCACTGGGCTCACGGTTGGATTCAATTGCCGACAACACTCTGCTAGTGAGCGCAGTTGTCTGGTTGCTAATGCTCAGACCCGAGGTAATACACGGCCGGCATGGCGTGGTTCTGGCGTTATCGGTCGCACTATGGGCAGTGTCGATTATCATCGGCTGGGTTCGCTTTCACCGATTCGCGGATCTTCATCTGTATTCGGACAAGACCGCCGCGGTGGTCGGAGGCGTATTTCTTGTCACCTGTTTTATGTTCGGATTTCACGCGTGGATATTTTATCTGGCCGCAGGTATCTCGGCACTGGCAAACATCGAAGGCATCGTGTTGTTGATCACACGGGACGAAGTGAACGAGCACATGGGCTCGATCTTTTGCACCGCAGGGAAAAGCGAACACATCCATGCCAGCCGTGTTACAGCCCTATGACGGAGGAACAAGCGATGTGCATCTACGAGTTAATAAGGGCGCACCAATACCATCCAACCGGTGAGCAAGCTCAGCCGTTGTTTTTTCCGTTGTCTTGCTGTGCTTGCTGTTGCCACTGGGCGTAGCACTCGAGTCCGCAGAAGTGCAACACATACTCTTCGCCCTCAAAAGACTTTGCAACATCCTTCGGGATCTGCTTCATGCAAACCGCGCAAGCCACGTGCTCTGGTTCTACGGGAACAATGTTCTCAGACATGCCCAACCACCTATGAAATAAAGAATATAAAGTCTTGAGTTAATCGATCTTCAAGCATCTACGTTGAACCAGCTGGAACATCGGTTTCAACCTCGCCATTTGCCGATGGCCAGTCTGAAAATGGAAACGGCATGTCCTCTGAATTAAACGTAACATATTGAAGAATCTGATAAATGAACTTACTCAAGCTTGCGCCGAAATCGAGTAATTTTTGATTGCGGTCACCGGAAATGAGTACAAAGCCGAACTGCACTACCACGACCGCGACAATGACGATCTCGGTAACACTATAAATCAACGTAAATAGAATCACATAAAGCGCGCGAATCCAAGTTGCACGCCGCGATGGTTTTGATGTCAATTCTTCTACCATGGGGTTGATCTCCTAATTTGGAATTTGACCGAATATAAGTCCACGCAAATGAATCTTACTGTATCTGGATTTTAACCTCTCTTTTTATAACTCTTCTAATACTCCTTGTGCCTGTTCAGACTGTGTTCCCGTTCGCGTCCATTGCTGTACTTATCGGCCCGATAATGACCATATGGCCTGTATTTCCGCCGATGTATATCGTGTTTGAGATAGGGTTTATCAGCGTCTATCCATAGGCGTACCCGATCCCTACGATCCAGGTACAAACGCGGCGGAAAATGCCGCGAGCGAAGCCACCTCGTGCACGATGCGGGCTAACTCTGAGTAGAGTACTTTTACCCTGGTATGCCGAAGCTTGCGTTGATACGGATCAATGCGATGGAATGATTTAGAGCCCGCTGCAGGGAGTATCGACGAGGTAGACGTGAGAGTATCTACAGAGCATCTGCCAGAATTGGCCGCGCCTGGAACGGCGGCAAGACTACCTTATGCTTCGGTTTATATTATTTAACAAGCGGGTGATCCTTGGGCAATTGCTTGACGTACCACATGGCAAGCTTGTGCCTCATGGATTTTTGCGAGACCTGATTTTCGGGCAAAGGTTGAATTAATTTTTCGTGTACCAACAGCCGGTAGATGTACAGGATCTTCTCGCTCTGAGAATCAGTTGGTTCAAATTCGACGGCGCCGCGGTCCTCCCCATACTTCATGCCGGCGAGTATAGCTGCCTTAACCAAGGCTGCTTCATTTTTGAGTTTCTTCATGACACCAGTCAGAGTCAGGTCTTGAACCTTACACATTGCGACAAGACCTGACCCAACTCCTTATTTCCGCACCGGTCCCTATGAACCGGAGATCGTATAGCTACTTCGGGGGCGCGGCCTGGGGGGCGGCACCCTTAGCGGTCTCCGTCATCTGGTTGTACCAGTTTTCATAGTTTTTGGGGTCCATGGCCTTAGTCATATCCTCGAACCACTTTGTGTAGCTCTGCGGGTCCATGAGTTTGCCGGCCTGGCCCATTCCCTGCATGTAGGCGTTTGGGTTCATGAGTTGCATGTAGGGCGATGGATTCATCCACTGCGTATACATCCCCGGGTTCATGTACTGCATGTAAGGTGCGGGATTCATCATCCCCATGTAGGTATTCGGATTCATCCACATGCCCGGATTCATGCCCATCAGCATTGGATTCATCATCGTCGCCGGGTTCATCATGACATTGGGATTCATCATCATGCCCATCAGCTGATGCGGATTGGGTTGTTGGGCCTGGGCTGCAGTTGTGGCGTGCATGCCGGCAACCAAGGCCAGCGCACCGATTGTGGTTGTAAGTCTTTTCATTAATGTATCCTCTTTGATGTTGAACTCACCCGGAAAGCCGGGCCGTACTCGAAGGTTCGGTTGATCTGATATAACCAGCTGTATTGTAAGTCAATCGCCGCTTCGCGGGGGGCAAGCTTGGTCCATCCCAACCCTCAATAGACTGCGATTATAAACTTAACCCATGCAAAGACCAGAAAAATCCTCTCGGCACCGAATCACTAAGGAGTCAAAGACAGGAGGCCGAAATTCGTGAGGATTACTCTTGGTTTATCCAGCAACACATATTGAGGCTTTATAAAAAATTCGGCACACGCGATAAAATGAATGCATTGACCCCTGTTTCATTCTTGTTCGTCACTTGAGTTCAGCCCTCGTCATCAGACCCGTCAACGGCCTTGACAAAATCAGCCTCGGTAATGATTCCCACCAACTTGCCTTCCACGACCACCGGCAAGCACCCTACCTTGTTCTCGATCATCACGTGTGCGGCTTCGCGGGCGGGGGTCTCAGGGGAAGTCGTCAACACATCGCTCGTCATCGCTTCCTTGACTGGCAACGACTCATATATCTTGTCGGCTATCCGCGATCCGTAACCCAACGCGCGCAGCAATGTACCGCGAAACAGGTCCCGCTGCGTGACGATGCCACACAGTAGGCCATCGTCATCCAATACGAGAAGGTGACGGATACGTTCTTGTTCCAGTAGGCTATTGGCCACCGAGAGCCGATCATTACGTCCCAGCGTAACCACCTGGTTAGTCATCAGATCCCGTACCAGTGTCACTGGTTTACTCGTCATGAGCCCCTCCACATTCGACCCGCTAACGCTCGTCGCCACCAAGTATAACTGATGTCTTCCCTACAACCTGGCCCGATCGATTCCCGGGATTAAAGCTTCACCCAACGGTCGCCCCTCTTTTCATACTTCTTTTTTACTGCGGACCAGGCGACTCTATGCGCGATCGACTCACGGTTTTTACGATCGGCATATTGCTCCCAGGCATTGTTATATGCCCGTTTGTAGATTTCCTGGCCACGTTTGGGCAAGTACTCTTGTACCGCCGAGGGCAAATCTTTAAGACTCGTGTACGGCATTATGATTCATCTTTCGAATATCCAGGCCCGACCCAATTTTGCAAGGCACCAGCAATTATTGCCATGCGTCAGATCAACACAACTCGGGGCCGGAGGCTGGATTTATCGTTTGCCCGTTTCAACCCCATCAATCCTTTTCGTTGACCCGCATCAAGGACTCCTTAGTTCCAGTATGGATAATTTCAGTGAGTTAGACATTTGCAATACCCATCGCCATGTAAACAACACACACGGTTGACAAAATACCGGGTATCCTTGGCGACTATGATTTGGAGGGTTTAAAATGCGATACACGCCGAAAGTATTACTTTCGATAGCGGTTGTTGCTGCGGCGAACGTTGTTTGGGTACACATTGTTAACGCGCAGTCGGGAATGACCATCTCGGCCGATGTGCTGACTCGTTACACCGTGGTCGAAGGTGATAATTTATCAAGAATTGCCGAGCAAAATGCAGTCTATAGTGATGGATACTTGTGGCCACTTATTTTCAAGGCCAACACCGACAAACTCAGTGATCCGGACAAACTGCAACCAGGCATGGTTCTGGTAATTCCCCGCAACATGTCGCAAGCGGAATTCGATGCGGCCTCGAGCTACGCGAAACAGCGGGCACGAGTAGCATCCGATCGTGTCAAGGAACTCGACCTTGAGTACTTGCAAGGCGATTAATCCGGTAACACGTTGAGTGGGCGGCCGGGCACCGCCGCCAGTTAGTCATTTGCACCTTGAAATTTTGGTGAATAGGTTCCATCATATAGGCACAATCTACGTTCTGGTCTGCCTTCAGCTACCCGCCCGTTCCGGGCGGTCGTTACAAGTCACCCTCGACAATTAGGTTGTTCGACACGCGCCCGATTTGCGCGCGGATTTTTTAGTTTATACGGAGGCCAGAATGGCTATTGGTACTGTAAAGTGGTTTAACCCCGTCAAGGGCTTCGGTTTTATCAAGCCGGAGAGTGGTTCACGCGACGTGTTTGTGCATATTAGCGCAGTGGAGCGCTCGGGGCTCGGAACGCTGACCGAAGGTCAGCGGCTGAGCTACGACATTGTCAAAGAGCGCGGCAAAGAAGCCGCTGACAATCTCAAGACGGCTTAACCGGAAAGCGTTAGACGTCCTCGCGGCGTCTGGCTTTTGAAGCAAAAGGCAGCCCTAAATGGGCTGCCTTTTTTTTAACACCAAAATCACATAGTGACCAAAGCGCCGGTTTTCATTGCAATCGACGACCAAACATCGAGCCCGCATTTCGCACCCGGCGCCCCGCGACTATTCTCCCCAAATAAACTGGAAACTCGTATGTTGCCATTGCATCGAAGTGACCCTGCGGAGCTCTCAGCTGGCTACTATGAATAGTCGCGGGGTTATCCCGGCCCGTGGCTGGTTCTCGCGCATCTGTGCTTGCCCTTCACTCGACCCATAGCCCGTTAATGAGTCCCGCTCCAGGCGCGGCGCTTGTCCCCGCCTTGTGCCCGCACAGCAGGGGGCTCAGCTGCACGAGTCCTGCGCCGGCATCCGATATCCTGGCGAGAAATGCGTGCCTAGTTTCCTCGATTTGTATCGCGGAGCTGATCGGCTGTTAATAACTGAAGCGCACGCCGAGTAGCACATTATTGGATTGATACTCGATCTCCGTGGATACACCGCCGGTGGCAGCCGATGTCTGCACTTTGGGATCATCGGTGGCGAAGTAGCGATATTCACCGAAGATCTCGGTGCTCTGCGAAATATCCCAGCTGGCCCCAACAATGACCTGGAACGCCAACACCGACTCACCTTCAGAGACCACGTTTGGTATCGCAGTTACGCCGAACCCATCTGCCTCGATATGTGCGATTCCTAAGCCGCCCCCTAGGTACGGACTAAAGCTCGACTGCTCGCTGAAATCCACCAGTACATTCACCATCGCGGCGGTACTCTCGATATCGCCGGCTGAGCCTGCCAAGGCGCCACCGTTGAGTTTGTGCGTGTCCACGTCATTGGATCGGTAACTGACTTCGGCTTCGGCACGAAGACGATTACCGGTGCCGACCTCGCGCAGTCGCCAACCAATTGCTGCGCCGAATCCATAGCCGTTATCGAAGTCGGTATTGATCGTGCCTGTCGCAACCTGAAAGTCGAAATCTTTGACGTCGGTGTACGCACCCCACAAAGAGAAATAATTGTCCGCAAGTGCCGCCGGGGCAACGCCTGCAGTGACCACACTGATTGCACCGACGATCATTGATCTACGCAGAATCATGGTTAGACCTCCAAAAAAGTGAGTGATTTAGGCGAAATAAATCAACGCCTACCTTGTGAGCGAAAAAAATACTTTCATTGCTAGTCTACCAAGTTTCAATGAATACGCGGCAAATGAAGCAATATTTAATAAATGAAAGAGGCCAACAACTAGAATGAGTTCGCACATTGTGCGATAGAGCGGCATACCTGGGCCTTGCCTCGGTCTCCATCACTGACGCTCGAAATACTCTTTAATTGCTATCATCGCCCGGCAGTCGTCTTCATTGTATTCAAGAATACGTTGCAGTCTATCTTTACGCGATGGGGCCTGAAGGTACTCGTTATACCAAACGATCGAGTTTGCACCGCTGGGGTCTGGATCGCGCCAAGAGAAACCGATCTGCTTGGCGATGCTCTTGATGCCATAGGTATAGCTCGGCCAGTCAGAATACTTGACTACCAAATCGGTATATAGATCGTATTCACACCCAACATACTGGTCATACACCGTGGGATCGAGGCCGTAGCGCTCCATCAGCCGGCGCAGGGATGAACGTTCCTTTGAGGAATAGACATAAAACACGGCATCGCTGGCCTGTGAGACATAGTCCCAGAATTCTCTCACGGTTTTCTCCTCATCGTCCGGTGATTCCGCTAGAAAGTAATGGTATCGCCAGTCACCATGACCATCCGCTTCGATCATGCCATAGAGATACGTGAGATCCCGTGTGGGATCATCCTCGATATCGAAATAGATTTCGAATTTACCGGTTGGCAACTCGAAGCCGTGATGGACAATCGGCTCACCGGACAGAACCACTTCGGCGCGTTGTTTCATCCTCGACAGATTTGTCTTACCCATGCGTGGAATCTTATTGGCCGGTTTTAGGTACTTTGAAACATCCATTCCGGCAATATCCGCGACAGTCCTGAGTCCAACCTGCTTCAATTGAAACTTATTCTGACCCACAAAAAACAGCAAGGTTGGATCTTGATTGCGTTCCACCCAGCGTCGGCATTTACGATACCACGCACACTGGTGGCAGGTACTGCAGAGAACGGGCTCCGATGCGTCTTGCCCACCAACCAGCTGCTTTACTTCGTTAAAAGCGGCGTCGAATTCCGTGGCAAAGTCCGCTGGATCGAATTCCTCAATCTCTTTGTCGACGTTGATGATATGTGCTACAGGGGGGACATAACCTTGCAACTCAGCGAGGATGGTTCGATAAAAAATAACCTGAAAAGCGTAGTGTGTTTTGAATTTGGTCCGCTTGCCGTTCCGCAGTTGCCAGCCCCGGCCTGCCTTGATATCGATAGGTTCATAGTAGTAGCCGCCGAAATTGGAGCCGGCATCTGTCCGCTTGAGCAACAGATCGGGACGCCCAATCAGATCGTCCGACTGAATGACGCCCTGATAAATCAGCGCCACGCCCTGTTTCATCAAATCGACGGTCCGCGCTGCGGCTTGGTCAATTGAAAGGGTTTCGAGGTTTTCGAATTCTAGATCTCCCAATGTCCGCAAATACTCTGTTTCCGTTTGCAGCCCCATCTCCCAAAGCATCTGGATGAAGGCGCTGACTTCCCCGCGCTGTGCTGGATCGCCGTTGGCGTCGAGATATACCCGGTGTTTGCACTTCGTGTAGTTGTACAAGTCCTGGGCTGTAATACGCATTGACGGTCGCCTATATCAGTAGTTGACCCGTGTATTGCACCGCGGCGCAACATAAATCCCGGGTCGTTGCCGATGATGCTGCCCACGAGAACAATATCCGAGATTAATCTTTAGCTCTGGGTTTAACTTTCGTCCCATCTTCAATCGTGTCATCAGGATGGGTGATGACTATTTCACCTTCGTTTAGACCCTTGATGACCTGTGACATTAGTCCGTTGTTGCGGCCCACTTCCACGACACGGCGACGCGCCACTGATTCATCAATGACGAACACCGCCCACTCGTTTCGGCCGTATCGGAATAGTGCGCTGGCCGGAATTTGTAACACATCGTCTTCCTGCCAGACGAGAAAACTCGCTTCGAGACGATAGCCATCGCCAAGACGAACCCATTTTTCCGGCGGTGAAGTGATATCCGAGATCACCCATACCCTTTGCTCTTCAATGCCCAGTGCCGATATCTTGGTAAATCCCGTCGGCTCAACTATGCGCACCACGCCTTTCAAAAGACCTTCACCTCCCCAGCGATCGAATAACACCTGCGTGCCAGTTTCGACGCGCACGGCATCCGCCGACAGCAAATCCACCACCACCTCTAATGCGCGCGGGTCGCCAACTTCGACCAGTGCCTGTCCGGCTCGGACTACCCCTTCGCTCTTTTGGCGCAACTTGAGGACCGTGCCGGCCACCGGCGACCGGACTTGGACCCATTCACCATTGCCCTCGACCTGCGCCGCGGAATAGGCCAAAGCGGTGCGCGCCGCCTCCAACTCGTGACGGGCCACATCCACCGCAAATTGTGCCGAGCGCAGATCCGCGGCGGTGCGTTGCTTCTGGTTTCGCGCCGCTTCCAGGGCTTCTTGTGAAATCGTCCGGCTCTTCCACAAACGCTGTTTGCGTTCGTATTCTCGAGCTGCGTACTCAGCATCGGCCCTGGCTGCACGTGACTTCGCCTCGGCAGCATCCAGCGAGGCGTCGGCAGCAGCCACCTGCGCCCGGGCCTCCGCGCGGCGCCGCGGGTCCAACACGTCAGACCGCAATGGTTCCAGTTCCACGGCAGCCTGCCCCTGTTGCACGCGATCTCCGACATCGAGTTGGATACGGCGCGCATAACCGGCAACCGGCGCCGACACCACGTAGCGATCGATGACCCGGGTCTTACCCTCCTCATCCACGGTCACCGAAAGGGTGTCTCGCTTGACCGGCGCAGCATCCACCAACACCGCGCGCGGCCAGTAGCCCCAAATAATGGCCGCCACGATGGCCGCGGACAATAAGATCAGTCGCAATCGGCGTCCCCAAGACATTTTGCTTACTCCCTGGTCTTCAATACGGCGATCAAATCCAAACGGCACAACCGGCGCCAAACCAAGTACCCAGAGATGATAGCCGAAACGAGAATTACTACCGTCGCGAATGAATACGCGTCGGGTTCCAGTATTAGGGGAATTCGATATAGATCCGATGCGAACTGTGACACCATGTACGCGCATAGTGCGCGCCCAAACATAAATCCCAACGGCAGTGCCATCAGCGTCAACACCGCGAGTTCACCGAGCAAGATGTATGCGATCTCACCTACCGTGAACCCGAGCACACGCAGACTGGCCAGTTCTCGGCCGCGCTCCGACAACGCAATTCGCGCACTGTTGTAGACGACTCCAAATGCGATCACCGCCCCCAGGGTCGCCGACACCATGGTAAAAAATAAGATTGTCTGTTCCATAGTCTGGTTGAATTGCGCAATCGCAGCTTCGCGGACCACCGTGCCGGACACCCGCGGCATCTCCTTGAGCCGCGTGTAGACCTCGCTTTGGTAGCGGCTGTCGGTAGCGATGTAGGCACCATTGATCACATTACCCTCTTCGAGCAGCCGGTTGAGCGCGTTTCGTTGTAGATAGGCAGATACACCAAGATATTGCTTCGTGGTGGCGACCAGCGGTACACGTAACGCAGGTTGGCTTGCCGCCAGTACATCTGCGAATTGAAACGTCTTTGGACGCGCAAATCCTGCAGCGCGCAATACCGGCTCACTGTCTTCCAGCACTTCCACGGTCACCCAGTCTCCGGTCCTCATGCCCAGAATCTTGGCAAGGTAGTCGGTCATCACCACACCCGCCGCAGGAAGTTTGATGCGTTTGAGGTCCTTATCCAAGACGCGATGTAGATCCCCACCGGGCTCAATGCCTTGGAGCGCAGTGCGAAAACTTCGGTGCTCGAAATGTAGGCGCACCGGCACACTCCGGAAACCCTCGACATGCGCGACACCAGTCAAGCCTTGAAGGGAATGCAGCGCCCGCGCCGAAGTCGGCTCGACGAAACTGACCGACAAGTCCTCACGCGAACTCATTCCATACTGGACATCGATCATGTAATGAATTGCGTCCTCCTGAAAGTTGGATACCATGACCACGCCGCAGGCGCTGGCAATCCCAAGCACCGTCAGCAACGCACGCAATGGACGGCGTTCAATGTGACGCATGATCATACGCGTCGGTTGTGCGAACCATCGCTGCAGCCCGACCCGTTCGACGAGCGTGGCACGGTATTCGGTCGGCGTCTCCGGCCGCATACCCTCGGCGGGCGGCAGGCGTACCGCGCGGGCTACGGAAAATAAAGTACCTGCGAGTCCGGCCGCCACAGCCACCAATGCCGCATTGATAACCACGCTCGGTTTTAACTCGTACTGCAAAAAAGGAAACCGGTAGAAATCCTGGTATACGGCAGACATGCCCTTGCCCAAAAAGATGCCGACCACCACGCCACCGACCAAACCGATGGCCACGATCATGAGCGCGAGCTTGGTGTAGTGCCAACCGATCTCAGCATTCGTATAGCCGAACGCCTTGAGGATGGCGATCTGATCGCGCTCGGTATTGATCAGACGGCCGATCACCACATTCAAAAGAAAAGCAGCGACACCGAGAAAAATCATCGGAAATACCGTGGCCATGGTTTCGAGTTGGTTAAATTCCTCGGCGAGGAATTTATGCGACAGTTGATCTTCGCGCCCGTAGGCACCACGCCCGCCATATGGCCTAAGAAACTCGTCCAGCCGGTCGACGACGTCGTCGACATTGGCGTTCGCGGTCAGCGACAGCGCGATATCGTTGAATGCCCCCTCCATATCATAGGCCGCCGCCAGCGGCGCCCGTGCCATCCATAATATGCCGAAGCGTTGATAGTCGGGGAACACCGCACCCGGTTGAATCTCGTAGATATACTCGGGAGACAGGACGATGCCGACGATGGTTAACTCCTTGCGCCGGCCATTGATGGTGGCGGAGAGGGTGTCGCCCAATTCAAACCCGTGCGCATTGGCAAATGATTCGCTGATCACCACCTCGTCATCACTTGCGGGATCCACCATCCGTCCACGGCGAAGATACACACCGTTGAACACCGGCTCGCCTCGATCGGGTACCGACACGAGTTGTCCCGACGCCGGATCACCGAACCCGGGGATGTCGAGGTTGACCGCGGCGACCACCCGGGTTTCGACTTTGTCGACGCCTTGAATATGAACAATACGTCGCGCCAGGGTTTCCGGCGCACGCTTCAGGCTCGCGAACACCTGCGCGAAACGGTAATCGCGATAATACTTGGCCTGGGTAAGCAACAGGGAATCGTAGGTCGATAAAGACATGATGAACGTAGACACGCCGCCAACCAGAACTAGCGCAATCGCCAACACGACGCCGCGCAGCCGCATCACGTCCCGCAGCAATTTTTTGTCGAGGGCACGCATGTTTACCAGCGCAGCTCCCTGGCAGGCTTCTTTTCGATGTTGCGGTGGACATCGACGATGCTGCCGTCGGCCAAGCGCATTACCCGGTCCGCCATGGCTGCGATGTCGGCGTTGTGGGTGATCAGAGCCGTAGTGGTGCCAAGTTCTCGATTGACCCGCTCCAACACCTCCAACACCACGATACCGGTGGTCGAATCCAAGGCGCCGGTCGGCTCGTCGCATAACAACACCGATGGCCGCTTGGCGATCGCCCGGGCGATGGCGACGCGTTGCTGTTCACCTCCCGACAATTGCGCTGGAAAGTGATCGATACGCTCACCCAAGCCCACCAATGCCAATGCCTCTTCCGGCACCATTGCATCGCGAGCGATCTCGGTAACCGCGGCAACATTTTCGCGAGCGGTGAGGCTGGGGATTAGATTGTAAAACTGGAACACAAAGCCGACATGATAACGGCGGTATTCGGTCAGTTCGGAATCGCTCGCCGCGGTCAATTCGCGGTCACGATAGATCACGTGTCCCGCCGTCGCATGGTCCAAACCGCCCAGGATATTGAGCAATGTCGACTTACCGCTACCCGATGGACCAAGCAGGACCAGTAATTCGCCACTGTAAAGATCGATATCAACCCCGCGCAAGGCGTGAACCTGAACCTCACCCATATCGTAGACCTTGGTCAGCCCGCGCGCCTGGAATACGACCCCGTTTACCTCGGTTGTGAACATGGTTTTAATCGCCGTGGGTTAGTACCACCTGAGGCATCGCATATAACGACCTGATCGCAACAGCAATAGGGGATCATCGTCCTTCCGCAGGCCAATCGCAACCCTGGGCACCAGGCGGCCTTCAACCCGCATATTGCGCCAAGGTGCCCCGCCCCTATGCATAGTACGCACAGTAAACACCCGCAGCGACTCGTCCGAGAAATGACTACATTCGACGCTCTCGGTTGCTTGGCAACAATTGGAGTGGGACTACCCCGACCCGGACTCGGTCTCGAACGTCTGAAACGAGGGGTCGGAGTCACAGACTCCGACCCCCTTTTCATGGTTCCAGCACGGCGCTTGTCCCCGCCTTGTCCCCGCACAGCAGGGGAACAGCAGGGGAACTACGCGCAGGACTTGTCTCTTCGCCATCATCCGCAATCCTTAGTGCAATACGCGGGTTAACATCGTTGCCGTTTTTTGACTACAGGGGTGCGCACCGCGGCGGTAATTAGTGCCAAAAGAGAAATTGTGGTCTGCGCGCCAATTCTAGATAATCATGCCTGGGCAATGTGTGCCCGTATCTAAGTGATTGGGAGTCAGAACAATGGGAATATTAATAATCGGACTGGTGCTGTTCTTTGCCATCCATTCGGTAGCCATCGTTAATCCGGCATGGCGGGACCGCATGGTGGACCGGATGGGGGAATGGCCGTGGAAAGGACTGTATTCGCTGATCGCGCTTGCCGGGTTCGCGCTCATTGTTTGGGGCTACGCGCTCGCCAAGCAGATTCCGTCCATTGTCTACTTACCACCGGTGTGGCTGCGCCATGGGTCGCTTGTGTTGTTGGTGTTTGTGTTTCCACTGTTGCTCGCCACTTATCTCCCTGGACGTATCAAGGCAGTCACCAAGCATCCGATGCTGGCGGCCACCAAGATCTGGGCGTTCGCCCACCTGCTGTCGAACGGTACACTGGCCGACGTCGTCCTGTTCGGTTCGTTCCTCGCCTGGGCGGTGGTGGACCGGATCTCCATGAAGCGGCGCACGCAAAGTCCGGTGTTGACAGCGCCGCCGTCCAAATTCAACGACGCGATAGCTGTTGTCTTGGGCCTGATGCTTTATGTGGCCTTTGTCCTGTGGTGGCATGACTGGCTGTTCGGAGTGTCACCTTTCGGCTGATGACAACAAAGATGCCAGGGCAAACTGTCTCCGATCATTGCGATTAGGTCTCTCGTGCCGGAACAGATATGAAAGTATCGAGGTAACGCTCAATGTATTGAAGGGAGCGGACCGCAACTAAGCCCTACACTATCTCCGCCCCCGGAATGGGACGCTACACTCGTTCTCAGCACCAAGACGTTTTTTTGTCTACCCCAACGCTATGTGTATTGCGCAGAGATGGTCCGCGTCTGCACCACTACATCTCTTGCGCTTCCCCGGTTGTCTTGTTGTAAACGTCGAGAAGCACAGTCTCGGGGGTTTTGGCCTCAATCTCCAGGTAACTGGCCTTATTCGCTTGCGACTCGAAATAAATCTTTAGCGCGTCCGCGCCACTGCCCTCCATAACATATGGGGCATTCGAAACATCGGGTACTTCGTTCCCTGAGATAGGATCAACTGTAGTGATTCTCATCGAATACACCTCAACAAATAGTGAAACAGGTTTGCTACGGACTATGCCTGATTTGTGATCGATACAGCCTGTTGCAGCCTCACGGCTCACATTCGCCTGTCTGTCGTAACGCAGCCTCTGGGCTAGTCCCAAAGGATGTCTTCATCGTCTTCAATTTGTTTGTAAAGCGCAAGTGAACACGCATCGGGTTGCCGCGGGGTTATTCTTATGTACTCTTTTCTGTTTTGTTCAGACTCGAAGTATATTGTTAGCGCCCCGCCGCCTTTGCCTTCGATTACGAATGGTGCATCCACCCGCTCAACAACATCGTTTCCGCTGATCGGGTCACGGGTGGTTGCTCGCATTAGCTAATTTCTCAGTTGATTGATGCCACATTCATTATGCCGTACGACTTAACCGTGATTCACTCGAGCAGCCTGCAACTGACGGACCTGGGTCTTGGATGTCTGTTTGTACAGTCTACGAATCAAGCGTGAATGTAGCGTGAAGGGCGCGAAATCCCACACCAGTACTCGCCCGGTGCCTTGCGCAGCGAGCACGGGTTTTGCTCTCCAGCCGTTGGGGAAACAGCACATCACGGTGCTCGGATACAAGGTGGTTCAAGACCTCGATACTAAACGCAATCGAACAGAGAATACGCGTGACGCCGTCTAGCCTGCCTGCTTTAATTTCTCATACAAGCCGCGTTGCTCAGCGCTGATCGCTTCGGAAATATGGACTTGTATGCGCAGATTGAGGTCACCACGGCCGCTGCCACCGTAGCGCGGTGGGCCTTATCCCCTCAGACGCAGTACTTCGTCCGGTTGCGTACCCGCGGGGATGTTGACCTTCACGCGAGATCCCAACGTGGGCACCTTGACGGTGGTACCAAGCACCGCATCCGCCACGTCTATAGTCTCGGATCGCCATAGATCGGCCCCCGTGCGTTGAAATCGGGCATCCTGTTTCGTATACACCGCTACCTGTAGATCGCGCGGAGGGAGGCCAGGCGCATCGCCGGGCAGTCCAAGCTTGGGGATGCGAAGCAGCATTCCGTCCTCAATACCGGGAGGGATGGTGACTTGATCGTCTCTTCTTTTTCCACTTGTCCATAGCCGCCGCAGGCGCGGCAAGGTTCGCTGATCTCGGTTGCACGTCCGTGACAAACCGGACAAATCGTAAATTGTTGAATCTTGACCTGTTGTGCGTGTCGTTGCTCTTGACGTACATCGACCTTACGCCCCGATCCTTGACAGTACGCACCCGGAGGTCTTTGCCATGTGCCGGCCGCGCTCTGCGATGACCGAACATCCTATCGAAGATACCAACGCCGCCAAAGTCAAAACCCATATCACCGAACAAGTCGCCGAAGTCGAGCCCTCCAAACAGATCCTCGGGCGTGTAATGTGCCACCCCCTCCATGCCCAGGGCATCGTATTGCGCACGCTTCTTAGGGTCCTTGAGGATGGCGTAAGCCTTGGCAATGTGCTTGAACCGTTCCTCAGCCTCGGGGTTCTTGTTTCGATCAGGATGCCATTTCATGGCGAGTGTGTGATACGCCTGTTTAATGGTCTTCACATCGGCGTCCCGAGGAACACCCAGCACTTGGTAGTAATCTTGTTCTGAGTACGGCATGAGATAAACGCTCGCCTATGTGTGAACGACATCCACGCAGCGATAGAGGATCTGCAACCTTATGGATTTGAAATTATCATTGTATTTTCCACAACCCGCGGTGTCTGCGCCGACGACCTCGCTAACGTATCTGTGCAACGCCAGGCACAATGGTTAGCCTACACCTTTTTTCTGTGCCTTGAATAAACGTTCTGACTGGATGATCAGAAAACTAATTGCGATCGCCGTGATCAAAATCGCCACCGCAATCACGACGTTGTTCAAAAGCTCCGGGGCCAACAGTAAGGTTACCCCCAGTCCGAGCATCATAAGACCCGAGACCAACTTCAGGATTCTTCCTTCTCTCTCACCGAGCTTCCTTGATCCCAATGTCAAGCTGAAGACAACGACAATGATTGCGAGCGGAGTTACGTAAATTAGGTTATACATAGCCAAATGAAGATAATAAGTTCCCGGCGTCAAGTCATTCAAAGTGAGCACACGTGTGTAGACCATTGGAAAACCGGCGGTGCACAATAACTCGTAGGTATTGGCCGCAATAGCCAGGGCCACGGTGCCGAGCAACATCGGCGTTATGCTCCGGGCTTGGGTCAAATCCCGCATGCGCTTGAATAAGCCGGGTTTGGCAGACTCCGGAATGGTTAGCGAAACACCCTTTTGAAACCAGAAATAATCTTTTATGTTCACGACCGCCATCGACAAAGCGATAAGGCCGGCGACGATTGTTATGACGCGAAGTTCCCCTATCCACAGGAACACGTTCAGCCACGCAGTCATAAAGGCAAAATAGATCAGACCTGAAAACAAAACGAAAGTACCGCCGATGAACAGCATCCGCGAACGGTTCTTGGCGTGTACCAGCAAGCTCAACAAAAACAATAACACGAAGAACGCGCACGGGTTAAATGCATCCATCCCGGCAATAACCAGTGTCAACACAGGCAGAGACAGACCAGTGATATCGATATCACCGAAAAAAGGTGCGTGAATCGAACTGGGTGTTTCCACATTGAGCGCCGACCGTCCACCAGGCAATAAGTCTTGCGCATCGGCCGACCGGCATTGCTGTAACATGCGAATCAAGGCCTCACCCGTGGTCTCCTCGTTGCCATAGCCGGTCGTGAGTGTTTTACAAAAGATAAATCCAGGCACCGATGAGGCCTCTGTTCCCAAGTATTTCGCCACCTCGAGATAGAGCTGAACGTTTTCGCGATTTTTCGTTAGCTCGTAACTATGAACAACGAGCCACGGAAACTTTTTCGGTAGCTCTTCAACAAACGGCCGCGCACGTACGCAATGCGGACAGCGAAGCGACCAGAAAAAATGTAAATGAACCACGACTTGTTGTTGCTCATTGAATGTATACCAGAATGAATCGTCAAAAGTTTGACTGGACTGTGCGGCTCCCGGCAAAAACCATAACGCCGCGATAAGGAATAGATTCGTCCAAGATCTCATGTGCAAAACCGTAGCAACCAAGAAATTTGACCTGTATCTGACTATCCGCAAGTCAAGCCGACTTTGCTATGACGCGGGTCAATCAATATCAACACTGGGGTAATGGTTGTGACTTTCAACAACCCAATGGGTACTTTTTGTCTAGAGGAGACGAGCGGTATCTACGACAATTAGCGCGTCGCTGACAATGTTCCCGAACCCACACCAAGCCGCCGGCCAATGCCGTGGGGGGAGATAGGGATGTCCATCGACAATTTGCCGCCGGTTGTGCATAGGCGCTACCATATCTATCCAAGACGTTACCGCCTTCACGAGAAATCATGCAGCCGCAGATCAGACGCTTTAACGATCACACCTCTCCCGGAGTTCGTCATCTTGTTGAGTGTGCGGAGATCCTGCAGGTTCCCGAGGCCGATATCTTCCGGCTCGCCTACCGGCACTGGTACGAACGGGAACTCAATGAGCCCTTGCTCGACGAACTGTTCGCCGGTTATTTATTGCGTCAAGAGCTGCCGGGTTGGGTGCGCAGTTACTGCGTCAGGGTCCTCAATCTTGCCGCTGTGGGACAGCTCGACCCCCGCGATTTTGGCGTCGACCGCCCTCGGATGAAGAGGTTTTCCGATCATCAGTTTGCGTCACTGTTGACCTTTGGTGGTTTCGTCCTCTACTGGTTTTTCTTTGCATAAAGCCAGGCCACGTCACCGTTCGTGGTAGCAGCGACAAACACCGGCCAATAGCTGTAACTATTCACCGCACTCGGCTAACTAAATGCATTCCCCCCCGATTTTTAGTAAATCTGTCCCGGTTTTTGCGGTTCAGAATATTAGATTCATCATTCCCAGCATTACCACCAAAAACAAGATGGTCATAATGCCGCCGGCACGCATGTAATCGGGTACGCGATAACCCCCGGGCCCCATGATTAAAGCGTTTACCTGGTGTGTTGGAATTAGAAACGAATTCGAGGTTGCCAGCGCGACCGTCAACGCAAATACCGCTGGATCGGCGCCCACGCCCACGGCGATGTTGACCGCCAGCGGCACCAGTAGCACCGTGGCACCGACGTTGGACATCACCAGCGTAAAGAACGTGCTCAAGATCGCGATCGCTGCCTGCAGCACCCACACAGGCACGCTGCCAAGCCACGATAAGGTCTGCTGGGCGATCCAGGCGGCGGTGCCGCTGGTCTCCACCGCAATACCCAGGGGAATGAGACTGGCAAGCAAGAAAACCGTTTTCCAACTCACCGATTCGTAGGCTTCTTCGATGGACAGGACACCGGACAGGATCATGCCCATGGCGCCGGTCAGCAGGGCCACGGACAAACGAAGGTCGGTGAACAACACCAAAAACAGCGCGACACCGAAAAACAGGGCAGCCCAGCCGACCTTGTTGGGACGCTGCTCCTCGTGAGGAAATTCCGTGGTCACCACCACGAAATTACGGTCCTTTTCCACGCGAGCCAGCGCGTCCCAAGTCGTATGTACCACCATGGTGTCGCCGGCCTGTAACGGCAGATCACGGATCCCCTCGCCTTCGCGCAGGGTTTCACCGTTGCGGTAAAGCGCTACCATGGCCAGCCCGGTGGTCTTGCGCAGCCACACATCACGGGCACTCTTGCCCACCATTTGCGAGCCGGGTGGTATGACTATTTCCGCGATCCCCGCTTTGGTTGCAGCGAGGGATTCGGCAAACACCTTCAACGTGTTGCGCTGTACTAACTTATAGGTCTCGACAAACAATTTCAGATGTAGCGGAGATGCCACAATTCCGAGCACCATGCCCGCCTCGAAACCCACATCTCGCGCCAACGCACCCGGACCGACGCGGATTTCGCCACCACTGCGACGGGTAGCGATCACGCGGATGCGAGACTTGACTTCTACCTCGTCTACCAGCTTGTCAACCAAGGGACTCGACGCGGGCACGAACACCTCGAACAGGGCATAGTCGATCCCATACACCTCCTGGAAATAGGCCATGGCATTTGAACCGGTAGCGCCTTCCGTTTTGCGGACAGGCAACACGAAACGACCGGCCACAACAAAATACAAGATGCCAGTGGCCACGAGAGCCAGACCGATCGGCGTCACCGAAAACAAGGACCACATGTCCATCTGTTGTTCAGCGGCAAGCGCCCGATTCGAATTGCGTATCAAGTCATTGAGCAATATCAACGGACTGGACCCCACCATCGTAATTGTGCCACCGAGGATGGCGCAAAAACCCATCGGCATCAGCAGCCTCGACATGGATATCCCTGAGCGCGCCGAAATACGCGACACAACGGGCAGAAACAACGCCGCGGCGCCCACATTTTGCATAAACGACGAGATGATACCGACGGTGCCGGATATGATCGGGATAATCCGGCCCTCGGCGGTTCCTCCGATATGCAGAATAAACGCCGCTACTCGACTCATGACACCGGTCTTATCTAAGCCTGCACCGATAATCATTACCGCGATGATCGAGATCACCGCGTTGCTGGAGAAACCATCGAACAGGTGCGCAGTAGGAACCAGTGCTTTTTCGAGACCCATCACCGGCGCCAACAGACTGGTAAGCCCCAACAACACCATGATGGTGGCCGCGGCCACATCCACGCCGACGATCTCGAACGCGAACATATAGATGGTGAACAACAAAATTGCGACAACCCAAGCGATTTCCACGGTGGGAACCGTGAAGGCCATGAAGCTAGCGGCTAATCCAAAGATAGCAACTGCGATGATCTGTTTGGGAAACGTGGCGGTGCCGTCAGACGTTGTTGTTGCACGTGGGGAGCTTTTGAGACCCAGGGATAAGGACGCCTCGAGCGGTGGGTTTGTCTGCTTGCTCATTTATAATTACGGCTCATGACACTCGTATCTTTGGTCGTCAAAAGGCATGCCCGATGTTATCGCCTGCCAACCCAGTACTTGAGACGTAGTCGCCTCAACCGGGGCTTCCTGACCTATGTAGGAGCGGATTTTCGTTGGTCTCGCACTGCGTGCGGTGCCAAGAATTCGGCCAGACCAAGAATGGCGATCCCTCTAAACCTTCACAGCAGCTAATGGCGTGCTCGCACGCACTATCAACTTTTTGGTGTGCAAAGTGATTGTTACCTCCGCTTCACGAGGTAGAGCTCATTAATGTGCGTGAGCCGCACGAGAGCGTAAAGACTGCGTCAATTCAAGTTAACAACGAATGAATTTAGCGGAGCTCAACGAAAAATAGTATATCAGAGTTTCATAAAATATCAAAACGCGATGAGCCCAAATCTAATTCTTCACCATCGCTGTTCGGTATCCGCGATTACATACGCGCTAAAATAATAGACCATTCACACGGAAGGCTTTCGCGCCTTTCTTGTCACTGTTGCAAGACCTGTAACACGTGATTGATATCTTTCTCGGTGTGATTTGCGCACACTTGCAACCTTATCTCTTCTTCCCCTTTCGGGACTACGGGATAATTAAGGCCGGCAACGAGTATGTCGTGGTCGAATAGACGCTGCACCAACGCCGCGGTTTTGGCCGTGTCGCGAACCAAGACCGGTACGATCGGATGTTCTCCCTTAATCGTTTCAAACCCCAACGACTCGAGCCCAGCCCGCAATCTGGCGGCAAGACTGCGTATGTCGTCCAGTAACTGGCGGCCTGCTGGGCTCGCCAGGGTGTTCAGTGCTTCCGCTGCGGCGGCAGCTTCTGCCGGCGTAATCGGATTGGAGTATATGTAAAACGGCGCCGTTTCCCGCAGATAGTCAATCACCGACCTGTTTGACACCACGTAACCGCCATTCACACCTAATGCCTTGCCCAAGGTGGCGACCAGCAAGTCCGACTGGGTATCGGTATATTCCTCGGTGCCGCGCCCGCTTTGACCAAAGGCGCCCACACCGTGGGAGTCATCCACCACAGTGAGTATCCCCTCGTCATACGCCTGTTCATGGCGCTCACAGATCGCCTTTATCTCGTCCAGCGGCGCATGATCGCCGCGCATGCTGAAGATGCCATCGGTGACCACGCACACCCGTTTAGCCTGACCGGCATTTGATGCGAGGATATGGTCCAGTTCGGACATGTCGAGATGACCATAAACGGCCTTCTTTGCCGGGCGCGCAAGACGTATCGCGTTAATAATACAGTTGTGATTCAACGCATCGCTGACGACTAAGGTGTGTTCGTCGATGAACTGCGGTAATACCCCCATCACCGTCGCGTACGCGGCGCTCATAAGCAACGCGGCTTCGCGACGGTGAAACGCAGCCAGCTTTCGTTCCAAGTCAATATGGGGCTGATAGGTCCCACTGATAAAGCGCACCGCACCCGGCCCGGTCCCAAACTTTTCCACCGCCCTGGTCTCGGCCGCAATCACACCTTCATGTAAGGCAAGGCCCAAGTAAGAATTAGAGTTCATCCTTAGGAAACCTCGCTCGCCGTAACCTTTAAGGGTATACCGGGGACCGAACCCGTCTGTCCCGGGGATCACGCCGGTAACAATATGTTCCGCACCCTTGAGCGTGCCCGTCGCTTGTCGTTCGCCCAGGCTGCGTATTAACAAAGGCTCAATCTTTTCAAGCGCCATGGTCTATTAATTCAAGGTGCGGTTAATCTGCTAGATAGGTGTCTGATCATATCCTCAACCATCGCCGGTAAATCAAACTGGGGCTTCCAGCCCCACTCGTTTCGCGCCACGCTGTCATCCATATGCCGGGGCCATGATTCTGCGATCCCCTGGCGTACCGGATCGATTCGATAGCCGACGGTAAAATCCGGGAGACGCTTTTTGATTTCTCGCGCAATATCCGCCGGAGAAACACTCATTGCCGTAACATTGTATCCATTACGGTGGATCAACCGCTTGCCATCAAACTCCATTAATCGGATTGCCGCATCGATGGCATCCGGCATATACATCATATCGAGCCGGGTATCGGCCTTTAAGAAGCAATCGTAATGGCGATTTTTTAACGCGGCATAGAATATCTCCACGGCATAATCGGTTGTGCCGCCACCGGGTGGGGTTCGGTACGAGATCAGTCCCGGATATCGTACCCCTCGTGTGTCTACGCCGAAATGTTTTTGATAATAGCCACACAGTAGTTCTCCACACACCTTGGTGATGCCATACATCGTAGTAGGGTGCTGGATCGTATCCTGCGGCGTATCGTCCGCCGGCGTAAGCGGTCCGAACGCCCCGATGGAACTGGGGAAAAACACCGAGCAGTTCCGCGTCCGGGCTGTTTCCAACACATTGATCAAGCCGTTGACATTGATATCCCAAGCGTGCTGTGGTTTCTGCTCAGCCACCGCGGAGAGCAGCGACGCAAGATGAAAAATCGTATCAATCCCGTGCTTGGCCACCACCGCTTCTACCGCCGGGGCGACTCGAACATCCAAGCTGCAAAATGGGCCTGACTCGGTCAGCTCCGCGTCCGGCTCGCGTCGATGACCTGCGGCAATTACATTTTGATTCCCGTATTTAGCGCGTAGCACCGGCGTTAGTTCGGAGCCGATTTGCCCGGTGGCACCGGTGATAAGGATTTTCTTCATCAATGTAGCTGCATTGTCCTGTGCCTTCTATTGGATGCGTATGACCATCGGCTCGATCTCCTTGTAGATGATGCGCAACGGTGCCTGCGTTGAGATGGTCACAAATCGCGTCCCCGACGGGTACGTTAAATGATAGGTCAGGTACAAATGCAACGCCTGGCTAACTGTAAAGGTATGCAGCAATACGCTTAAATATTTCTGCACGTCATGGCTGTCTATATCAAATGCGGTCGCACCAAGTTCGAAATGGGAATCCGAGACGGTCAGCACCGCGGTCTTGGCCTTTGTCCCCAGAATCTGTCTGTAGACTTCCCTGCGCAGCTGATCCGGCAGGATGAGGCCCACCTGATCTTCGGCAAGCAGCCACGTAATCCCGTTCGCCCCCTCATGCTCGTTATCGATTTCACCAAAAGCCTGGCACCAACCGCGGAAATAGGCCGCATAGCGTTTCAACTCGCATTCAAAGGACATAAACGACGTATCATGCTCAACCAAAACATACCAGACACGTTACGTTATCAAGAAAAGCAGGCACAACCCAGCACTACATGAACTGTCACCGCACGACGGAGGCTGCGACGTAGAGTGGATGATCGATTCTCTAGGGGTGTCACCTCGGCCAGCGGGCGATTGGCGCCTGCCACAGTGAAAACATCGCAGCGGACCAAAAACACGATCAGGCAGCGGTTTGAGTCAGACCTAACTAATATGCCGCTTCCCAATAAAGGTGGCGGCTTGGCCACCGCCCGCCGCCACCTGAAGCAAACCAAATCATCTGCGAACTAAGCCATGAACTCCTTCGCTCCCTCCTCACCGCATTCGACGGATTAGCGCGCAAACAGCCGGCATTATGACGATCGGTAACACCTGTTTAACACCCCACCAACCTGGCGTCGGCCCCCAGGGCCCGGACTGTATTCACGATATCCAACGGCTTGGTGTGTGTGACATCGTAAGTGACAATCAATAGTGATGGTTCTTTGGTAGAAAACCGTGCGGAACGGACGCCGTGATTCTTTTGTACTTCGATCAGGAACACGTTTTGAAGACTTTTTGGAAATCTATCCTTCAACCACACGATAGAAATACACGAGGTTTCATGTGATGTCGGCCGCGGTCCGAAAAAGCCAGAGGTCGCAGTGGTTTGGTCTTGAGTTCGCGCTTGCATCGTGATGTCCTCCAGTGTGTGCTAGACCAGGGTTTCCACACTAGAGGACACACGGGATTTTCGCTGTGTACGCGCGCACGCAAAACCTGTGAAGTATTACCGGAAAAAACTCAAGGCATTAGTGGGTTGCTCCCCCCCTGGTTTATCGAAACGGCCGCCCAAAGGTTGGAGTACAGGCTTGGCGAGTAGGGCTTCCATCCCCTTTCCTCGCCGGTTGTGCATCTCATGCCGCAACCCGCTCATTGCACTTTGTGGTGTCGGCCTCATTCGTCAAACGGGACCCTGAGCTAGCGGCCACGCAAAACTACTCTAGTAACATCGCCACACATATGTCCCACCAACACGCCATCTATAGCAGGGATCCGCACCGTCACTCAGAAAATCAATGTTTATTGCTTTTCTCACTGGGAGCTGAGGTTGAGCTTTATCAGAGTCTCCAGGTCTGTTGCGGCAAAGTCTTGAGTATCTGACGAAACCGCCTTCATAGAAATAAAGCACGGCCACTGGCTTATCCGGCCCACCAGGCGGACAGGGCAGTGGAAGTTCGCCACCTGCCTTGGGGTTGGATGGCGTACCTGGCTTCATGCCTGCGTGGTGCGAGTATTTTGTGGAAGCGCATCCTGCAGTGACGGCCAGCAATGACAACATCATCACTAATACCGTTTGTTTAAGGTCTCTCATCTTGTTTACCTCGCTTTTGTTGGTGGACGAACCATTAAACCGCGATAGTCAAGCGGCGCCTCTAGAAACTTAAAGTTACACGTACCACCGCGCTTGTGTCCGGAACAAATCGCGGGTTACTCGGCACCGCAGATTGAATGTTCTGATCTTGAAACCGAAACTCCTCATCGAACACATTTCTTACCTCAAGACTTAACACTCCCCTTCGTTTCGGCAGCCGATATCCGACCGCCACGTCCAAGATTACTGCATTGTCGTCACCTGTCTGCGTCGCGAAGGGAAGAACGTTCCGGATGTCCTGATCGATGTAGCTCGCACGAACACCGGCGAACAGGCCGGAGGGAGAAAAATATCGAACGGTCAGCGGTGCGATCAGTGTATCGACCTGTCGCAGTGGATCAACAACCAGAGGATCTTCGCGCTCGAAATCCTCGAGCAGCATCTCTCCCGTTACAGCCCAATTATTCCCCAGGGTTGCATAGGCATACGCCCGCAGCATTTCCTCTTTCTGCTCTTCCTCAACTACTCCGCCTTCACTGCCACGTTGAGGCAACCTCAGATCACGGCGGAGGTATTCGACACCGACAAACAGACGTTTATTGACTTCCCAGTCGATCCCGATACCTGCGGACTCACTCTCCGTCCCATCGAAATCGTCAAAAAGCTGATTGAAACCCGCCACCTGAGTTGGCTCTATCGTTTGCTTGGTCAAGAGGGTCGTACGCAGATTTTCGAAGTACGCAGCCCGCAACGTAGCGTTCTGTGTGAGGTCCCACTGTACACCGATTTTAGGATTCACTTCGTCAACATCGAGTGGGGCGCTCTCGAAACGTTCATAGCTCAACCCGAATGTCCACCTGAGTTCGTCGGAGGTGGTCACATTGCTGTAAACGTAGGCATTATCTTGCTCCACCGGATCGTTGATTTTGTCAATCAGAATACAGTCGCCGAAAAACGGCGGACCCGGAGGACATATCCCACCAGGGAAATCAGCACTCGCATCAAAGATGGAGATCTCAGTGCGATCTATTTCCGCAGTCCCGAGTCCTACTACCAGATTCCATCGATCCCGGCGAAGAAGATACTGCGCTTCGTAGTTGTCCGCTTCGCTTGATAAATCTACATCAACGTTGGGTCCAGGGGAGCCGAGAAACTGTATCGATGCCTCGTCGCGTTCAGTGTGAATCCAAGACAATAGAAGCTCAGAACTCGAAGAAGGGGACAGGCGCAACCCAAGCCTGGGGGTTTCGCTCTCTATCGTGAGTCGATCAAGGGGAGAAAAATCATCGGGATCGAAGTTCAGACTGACGTCGCCACGGTCGGACTTACGGTTCCTGTATTCGAACTGCAAGTTGGCAAAAGGGGTCATCGCCACCTGTGCAAAAACATTGTAAATGTCATGCTCGAGGTCGTTGTTTTCACGTAAGCCATCGGTTTCGTAATGATACTGCCCGACACTGTAGGCAAACTTGTCTTGAATTCCATTGACGACGACCTCGTCACCGAACGTGCCGTTATTGCCGCCAACGCCCGTTAGCAGCAAGCGTGGACGGTCTGTAACAAACAATGGTGTAAATTCGTTGAAAGCAACCTGAGCAGGTCCTGCGCCGGAAATGACGTTTAGGTCGGTTTCGACCAGTGCGGGCTGCACGGGATACAGATTCAGTGGTTGCAACATTTGGGACTGCAGTAACTCGCTGGCACGCGCAACTTCGTGGCGCGGTATCGCTGCAAAAGTATCTGACAGAAATCGATGTGCAGAATGATTGGATGGGTCGAGGGCCAGGGATTTGCTTGCCTCAATCAGTCCAAGTCGCTCAAATCCCAGTGTGTCATACACGCGTGCCAGGCTGGTGCCCCGGCTGGCCAAATCGCCGTCTAATAGCAGCCGTGAACGGTAAACGGCACGATTATCGTTCAGTTCGATCGACGTCTGCAGGTCTCGCAGCGCTTCGACCGGCCGATTGATCGTTTGCTTCCGAATCGCATCATATAACCAAGGCGTCGGGTCCCTGGGATCGAGCTGTTTAGCGATTGCATACTGTTTACCGTCCAACGAATCACGTTTTTCTTCAAAGTATGCCTTACCAAGATAACTGCGAATAAGTGAGCTGTTGGGATCCAGGGCGGCGGCTATCTCGATATCCCGTCGTCCGCCACCGAGATCTCCGTTCCGGATTGTTGCCAGTCCGAGCCCAAGGCGCGGCAGTGGGTCTTCGGAATTGAGTGCTATGGCTTTGTTGAAGGCCTCTTTAGCCTTGGCGGTTTCAATGCGGGTTAAGTGAATGAAACCCAACACAGTTTGGGTACGGGATATGGTCGGGTCAATGGCGACGGCCTGTCGGGCGCTTTCCAGCGATGCTCTCAGATCGCCTTTGGATGACTGCAGTTCGGCCAGGCGGGCCAAAGCGTAGGCGTTGTTCGGGTCTCTTTTGACGGCTTGCAGAGCACTTTCGAGCGCGCCGTCGATATTGAATTGGGATTGCTGCACATAGGAGAGCGCGGTATAAGCCGTGCTTGACCCTTGGTCGATAGCGACTGCTTGCTGCGCTAGCTGTGTGGCTTCCTCACTACGGTTTTGTGCAACAGCGATTACCGCTTGCAATGCGACCGCAACAGCGTCGTTTGGATTCTCTTTTCTAGCCTGATCTAGAAGTGTCGTTGCTTCGTCTACTCGCCCGACAATCAGAAGATCGGTCGCTTCGCGTGTCATGGGCGAAACTTTCTCACTCACGCCAATCGTCGGATAGTGGAGCGACCACTGAACTGCATCACGAGGACGGACAACGATGCGTGGCTCGGGCGCCTTGCCAGCGCGCGCCACTGCGGATTGACCGCTGTGCAGAGTCAAGCTGCCAAAATCGTTGGATGCCGTCACGCGTCCTTCGAAAACGCTGATGACAGTACGATCCGCTTCGACGCGCATGTAAAACTCGGTGCCCTCCACCGCGGCGTTGACCACCGGGGTTTTGATCTCCAGGGACCGCGGCGCCGGCGTCAACAGATTGATCGCGCCGCGCAGCAGATCGAGAAGAGAGACACCCTCCGGAGAGACGCTGCGCATGCGCAGTTCCGTATCCTGATCGATACGCAACACCGTGTCGGTCTCCAGAATGACGATGGCCGCACGGCTGCGCGGGCCTACTTTGACGACATCACCGGGACAAATCACATCGGCGAGCTTTGCCGGGGCTTTGTTGAGTTCGAGATTGCCTTGTGCGGAAACGATCTCGGCAATAGGGTTGGCACACAGCGCGCTAGCCAGCGACGGCCACGACACAAGGCACACGGCAAAAATACAAACAACGCCTACCAGGTTTGTCGGCAATTTTGTCATTGTTTTTCCCTGTAACTCGCAGTGTGGACACTTCAACCGAGCGTCATAAAGCGACAGCTGTTGCCGATGCGGCTGGTTTCTCCAAACAACCGCACAGATTCGGAAACAATCATTACCACTGTTCCCGGTATTAATCAATAATCGGGTTCACAATCGGCTCGTGTCCGATGACCAAGCGTATTGGTGTACTATTTAGTTTCGATGCGAATAGTCGTGCTCGCATCTTCCGCGCGCTTCGCCGTGGCGCACTGTCGGCACCGGTCGCGATAAAACCGCGACGGACCATCGTCGGGGTGCTGTGTGAGGACTTGTTTAAAATCCCGCTCGGCAGCCCACCACTGCCTGTCCTTGAAAATATTCAGAGCGGTTTCGAACGCCGCGCAGAGTTGCTGCTGATGCCGGGTTGCGGTTTCCTGTCGGCAGAGAATTTCGTAAATGGTTAATGCATCGTGCTTACCCTTAAGTACGAACGCCCCCACCCGGCGCACTAACAATTCGTCGAGATCCCGAACCACCGATTCCTCTGCCAGCAACCGGGTGTGTAAAAGCTTGCTCAAACCTTCGATGCGGGAGGCGGTGTTCATGATGTCACCCCGTGCGACGTAGCTGTAGTGACCGCCACCGCCGACGTTGCCCAACACCACCGAGCCGGCGTGTAAGCCGATACGGGTGTGGAACGGCTGATCGGGGTGCTTGTTGTTGAAATCTTCGACATCCTCGAGGATATCCAGCGCGGCGCAACACGCACGCAACCGCGCAGTCTTGGCGGGTTGCGCTTCGGTCCACAGGCCAACCATGCCGTCGCCGCCGAATCCCATCATCTCCCCCTGCCACTGCCCAAGCCGGTCACCCAACAGCGCAAAGTATTCGTTTGATAGTTTCGCCAACTCCGCCGGCGAGACCTCCTCTGTCAGCGTCGTATAACCGCTCACATCGGTGAACAGGCAAACGCCGTAATCGATGTCCACCGCGGTGCTCGGCTGTCCTTCCTCGACTAGGCGTTCTGCCGCTCTGCGCGGCATGTAATAATGGATTGCCCGCGTAACCTTCTCGCTGGTGTGCCGTGCGCCGAGGAATTGCCACCAAAGACCGAGCGTCAGGGCCAGCGGTAACTGCACAACGAGGGGGAGAAAAGTCGGCATCCACAGAGAGTGGTTGGCGAAAACAAGCGCGGCTGTAAATAGGTAACCCGCCCCCAGAACCACAATCGCGATCGCTGCCCGTACGCCGGATAATCGGTACCCCAACCAGCCGCCCAGGATCCCCAGCAAAAATAATATAATGCTGCCTGCCCACTTTCCTACGGGGCGCAGTGCACGATCATCCAACAGGTTGGCGAACGCGGTGGCGGCAATCTCCACCCCGGTCAGGTCAATCCCGTCCTCGGTAGAAAAGACGGTGTGGAAATCGTCCACTCGGTCGGTAAGCGACACATGCGTGGCACCCACAAACACCGCCTTGCCGGTGAGGTCCGGGAGGACGGCAGAATCAGCGCGTTCATCCCAAAGCGCACGGTACGGAATTGTGGTAATAGTCCCAGCGGGACCATAATAATTCAAAAAATAGCTATCGCCCTGCGCGTACATCTTCGCCACCGCGGTAAGAATCCCTTTGTTGTCGGGAGAGAGTCCCAGCGACTTGTCTAATTGCTTGATAAAGCCCTGTGCAAAGCCGGGCCCACTGCGGAATCCACCGCGCAACACATCGATCAGCGCGCGTAAGTCCTGCGCCGATTCGGGTTCAGATGGAAGCGCCTCCGTCGATGGGAAGCCGGCTTGCTGCAAATGAGCGATGAAGTTGGCGTATCCGAGCCGTTGCAGGGTGTAGATTTGCAGCGCCACGATGGGTAACGTCGCCACATTGCCCACCGCATGATAGAACGCCCACACCTGATTCACGCGATTGGGAACCTTGGGAAGAGGAAAAGGCCCGAGCCCGGCAGCTGCGGCGGTCAATACCGGTGTTGGTGTGACCAAACTGTCCATCGTGAGCGCCGGGGTTCGTTCGCGCTCAACGCGTTGGAACAGCGCCACCCGTTTGCTCCGTTGCATGGCCAGCGCCAAAGCGCGATCACCGCCGGTATCGCGGCTTGCTTCGAAAAACACATCAAATACGATAACCGCGGCGCCACGCTGGGTCAGCCTGTCGATAAGCTCGGCGTGTAGAGACCGCGCCCAGTTGCGAATTTTCTCCGGTTGCTCAAACCGCGCCGCAGACTCCTTATCCAAGACGACAACTACGGTATCCGCCGGTGCCGCTACCTTTCCGCGTAACGTGAACAACCAACTCAGTCCGACCTCTTGCTCTAAAGACCAACCTGGCGATGTCAGCGATGCCATACTCCCGACCAATCCCACCAGCAAACCCAATACCATGGCTTTTCCAAAATGAGACATTTTGTTACTTCACGGCAACGGCACCCGCGTGGGGACTTCCAAGGCACAAGCCCGGTGCCCGGTGATGAAAAGATCCTTTGAAGGTCTTTTTCCGGTAACTACGATTTTCGCCCGTATACATCAATACGATGTATTGTGAGTCTTGAGGCAACATCGAAGCGTATTCTACGTGTATTATTAGGGGTCTACCGGTTGCTCGAACTCCAAACAATGTCATTCTATGAAAGGTCATAGTATGATTTGCGTGATCCCAAGCTTGCGAACACCGACTCTATGGACGCACACAAGACGTTGGAGAACATCCCGCTTTTTTCCGGTCTCAAGAAATCGGACTTGAAGACGATTTCTAGCCACGCCATTACCCGCAACTATCCCAAAAACACAATCGTGATCACGGAGGGAGATATCACAAATACTTTGTACATTATTCATTCAGGCAAGGTAAAGGTATTTCTAAATGATGAGCATGGGAAAGAGATCATTCTCGCCAGATTGGGATCCAACGAGTACTTTGGCGAGCTGTCAATGCTTGACGGCGAAGCCCGTTCCGCTTCGGTCATGACCGTGGAACCCACGACCGTAGCGTTGATCTCAAAAGCGGACTTCGATGCGTATCTCATCAACAATCCATGTGTTGCGCTAACGCTGTTGGAGACCCTCACGAAAAGAATCCGGCAGCTGACAGAGAACGTCAGAAGCCTGGCGTTACTAGACGTCTATGGCCGGGTTGCGAGGGTATTGCTAGACATGGCAAAAGAAACGAACGGCAAATTAGTAATCGATGAAAAACTCTCGCAGCAGGAAATTGCAAAAATGGTGGGCGCCTCCCGCGAGATGGTGAGCCGAATTCTCAAGGACTTGTCAACGGGTGGATATATCGACGTCAAGAGGGACCAGATCGTCATCCACCAAAAACTCCCCCCCGCATGGTGATCCAGCTGTAAGCTGCGAGTGTGAATATTTCACAAACTTTTCTGTAATCTCGCACAGACTATCCGCCCCCAATTCATTACCCTTTCCTCCACAGACTACCGGCATTCCGGTGACAACTTGGGAGGAAGTCATGTTTGATTATCGACCAGAAGACCACATCGCACCTGGACGGTATGTTGCATGTAGTTGGTGTCTCGCGGCAGCGGTTCTAATCGCGTTAGTCGTGATTTCCGTATCTGTGGTCTGACCCGAGTAAGACCGGGGATCGAAGAACGGCGATCCAGGGAACGGGATCATACGTGGTGAAAGGCCCTCTTAGGGTCAATGATCCCTGGTTAGCTGATCCCCGCCAAGCAGGGCTAAAGTCATCTCCGCAGAACTAGCCCGCATTTCTCACCAGGATCCCGGATGATGGCGCAGGACAGGTGCGGCTGAACGCCGGGCTGGAATGAGATGCATAGCCGTAGCTATGGATCGAGTGAAGCCCAAGTTCAGGCGCG
>CALZGZ010000183.1 GCA_945787105.1 uncultured Gammaproteobacteria bacterium
GCAAACGTGGTTGCCGGCGACGGATCGGTCAAGTCATCCGCGGGCACGTACACTGCCTGGAACGAGGTAATGGAGCCGGTGCGAGTGGAGGTGATGCGCTCTTGCAACACGCCCATTTCCGCGGCAAGGGTCGGTTGGTAGCCGACCGCGGAGGGCATCCGGCCTAGCAGCGCCGATACCTCCGTGCCGGCGAGGGTGTAGCGGTAGATATTGTCGATGAACAGCAACACATCGCGGCCTTCGTCACGGAAATACTCGGAAATCGTGAGGCCGGTCAATCCGACGCGCAAGCGGTTTCCGGGAGGCTCATTCATTTGTCCATATACCAGCGCCACTTTGCCGAGCACATCGGCCTCTTTCATCTCGTGATAGAAGTCGTTGCCCTCGCGGGTGCGCTCGCCAACACCGGCGAATACCGAATAACCACTGTGCTCGATGGCGATATTTCGGATCAACTCCATCAACGCCACGGTCTTACCCACACCGGCGCCGCCGAACAGCCCGATCTTTCCACCCTTGGCGATAGGCATGATCAGGTCGATGACTTTGATGCCGGTCTCCAGGATCTCAATCACCGGCGCCTGTTCCGCATAGGCCGGCGCCTTGCGGTGGATCGGCCACCGCTCCTTAGATTCCACCGGACCCGCTTCATCGACGGGCTCGCCAAGCACGTTCATGATACGTCCCAGCGTGGTCTCGCCCACCGGGACCGAGATCGGTGCGCCGGTGTTTTCAACGCTCATCCCCCGCCGCAGGCCGTCGCTCGAACCCATAGCGATGGTGCGCACCACACCGTCGCCAAGTTGTTGCTGTACCTCGAGGGTCAAGTTGGCGTCCATTAGGGTCAGCGCGTCATACACCTTGGGAACCGAGTCGCGCGGGAATTCCACGTCCACGACCGCGCCGATGATTTCAACAATGTTGCCGGTACTCATAGCTTTTACCCTTTGTCCTGAACAAAATGAGAGTAAAGAAAAGCCCCGCACCGCCGGTGCGCACTGCTCTCTCTGTGCTCTAGTCTGTTTGCTTTCGTGTGTTTGTTCCCCACCTCAAACTGCGGCGGCGCCGCCGACGATCTCGGAGATCTCTTGCGTGATCGCCGCCTGGCGCGCCTTGTTATAGGCCAACTGTAACTCATCGATCAGATTGCCTGCGTTATCCGAGGCGGCCTTCATCGCCACCATGCGCGCAGCCTGCTCGCATGCCAGGTTTTCGACGACACCTTGATAGATCAGTGACTCGATGTATCGCGTCAATAGCACGTCCAGCACGTCTTTGGAATCGGGTTCGTACAGATAGTCCCAGTGGTGTCGTAGCTCCGCCTCGTCGCTCGGCGGCAACGGCAAAAGTTGCAGAATCACCGGTTTTTGGATCATGGTGTTGACGAAATCGTTGTGTAGCAGGAATACCCGGTCGAACCTGCCGTCCTCGAAGGCGTCCAACATCACCTTGATCGCTCCGATCAAATCCGTTATGGCAGGCGCGTCACCAAGATGCGAGGCTTTGGAGATGATGTTGCCGCCCAAACGCGTGAAAAATCCCAGCGCCTTGGTACCGATGGTGGCGAGATCGATTTCGGCGCCTTTATTCCGCCATTCCTCCATGGTCGATATCACCGCGCGGAATAGATTGACATTTAAGCCACCGCACAATCCCCGATCGGTGGAAACGACTACGAGTCCGACCCGCTTTGGCTCACGCTCAATAACGAAGGGATGTTTGTACTCTGGGTGAGCGTGGGCCAGGTGGGCGACGACATTGCGAATTTTTTGTGCATAGGGTCGCGCAGCCTGCATACGCTCCTGTGCCCTGCGCATCTTGCTCGCCGCAACCATTTCCATCGCCTTGGTGATTTTCTGAGTATTTTGGATACTCTTGATCTTAGTGCGAATTTCTTTAGCGCCAGCCATATTTCGTTCCGCTACGCGTGCATGCTAATAAACCGATACCGCAACGAGCCTTGACCTACCAGGCGCCATGGTCCTTAAACGCCTTCAGCGCGTCGTGCAGCCCTTGCTCAACGTGTTCGTTGAATTCCTTGGTGTCGTTCATGGTGGCCAGCAAGTCTGCATGCTCGGTCTTGATATGGGCGTGCAACGCCGATTCAAAATCGACCACCTTCTCGACGTCGATGTCATCCACATAGCCTTCATTGACAGCAAACAGGGCTACGGCCATCTCGGCTACCGACATCGGTGAATATTGCTTTTGCTTCATCAGCTCGGTCACACGTTGGCCGCGCTCGAGTTGTTTACGGGTGGCCTCGTCCAGGTCTGATGCAAACTGCGAGAACGCCGCCAGCTCGCGGTATTGGGCGAGCGCCAGACGAACACCCCCGCCGAGTTTTTTGATCAGGTTGGTCTGCGCTGCGCCGCCAACCCGGGATACCGACAGACCGGCGTTGATGGCCGGGCGGATCCCGGCATTGAACAGGTCTGACTCTAAGTAGATCTGGCCATCGGTAATTGAGATGACGTTGGTGGGCACAAACGCTGAAACATCGCCCGCCTGCGTCTCGATGATCGGCAGTGCGGTCAACGACCCCGTCCTGCCGGTCACTGCGCCACCGGTCACCTTTTCCACATACGCCGCGTTGACTCGGGCGGCACGCTCGAGCAGGCGCGAGTGTAAGTAGAAGACGTCACCGGGATAGGCCTCGCGGCCGGGTGGCCGGCGCAGCAATAACGACACTTGGCGATAGGCCCACGCCTGTTTGGTGAGATCATCATAGATGATCAATGCATCTTCGCCCCGATCGCGGAAGTACTCGCCCATAGCGCATCCGGAATAAGGGGCGATATATTGCATCGCCGCGGACTCGGATGCTGCCGCTGCGACCACGATGGTGTGATCCATAGCGCCATGCTCTTCCAGTTTGTGTACGACATTGGCAATGGACGACGCCTTCTGACCAATCGCAACGTAGATGCAGATCAGGTCTTTGCCTTTCTGGTTAATAATGGTGTCAATGGCAACTGCGGTCTTGCCCGTTTGCCGGTCACCGATAATCAGCTCCCGCTGTCCGCGGCCGATCGGCACCATCGAGTCAATGGATTTCAGCCCGGTCTGGACCGGCTCGTTGACCGACTGCCGCGTGATCACCCCAGGCGCGACCTTTTCAATCGGCGATGTGGCCTCAGTCTCGATGGGCCCCTTGCCGTCAATCGGCGCCCCCAGCGAATCCACCACGCGGCCCATCAAACCTTCGCCCACCGGCACCTCAAGAATGCGGCCGGTGCATTTTACGGTGTCGCCCTCGGAGATGTGCTCATAATCACCCAATATCACTGCGCCGACCGAGTCCCGCTCGAGATTCAGCGCCAGGCCAAAGGTATCATCGGGAAACTCCAGCATTTCTCCCTGCATCGCGTCGGCAAGGCCGTGAATTCGGGTGATGCCGTCGGTGAGACTGACAACCGTGCCTTCGGTGCGCGCTTCGGCCACCGTCTCAAAACTCTTTATCCGCTCTTTGATCAGTTCACTGATTTCGGATGGATTCAGCTGGGTCGTCATAACTGTTCCTCAAAAATTAATGGGTACTGGTTCCCCAGTGCGTCTCAACGTGCCAGATTGGCGGCCAGTTTTTGCAGGCGGCCTTTCACCGAGGCGTCGATCACCATGTCCCCCGCGCGCAGGACCGCGCCGCCGATCAGCGCCGCGTCCTCGCTCACCCGCAGGCTCACCTCCCGGCCCAGTCGCCGCGACAGGGATTCGGTGATCTGCAACTGTTGGGCATCGGTTACCGGCTGTGCCACGATCAGTTCCGCGTCAATCGTGCCCTCGGCCTCCGCCCGCAGGGTCTCGAACTGACTGGCTATATGCGGCAAGCTAAACACCCGATCATTCCCGATGATCAACCGCACAAAGCTCTTTGCTTGGGGAAACAGCTTGTCACCGCAGATGTCTTCGAAAAGCTGTGCCAGGGCAGTGCGGTCGATGCGCGGGTTTTGCACCAATGCCCGAATCTGAGAATTCGCCGCCAACGCCGCTAACAACGCCAACGCGTCCGACCAACACTGATAGTCCTCGGCGTCCTTGGCCAGCTCAAACACCGCTTGCGCATAGGGACGGGCGATAGTGTGGTTCTCGCTCACGGAAACACTCCACTAAAGTTGGGTCGCCAATTCGTCGAGCATCTTGGCGTGCACGGCGGCGTCAACCTCTTTCCCCAGAATCTGCTCGGCACCGGCGGTGGCTAGAGCGGCGACTTCGGATCGTAGCGCCTCCCGCGCCCGCTGCACATCCTGTTCAATCTCGGCACGGGCCGCAGTGATAATCCGTTCACCTTCCAGTTTCGCGTCGGTTTTCGCCTGTTCGACGATCTCCGCCCCGCGTTTCTCGGCGCTCGCAATCACTTCTACCGCTTTGCCCTTGGCCCCTTTGATCACCTCGGTGGCGCGTTGCTCACCAAGCTCGCGCTCTCTCTTACCGCGTTCCGCGGCGGCTAATCCGTCGGCAATGGTCTTTTTCCGCTGCTCCAGCGCGTTCATGATCGGGGGCCATATATATTTCATGCAGAACCAGACGAATACTATAAAAGCGATCGACTGCCCGAACAGAGTCAGATTGATATTCATGGCCGGCTCCTAAAGCTCAAAACAATAATTCGCCTTGTCTAACCACCCACCACCGCGAACAGGATGTATAACGAGATCGCGACACCGATGATCGGAATCGCGTCCACCAGTCCCATTACGATAAAGAACTGGGTGCGAAGCATCGGCAAAAGCTCCGGCTGACGGGCAATGCCCTCGAGAAACCGCGCGCCCAGCACGCCAACCCCGACACCCACACCGACACCGGCCAGGCCCAACAGGACCGCGCCGGCAACGTAGAGCAATGCTGTTTCCATTTTTTTCTCCTAATCTGAAGTTTCAGGTGAGATTGAAAAGTTCGCCTCAATGTTCGTGATGCGCCATATCCAGGTACACCACGGTTAGCACCATAAAAATAAATGCCTGTAATAACACTATCAGGATATGGAACACCGCCCACGCCCATTGCAGTGCGCCGCCGAGCAAACCGAGTACGACTCCGCCGCTGAACAACAGCGCAATCAAAATAAAGATCATCTCACCGGCAAACAGGTTGCCAAACAAGCGCAGCGATAACGACACCGGCTTGGACAGCAGCCCAATGCCCTCGAGGAACAAATTCACCGGCATAAACAGTATTTTGAGCACCGGGTTCTTGGCCTCAAACGGCTGCATGGTGAGTTCGGCGGCAAACCCCAAAGGACCCTTGATCTTGAGGCTGTAGTACAACATCAATGCGAACACCGCAAACGACATCCCGAACGTTGCATTGGGATCGGTGGTGGGAACAACTTTCATATACACATGGCGCGGATCGGCGCCAAACAACGCGGCGATTTTTTGCGTTGTCCACGGTATCCAGTCCACCGGCACCAGGTCCATGGTGTTCTGCAGCAAGATCCAAACAAACAGCGTCAGCGCGAGTGGCGCCACCATGTCATTCTTGCCCGAGAATGACCCCCGCACGTTGTCGTCGATGAACTCCACCACCCACTCGACAAAATTCAAAAACCCGCTCGGGGTATCACTCGTTGCCCGCTTTGCCGCTTTGCGAAATAACCACAGAAACACGCAGCCGAGCAAAACGGACCAGAACATGGTGTCTAAGTGGATCGCCCAAAACCCCATCTCACGGGCCTCTTGGGCGCCATGCGCCAGGCCCCAACTGCCGTCTGGGTGTACACCGAATGTCAAATTCTGCAGGTGATGCTTGATATACGCAGTCGATGTCAGGTTTTCACTTGCCATGTTCTGTAGCGTTATGTTCTTCTACTTTTGCTTCGGGGGGCGTAATTCGCTTGCTCGAGGCTCACGCTCACTACGCCCGCTATCATCGCCGCGACGCACCCACCCACAAACGCAATCACATTGATCACCTTGATCGAGGCAAACGTCGCGGCGCACAGTGCACCGATCATCAACAATTTACCGAACTCGGCGCGATAAAAGTTGTAAAGCTCGCCGTGTACGGAATCGTTTTGTTTCCGTGAAAAAATCCGCCAACCTGCATACACATTGGCGATCGTATAAATCATCCCTCCGAGCAGAGCCGAGTACGCGGCTGTGCGCCCATAGAAAATCAGGGCCAACGCCAAAGCGATGGTGATACATAGCTGTGCGACGAGAGCTCGCTTGACGGTCGACAGCGCGCGCGGCTTCATTCCCAGCATGCGCGGACCCCATCGAAGCCCTGATCAAAAACGAAAACACGGCCCTCAAGGCCGTTTCGTTGCGAGGCTTTGGGGCCAATAATAGACCCGCTCCGCGAGTTTAGCTGCACTGCAGCAAAGCCGAAGCAGTTTAATAGACCAGGCATGGGACGGTCAATATCGGACGATGGGGCGGAAATTTATGTATCCGTTGGGTCGTTACTTGATATGGTCCAGTATCCCGTCGAGCTGTTCCAGGCTGTGATACTGGATCACCACCTGCCCCATGCCACCGCGGTCTCGAATCGACACCTTGGCCGCGAGCCGGTCGGACAACCGTTGCTGCAAGCGTTTGATGTCGGCGCTGGTCTTGTTTGCCGCCGGCTTGCGCGTGCTGCGCCGTTTATGCCAGCGCCGCACCAGGGCCTCGGTTTGGCGCACGGACAGGCCGTTGGCGGCCACCTCTTTCGCCGCCTGGTCCTGGTCGGTGCCAGAAAGCGCCAGTAGTGCCCTGGCGTGCCCCATTTCCAGTTTTTCTTCTTCCAGCAGTTTCTTTGACAGCGGGTTGAGCGTCAGCAAGCGTAGCAGATTAGTCACCGCGGTTCGCGAGCGACCAATGGTTTCCGCGACCTGCTGGTGGGTAAGGCCAAACTCATCCAACAGCCGTTGCAGCCCATTGGCCTCTTCCACAGGATTTAGGTTCTCCCGTTGTATATTTTCAATCAACGCGATGGCCAGCGCCGCATCGTCGGGGATAGCGCGGATCACTACCGGCACCGATCGCAGTCCGGCGAGTTGCGCCGCCCGCCAGCGCCGCTCACCAGCGATTATTTCATAGCTCTCCCCAGTCAACGGGCGAACCACAACCGGTTGTAACACCCCTTGAGCCTTGATCGATTGCGCGAGTTCCTCAAGTGCCGCTTTATTCATATGGGTGCGGGGCTGGTAACGCCCGCGCTCTAACAAATCGATGGGCAGGTCACGCAACTCTACCTTTCTGTGTTCGCCGCCAGCATCTGTGAAATTGCCCAGTAGCGCATCCAGGCCCCGTCCAAGCCGTTTCTTCTTTGCTGTGCTCATGCTGCCTCATCCCGTCTAATGATCTCGCCAGCGAGCTCCAGGTAGGCCTGGGCCCCCTTAGAGCTCTTGTCATAGTAAAGCACCGGTTTCCCGTAGCTGGGCGCTTCCGCCAAGCGCACGTTGCGGGGAATGATAGTACGATAGACCTTGTCTCCGAAATGTTGTTGCAGCTGCTCGGATACCTCATTAGCTAGGGTATTGCGACCATCGAACATGGTCCGCAGCAGGCCCTCAATGCGCAAACGAGGATTCAACATCTGGCGGATCTTGCGGATCGTGTTTACCAGTGCCGTCAACCCCTCGAGCGCGAAGTACTCACACTGCATCGGGATGATTACCGTATCCGCCGCGACCAGGGCATTGATCGTCAAAATATTCAATGCGGGTGGACAATCGATCAGGATGTAGTCGTAGTCGTCTCGAACCTGTTCTAGCGCCATGCGCAAGCGTAACTCTCGGCCGATTTCGTTGACTAACTCCACTTGCGCTCCAGCGAGATCGCCGGTCGCGGGTATGAGATCGTATCCAGCCGCTGACGAGATCTGCACCTCGACAATCTCTGCATTCTGTAGCAGTAGATCATAAATGGATTTTTTGATCGACTCCTTGTCAACGCCGCTGCCCACTGTTGCGTTCGCTTGCGGATCGATGTCGACCAACATGACGGCACGCTGTGCGTCCGCCGCCAGAGACGCGGCAAGATTAATACCGGTAGTGGTCTTACCCACGCCACCTTTTTGATTGGCGACTGCGACGATTTTCCCCATGGTTGCTAATTGGACCCTTTAGTTGGGCTGTCAACCCTTGTCCTCGGACATCGAACGTAAAATCACTAGATGACGAGCCGCGCCGAGCAGCGGAACTCGCAATGGTATGACATCAGCCACCTCGACGGTGTTTTTTGGCAGCTGATCAAGTTCGCGCTGCGGGTCCCTGCCCTTGAGCACCAATATCGTCCCGCCCAGCCGACACAGGTGTCCCGCCGCCGCCAGTAGTTTTGGCAGTGCCCCAAATGCACGCGCGACTAGCGTATCAAATTTCTTTTCGGGCCGGTATTGCTCGGCCCGTTGGTGCACAATATCAACATTGCCCAGGCCGAGCACATTGACTGCCTGGATGAGAAATTGGACGCGCTTGCGGCGGCTATCCAACAGCGAAACCGAAATTTCCGGGTGCGCGATTGCTAATGGGATTCCCGGCAGGCCCGCGCCGGTGCCGACGTCGAGCACCCGTGAGCCGTGAAGATAGGGGGAAATCACCAGGCTGTCCAACAAATGCCAGGGAACCATTGCCTGGGGGTCGCGAATGGCGGTTAGGTTGTAGGCACTATTCCATTGTTCAAGCAGATCCAGGTACTGAATAAGCTTGGCCTGGGACAGCGGGCCAAGCTTGAGCCCCAGTGCCACCAGGCCGGTTTTTAGCAGCCCCTCCCTATCCAAATTCGGCTCCGGTATTGTTGCACACAGCGCGCGTTGTGGCGGCGCGTGTTATCGATACCGGCATCGGCAAACAGCGCCGGTCACGGTTTTGAGGCTGCCTTATCCGTGAGTTTGCCCAGGGCCCCGGTCATTTTTTGCAGGACCTCGCCACGGTCATGAATCTGGTGACGTGCGGCCAAATAGGCCGGATCGTTGTAGGCGATCCAAACCCGGCCTTGCGCGTCTTTCCACGCTAGCACCTTCATCGGAAGATCGATCCCGACCGCCTGGTTGCTGTGCATCAACGCGGTGCCCATCTTGGGATTTCCGAAGATCAATACTTGGGTCGGGCGCAGGTTCAGTTGCATTTTGGCGGCACCGGCGCTGTGATCGATACGGGCAAAAATCGTCAGGCCTTTTTCCTTCAACACCTCCTCCAGGCGGTCTAAGGTTTCAGCCACGCTATAGGCACTCGGTTTAACGACCAGCCCCTTGTCCGCAGCGGCCGAAGTGGCAATCATCAACAATATGGAGAACATCAGTACAAGTTTTACGCGCATATTAAGGCCCCTTTGGTTATTAACAATCACAATACTGCCTCTCGAGAAATGCCCCCGGAAGCCCGGCTACCGAGTTTAGAGAAACCCGCGGCGCTACGTTTCACCACCGATCAGCCAGAATTGATCACGCGTCATCCCGGGTCAACCGGGCCGCGACTGCCCAGCCCGCAAATTTCACCAACGCGCCCCGTCTCTATTGATGCCCAACCGCCGGGAGAATCGAATGTCGCCATGTCACGCCACAGACGCTGCCGGTCGCTCCGGTACAGACCATGAATAGGGGCGCGGCGATCCCGGTGGGGCTTGGTCACGAACCCCTGGACTTGCGCTTCACGCAGCAGAAAAAAAGGGGTCGCAACGGAAAAAAGGCGTTGGCGTCCCGGCACCCGGTGTCGTAACGTCGGCTCAATGCCTTAAGTTCTACCGCGGACTCGGAGTTTGGCGCCGCCTGGTGAGAAACGCGGGCTAGGCGCAGGGCAAGCACTGTTGCCATCATCCAGGATCCTTGCTGCGATATGCGGGCTCAACTTTCCGCGACACGGTATATCGCGCTGTACGTAGTGTCGCGGCCGGATGGTAAGTCGCTCGCGAACAGGTCACGCTATTATTCAACCGCTGGTGAACCATTCAGCGAGCTTGGTTTGCCATGAACTGGGTGTGGTAAACGGTTGTGTTATGCGCACCAAGATAATCGATATGTTGTCGATCCCGCCCTTGCTATTGGCCAGCTCCACGAGCCTGACCGCTGACTTTTCAAGGTTCTCATCCGGCTTTTTGAACACAGCGGTTATCGCCGGGTCGTCAACCAGGTCCGTCAGGCCGTCCGAGCACAACAGGTATATGTCTTGCGACTGTACCTTGTGTTCACCGAGATCGACCTCTACATCCGCCGCAATTCCCAATGCTCGTGTCACCAGGTTCTTGTCCGTGGAAGTCCGAGCTTGCTCCGGGGTATACAGTCCGCTATTGAGGTACTCTTGAACCACCGTGTGGTCTACGGTGAGCTGCTCCAACTTTCCGCCCCGCCAACGATATCCACGCGAGTCTCCGACATGGGCGATAGTCACACGATTATCATAGAACAGGGTTGCCACCGCTGTGGTGCCCATGCCGTCAAACTCGGGATCTTCGCGCGCAGCCTTATAAATGATTTCATTAGCCAAGGCGATGGCGTCACGCATGACCAGGGACTCATATCGGTAACCGGTTGCCTGGTCGGTCTGGCCGCGCACCAACGTCTCCAGGGCGCTGCGGATTTCGCGGTAGATAGTCGTGGTAGCCATCGCGCTGGCCACCTCGCCCGCCTTATAACCGCCCATCCCGTCCGCCAACACCGCGAGCCCGATGTCGATGTCTTCCGCAGTGCTGTCCTCGTTGTGCTGCCGTACTCTGCCGGTATCGGAGGCAACCGCTATCTCGATGGCGTCTCTTAGCATCATTGCAAGGTATTCAGAATCACGTCCGAGCAAGGTATCAGGTCCTCGAGAAATTCTTCGCAGGACTGATAGCGGTCTTGGGGTTGTTTTTGCAGAACGTTGTCCATGATCGCGCGCAAACAAACGCCCGCACTTGCTAGATTAGGGCGCACCGCCAGTACGTCAGGGGGAGAATCTTTCTCGATCTTGCGGATTAACTCCTCAAGGGAGCTGGCCTCAAATGGCACGCCGCCGGTTATCAGCTGAAACAGGGTCGCCCCCAATGCGTAGATGTCGGCGCGCGCGTCCACCTGATTGCCGCTGATCTGCTCCGGAGCCATGTAATAAGGCGTCCCTGCAAACATCTTCGTTTTTCGCTTGGCTGAACCGGTCAGTATTGACAACCCAAAATCGGTGACCGTTACTGCACCGCTGCTACGATTGTAGACAATATTCGCCGGCTTGACATCGCGATGAATCACCCCGTGCTGGTGCGCGTAGGCCAACCCTCGTGCCGCTTTAATTGTGACGCCGAAGACTTCGTCCAGGCTCAGTTGCTCTTTGGCAATGTAATAGGATAGGTTGCGTCCCGGAAGATACTCCATCACGATGTAGAGGGCGTCATCCGCCGCCTGGGCATCATAAATCTGCACCAAATTGGGATGCTCCAATTGCGCCAATGCGCGCGCAGCCTGCAAAATTCGTTTGGTTGCTGACTCGCGGTCCACTTGCTTGGGATATTGGCGAACGAGTTGCAACGTCTTTATCGCCACCTGTCCTTTTTGTGGGTCATCAGCCAAATAAAGCTCACCGGTGGCACCGGCTGCAAGTTTTCTAATTATTTTGTACTGCCCCAGCATTCTCGATGTCCTGCGAGTATCTGTTCGGGAGTCTCGCAGCAAGCCATTAGGCTGCGCTAAGAACGGCCCGCTTTTTCAAGTGCACTAGCAATAAGGAAATCGCCGCCGGTGTCACCCCGGATATTCGTGATGCTTGTCCGATGGTCTCGGGCCGGTGTTGACCCAGTTTCTGACGTACCTCGGCGGACAAGCCGCGAACTTGAGCGTAATCCAGGTCACGCGGTAATCGCGCAGCCTCATGGCGTCGGTGCCGCTCGATCTCCTGATGCTGGCGATCAATGTATCCTGCATAACGTGCCTGAGTCTCAATCTGTTCGGCAACCTTTGGATCCGATACCCCGGGACCGATGCCGGGCAATGACATCAACTCCTCGTAGCTCACCTCTGGGCGGCGGAGCAATTCCATGCATCTGGCCTCACGCTGCAACAGTTGCCCAAGCACACGAACACAGTCGGCATCAGGGAATTGCCCGGGGCGGACATAGGTAACCTGCAAGCGCTGTTGCTCACGCTCTATGGCGTCTCGTTTTTCAGCGAACGCCCGCCAACGCTCATCGCCCACTATGCCCAACTCGCGACCCAGTTCAGTGAGGCGCATATCCGCATTGTCTTCACGCAGCAAAAGCCGGTACTCCGCTCGTGACGTGAACATGCGGTAGGGTTCATTAGTCCCGCGGGTAATCAAGTCATCGATCAATACGCCGATATATGCCTGATCCCGGCGCGGCCACCAAGGCTCCCGATCTTGCGCGTATCGCGCCGCGTTGATGCCCGCCACCAGGCCCTGGCCCGCCGCCTCTTCGTAACCCGTGGTGCCATTGATCTGTCCGGCAAAGAACAGCCCCGGCACGAATTTGGTCTCCAGGCTAGGCCGCAAGTCACGTGGGTCAAAGAAATCGTACTCGATAGCATAGCCTGGACGAGTAATCGCGGCATGCTCAAATCCCTTAATGCTTCGCACCAGCTCCCATTGCACATCAAACGGGAGGCTGGTGGAGATACCGTTGGGATAGACCTCGTTGGTGCTCAACCCCTCCGGTTCGACAAAAATCTGGTGCGAGGTCTTGTCGGCGAATCGCACCACCTTGTCCTCAATCGACGGGCAATACCGTGGCCCAACGCCCTCGATCACCCCGGAATACAACGGCGAGCGATGCAACCCGTCGCGGATGATCTGGTGGGTGCGCGCGTTGGAAGCGGTAATGTGGCAACTGATCTGTTGTGGATGTTGCGCTGTGTCTCGAAGGTAAGAAAACGCCGGTATTGGCTGGTCTCCGGGCTGTTCTTCCAAGATGCTGTAGTCGATAGTATTGCCGTCAATACGCGGCGGCGTACCGGTTTTCAGCCGATCAACGCGAAACGGCAGTTCCCGCATCCGCCGGGCCAAGGTCACCGCTGGGGGATCGCCGGCGCGGCCGCCCTGATAGTTGGACTCGCCGATATGGATCCGGCCACCGAGAAACGTCCCCGCTGTCAACACCACTGCGCGCGCCTCGAATCGCAGCCCCATCTGCGTCACGACACCGGCAATGCGTCCTTGTGCGCAGATCAGGTCATCTACTGCCTGTTGAAACAACCACAGATTCGGCTGGTTCTCCAACATTTGCCGGATCACCTGCTTGTACAGTACGCGATCCGCCTGAGCCCGCGTCGCCCGCACTGCCGGACCCTTGCGTGAATTGAGAACCCGAAACTGAATGCCCGCACGGTCGATAGCTTGTGCCATGGCGCCCCCCAGGGCATCGACCTCCTTGACGATATGCCCCTTGCCGATACCGCCGATGGCGGGATTGCACGACATCTGGCCGATGGTCTCGATATTATGCGTCACCAACAACGTCCGGCATCCGATGCGCGCAGATGCCAGCGCCGCCTCAGTCCCGGCGTGGCCGCCGCCAACAACGATAACTTCATAATCTTGTGGAAATTGCATGGTCGCTCAAGCGTCGTTGTCTGGGTTGCCGAATCATAATGCTTGCCCGGGCCATTGCAAGTACCAACCCACATATTGCGCCAAGGCGGCGTTAAGAGTCTCTACAGTCTGTTTGCGATAACGAATTCGATAAATGTTCGGTGCCACGTTTTGTCCCTGGAGTTGAGCCTATCCCACAGCTGAATCGGCCGCGAGTGCCGCGACTTGCGCTTCACTCCACCCATAGCCGCGGCTATGCATTTCGCTCCCGCGCGGCGCCTGTCCCCGCACCGCAGGGGAACAGCAGGGGACCTACGCACAGCACAAGCCCCGGCACCATCATCCGGGATCCTTGGTGCACTATGTGGGCTGATAAATTTCAATTAGCCAGTCGTTTCAGTCTACACTTATTGTGCCGATCCGTCGGTCGATGCTGTTACACCCGAATGGTCTTAATATAATGGATGCCGGAACCAAAAAAGTCGATCTCGCGGGCCACGGTGCCGCTGCAGCTTTGGGGCAAATTGTCGCCCAAGTCGATAAGGTTATCCTTGGCAAGACAGATACAATACGTCTGGCATTGAGTTGCTTGTTGGCGCGCGGTCACTTGCTGATCGAGGACATCCCCGGGGTTGGCAAGACCACATTGGCTCATACCCTGGCAAAAGTGCTCGGACTCGAATTTAGTCGGATTCAGTTTACCAGCGATCTATTGCCGGCAGACATCCTCGGCGTGTCGATCTACGATACCGATACCCAGTCGTTTCGGTTTCACCCGGGGCCGATATTCGCCTCGGTGGTGCTGGCCGACGAGATCAATCGCGCGACTCCCAAGGCACAAAGCGCGCTGCTCGAAGCGATGGAAGAAAATCAAGTGACGGCGGAGGGGGAGACGCATGCCTTACCACGGCCTTTCTTTGTTATCGCCACGCAAAACCCGCGTCACCAAATCGGCACATTCCCGTTGCCCGAGTCGCAACTGGATCGGTTCCTGATGCGCCTCGACATCGGGTTCCCGAACCAGGAAGCAGAACGGGAATTACTGCGCGCCAGTGACCGGCGGATGATGCTCGAGTCCCTACCGCCAGCCATCGATGCAAATCGATTCACCTCGTTACAACGCACCGCCGATCGAGTGGTATGCAGCGATGCGTTGCTGGATTATGTGCAGGCACTGCTCAATGCCACCCGTGAGGCCGGCTGGCTGATGCATGGTCTGTCCCCACGTGCCGGGCTATCACTGGTCCGCGCCGCCAAGGCGTGGGCGCTTTTATCGGCGCGGGAGTTGGTGTTGCCGGAAGATGTGCAAGCGGTTGCCCCCGCCGTGTTCGGTCATCGATTGCAGGCCGCCAGTAGCGAGGGGGACGAAGGTAACGAGATGGTCGAGCGCCTACTGCGCTCGGTCGCAATTCCATAGCCCGCATATTGCACCAAGGCGCCCCGCGTCGATTCATGGTGCCCAGCTAAGAGCTGCGCAGTGTCACTTAGATAAAATGGCAACATACGCGTCTCCAGGTTATTTAGAGAGAATAGCCGCGGGCCTATCCCGGTGCTGGCTCGGTCTCGAACGCCTGAACTTGCGCTTCACTCAACCCGTAGCTACAGCGATGCATTTCGTTCCAGCGCGGCGTCCAGACGCCCGATCCCTTCGCCATCATCCGGGATCCTTGGTGCAATATGCGAGCTAGCGAACCCATGGGCGCCACGGCGGACGAATATGTGCTGGGCCGACAGCGCTTATATATGCTGCCGACCCGCCACGGTCTGTACTTCGCGCTGTTGCTACTGGTCATGCTGCTGGCCGCGGTCAATTACAACAACGGCCTGGCGTACGGATTTACCTTCACGCTCGCCGCAGTGGGCCTAGTCTCGATGCTTTACACGCACCGTAACGTCACCGGCTTACGGTTGACGGTCAAGGATGCCGGGCCGGTGTTCGTCGGTCAGTCGGCGCGGTTTCCAGTTTACATCCATAACGCATCCAAGACACGGCGGCCCGGGGTATGGTTGTTGTCCGATACCCACTCCCGGTGTGTAGATATCGCTCCCCATAGCTCGCACCCGTTGTCGCTGACGGTGGCAGCGCCACGGCGCGGCTATTTGCCCTGTCCAGCCTTCTCGGTATCCAGCGCGTTCCCGTTCGGCCTGCTCTACACCTGGGCGCAGCCGGTACGTCCTATGAGCCGTTGTCTGGTCTATCCCGCCCCGGGGCCCCGCCGGCCCTGGCCCCAGGACCCGGATTTAGCCCATCGTCACCACCGCGGACAGAGTGTCGACGGCGACGACTTCGTGGGCCTGCGCGCGTACCAACCCGCCGATCCCCCGCGACACGTACATTGGAAAGCCGCGGCGCGCGGGGCGGAGTGGCTGACTAAACGCTTCGGCGACTCCGCCGCCGGCGTCGTATGGTTGGACTGGGCGGCAACCCCTGGGAGTCAAGTCGAAGAGCGCCTCGGTGTATTGTGCCGCTGGGCCCTCGACGCCGAACGCGC
>CALZGZ010000184.1 GCA_945787105.1 uncultured Gammaproteobacteria bacterium
ATCCTCAATCGCAAAATCCTCGAATTAGCCGGGCTAGTCCTGCGGTTTTGCTTAATCGGATTGTCCAAATCTGACCCAAATCTGGGCGCGAAAAATGCGAAGTTATTTTTTCGCGAGCCCTATGCTAGGACTAAATCAATACCGCGTTGACCCGACAATGCAGGGGCCGTAAGCGTAAATGGGTAAGCTTTTTCGCAACGTTAGGGTAAACAAAACCAATGGAAAAGTTGGAGAATAAATAATGGGGTTAACAGTTTCGGTTTTTCATTTTAAGCCTGACGGAACCATTAAGCGTATTCCCATGACGCGTTGGAATCGTATGTGCGATGAAGAAGAGCCTTACGTAGGCTATGAGGGGCAAACCATCCGAATCGCCTACGCCTATATCGACCGAGTCAACCGTAAACCGGTTTATTGCCCTCTTATCGAAGGGGCGATTTATCGTCTCGATGACAAAGGCATGGTGAGGGTGACGGATAGAATTCGAGATGTCGTTTCTCCATTGGGCGATATTGATTTAGGCGGGGAACTTAGCGGCCCAAGCGTCATTGATGCGTGCGCTCGGTTTGGTCGGCGGCGCTACGCCGTGCGTCACACGTGGAAGGTGACGCCAAAGGACGTTCAAGCTCTTGTCGATATTATCTTTACAACGCTCTGATTCATGCATGGATGAATCAGAGCCAAAAACTAAACGTACGATTTTCGGTTTTCTCCCATTTTCGATCACCTGCTCCTGGCGAATTAAAACGCACGCCGCCATCCGCGTTTGACACAGACCTCGGCAACGTGATTTCCACCGGTAATCGTCGATGCTTACCTTGCCCAGCACATCATTTCCGCCGATGATTGGTAGCGTGGTTTTTGGTGCCTCTCTGTGGGTTTCGCGCCCAGCTATTTCCCTTAAATACGAGACGGTTTAATGCTCGACGTTGGATGCCGATTACCCATTAGACTACAGAAATCGGGTCAAGGCGATGAAACCCAGCACGACGGCAGTGTTATTAATCGGTTATCAGAACGACTATTTTGCCCCCGATGGTATCCTCCACGACGTCATCGAGGAATCCGCGGGCGTAAATAATGTGCTTGGCAATACCCTCGCCTTCATCGAGCGGTTGAGTGCTACGGAGGTGTTAATGATAGCTACCCCGATCATCTTCACGCCCTCATATCAGGAATTGACCGAAGCGGTTGGCATCTTGGAGGTGATCAAGAACGTGCAGGCGTTCAAGGCAGGCACCTCCGGAGCGGAGACGATTCCCGAATTCTCCGTCTATCGTGATCGCATCCTTGAGATCCCTGGCAAGCGTGGCCTGAATGCTTTTTCCAATACCGACTTGGACCAGGTACTGCAATCCCACGGGGTGACAGATGTCGTACTAGCCGGTGCGGTGACCTCGGTCTGTATCGATTCGACCGGGCGTTTTGCATCGGAAAAGGGCTATAAAGTCTCCGTGCTCTCTGACTGCACCTGCGGTCGCACCGAGGTTGAACAGCAGTTCTATTGCGCGAATATTCTGCCCCTGTATGCCAATGTCGTAGACCATCACCAGCTGATCGAGGCCCTTGGTGTATAAAGTGGCCGACAAGGATGAGCTTCACGCTCAGGCCCAATATCGGCTCATGGAAGAACTGGCGGCCTCCGAGGGGCGATATCGCAAACTGTTGGAGAAGCTCTCAGAGATTGTCTTCAGCTGTGATGCCGAAGGTAAGCTGGCGTTTCTCAATCCCGCTTGGAACAAACACCTTGGCTATGATATCCCGGCTTCTCTGGGGCATTCTATCGCCGATTTTATCTACCCGGATGACCAGCATCGGATCGTTCCCTTCCTACAGAGCGCTCAGGAACCGGCGGCCTTCAAGGTGCGTCTACGTCATCTGGATGGCAGTTACCTCTGGTTTGAGCTTTCGTTTCAGACGCTAAAGGGGGCGGACAAAGTGGGCCTGCTGCATAACATCGATCACGACAGACGGCGTGAATCTGAGTTTAAGAAGAATGCCCGCTCTCTCAAACGACTCCATGAAATCACCTCGCAGCAGAACCTGGCCTTCGACGCCAAGATGAAGCAGTTGCTGGCGTTGGGACTGGAGGTATTTGAGCTTGATCTGGCCATCGTCTCCAGGATTGAAGGCGATTGTTATTCTATCGACTACGTTGCCGGTACGGGGGACTTACCCCCTGTCGGTATCACCTTTGAGCTAAATGATACCTACTGCGTGCATACCCTGGAGGCCAATTCGGCGACTGGTTTTTACCATGCCCAGAAGAGCCGCATCGCCACACACCCCTGTTATCTAAAATTTCGCTTGGAGTCATACCTCGGTGCTCCCTTGATCGTCGATGGTCAGCGTTACGGCATCCTGAACTTCTCCAGCGCTCGCCCCCGACAGCAGGATTTCAGTTCCAATGATTACACCTTGATTCAGTTGTTCTCCCAATGGGTGGCCAGTGTGTTGTCAAATGCCAAGGCCGCAGAGTTGCTGCGTGACGCCGAGGAACGCTCAAGACTGCTGTTGGAATCTGCTGGCGAAGGGATCTATGGGTTGGATACCGCGGGCCGAACGACGTTCATCAATCCTGCGGCGGCCAACGTGCTCGGTTATGCTCAGCATGAGCTAATGGGCACCAAGATGAGCGATATTGTGCACTACCAGAAAGACAACATGGCGCTATGTCCTGCAAGCCAGTCACCGCTGCAAAAGGTCTTGGCGGAGGGACATAGGCACCATGTTATTGAAGCTGTGATGCGGAAAAAGGATGGTACCGCCTTGCCCGTTGAATACACGTGCACGTCGATTCAAAAAAACGGGGAAGTCGCGGGTGCTGTGGTCGTCTTCACGGATATCACCGAGCGCAAAAAGATGGAGAAAATCAAGGATGAATTTGTCTCCACCGTAAACCATGAGCTGCGCACACCGATTACCGCCATCCGTGGTTCAATAGGACTGCTAGCAGGAGGCGGGATGGGACCTTTGCCCGAGAAAATGGTGCCACTTATCGATATCGCCAACCGTAACGTCGAGCAGATGTTGATGCTGATCAATGACTTGCTCGATATTGATAAACTCGCCACGGGTA
>CALZGZ010000185.1 GCA_945787105.1 uncultured Gammaproteobacteria bacterium
AGGTCGGCACTACAGACGGATTTCGGCACTCATCGCTAACCCGCCCGCAGGTTAATCAGCCACTTGGCCATCAAATATTTTTTAAAATTCGCCAGCATGACGACGAGTTGCGAAAGACGGGTTAGCACCGGACGTTCAAAGGTTGCTTTTTTTGCGGGACGAAGGACGGGTCCTGTGAGCCGACCACCGGACTAGGGCGGGTTGCACTTCGTGCATTAGTCGCTGTTCATCGCAGGTCAAAGTAAAGCGGACATGCAGGCATTACACTTGACGGCATGGGATTCAACACTGTTGCAAGATAATTATTGCTTAGCCACCATCAGGAGAACACACGACCAATGAGAGTTACGAAGCCCAACCGGGTCACCCGGACTTTTACGCAAGAACTTGTGGCTCAGCCGTTGGAAGTATTCCCGTTGCTGCGCCCCGTGCGCGAGGCCGACTAGTTAGACGGTTGGGACCCGCACGTAGGTTTTAGCCATTCTGGAGTAGCTGAACCGGATTGTGTGTTTCTTACTGAGGCGAGTGCGAGCAACGCAATTTGGTACATCACCAGACATGAACCGGGAGATCTTGCGCCAACGATAATTCCCCACAACGCCCCGGATGGCTCCGGATGGCCGTCTCCGATCGCGTTTCCTTTAAAAGATAGTGGGTTTATACTTCCTATCCGTACGCGTCATGAAAGAGTTGCCACGAGAATTTGGGATTATCAATTAACGTGCCATCAACATCAAAACAAACGAGTTTGTAATTTGGCACAATAATGTTGGTTACCGGTATATTAAAAGTTATTCCATTAAAAAAGTAAAACAATAAAAATAGAGTAACATTCCTAAGCCTATGGTAGATGATCCAAAAAATAAAGATGTTGATCCTTGCGCCCAAGACACAGAAGTATTGAAGCAGGAATGGCACCTGGATGCAGCAACTAATCAGATAACAGGCAGTGAAAATTCCGCCATTGATTTCTCGCAGGGAGAAAAAAAAGAATTAACATCTACTACTGTTGAGCCGTTTTCTAACCTCCAATACCTCAGCCCGTCATCAGATTTTGATACGAAATTGAAGGCGTTGTTAGCGCTCACCGATCCCGATAGACAAAAAGTAGTATATGGCCTCATTGCCGTCGATATGCCTGCTGCGACTACGGGGAGGCACCTAACGGATTCCGTCGAGAAAGCATACTTCGCTTTTGAAAATCGACTAATCAAAGATTTGAGGGTTCCTCGGCAATACCAGCCACCCATACTCCAAGAAAATCGTCAAAAATCCGGATTACCTGGGAACTTTGATTGCGTTGCAAGGAAACCTAGTAGTCCGAATGAACCCCATACGCTCGAGTTTTTAATGTATAACTGCAGCTACCAGGAGGCGCTTAACCGCTTGGAGGGCTTTGTTCGTTTTGCCACTGAACAACTCAAACTTCTCATGTGGTCCGGCATTGCCCAATATGAAGGAAATATAGATTCTATGAAGCGAAATGCTTCCGTTAATTTAGGAGAAACCGCTCCAAAACGAAACTACTTACAAACTGTTCATGATCGATATCGAAACCTGCAACTATTGTGGCGGCGCGGGATTACAAATAATCGGGAAAGCGGACCTTCAAATGGTAACCTCTGAATTTGGCGAATGTCTGCAGGTGGCCGAGGACGGCTGTCAATTGCACCGCAGTATCGTCTTGCGGCTCTGCAAGATACCCTCATCGGCAGGGAGAACGCCTGGACCGGACCCAGACTTTTCTCACATTAGTCTGGACCCCAAGTAGCGATTTTATAGGAAAAATTACGAATTCGCCGCCCACACGTACGACGCCGCATCTGTTTCCCAGCATACCGCACACCGTTTCACCAACCCCTCTCGTGCTCTGAATGTGGTGTAAACCACCGATTCAACCGTATACTCGAAAAACTGGTTACACCGTTTCGATTCATTCCAACGAACTTTGCGAGAGAGACTGACTCATGAAGCAATTCTTTACGATCTGTACAGTCTCGGTTCTAGCAGGGAGCAATCTTGCCATTGGCGTGGCGTCGGAGGTGCCGCCGTCACCGAATGGCATTACGTTCCCGGCTGGCTATCAGGACTGGCGCGTGGTCGCGGTCTCGCACCGCAGTGACAACAACACTCTGCGTGTCATATTCGGTAACGACCAGGCGATCGCCGCCGCGCGCAGTGGCCAAACCAACCGGTGGCCGGACGGCGCGATCCTGGGCAAGGTGGTCTGGAAAGACGGTGCCATCCCCGAGTGGCCGCAGGCCCAGAAGCCCGACAAATTTGTCCACGCAGAATTCATGTTTCGCGACTCCGCCAAGTACGCCGATACCGGCGGTTGGGGTTGGGCGCGTTGGAAAGGCCCGGACCAAAAACCTTACGGCGACGCCAACGTGGCCCAAGAATGCGTGGCTTGCCACACCCCGGTCAAGGACAACAACTGGGTGTTCACCCGCCCGGCTCCTCTGCCACCTGTGGCGAAGTGAATTCGACGTGGGTCGGTTCGTTGTGGATGGGTTAAACCGACCCATTCCGGGCATCGCCATCTGCCCGTCGAGCGCCCGCAATACGAGTGGAGCAGTCGTCCGTTAGTTCTCCTATTTCACGGCGAAGCAATAGAACAGACCGTCGCCGCCGGTGCTGCGAATTCCGTCCTGGGTGCAGCCGCGCGTCGGGTGCGCCGAATTCCAGGACTGTGCCCATGGATGGTCGATCGGGCCCACGCGGTCATGGTGACCGACCATGGCCGAATCTTCCGCGCCTCCCTTCATCCAGTTTCCGCAAGTCCGGTCCGGGAAGAATGCGCCAGCAAACGCGGTTCCGTCGGGTCGCGAGCCGGTGAGGATGTCGTGTTTGTTCGGTTTTTCGGTGCGACCATTCACCATCTGGCCGTTCTCATCCAGAGCTGTCTGTTTGTTCACGTTGTTGTTCGCGGAGTGCAGATCCGCGACATTCTTTGCAATCATCTCGCCCTTGGCGTTGTACCACGGACCCGAACCGATACGATCGCGGGCATGTACAACGTCTGGATCATTCAATTTTTCGCCTTGCGTACTTAGGTAGGCGCGCCAGGTACGCCCGCCGGCACCAACCGATTCGGCCAACTTTTGACAATGGGCGTCGGCCCCTTCCAGTCCACCGAGATCACCGCCCTTACCAGGATTCACACTTGTTATGAAGAAACTCATGCTATTGTC
>CALZGZ010000186.1 GCA_945787105.1 uncultured Gammaproteobacteria bacterium
CACGAGCCCGCATGTCTCACCAGACGGCGCCAAAACTTCGAGTCCGCGGCAGAACGTAAGGCATCGAGCCGAAGTCAACAATTACAACGTGTTTCCGCAGTCACCCTATCCCGGTCCTGACTGGTTCTCGCACATCTGTGCTTGGCCTTCACTCGACCCATGGCCCGCTATGGATCTCGCTCCAGGCGCGGCGCCCAGCTGCACGAGTCCTGCGTCAGCATCCGGGATCCTGGTGCGACATGCGGGCTAGCGCGAGTGCTTACGCGGTACCCCGTCGGTGGGCTTGATTCAACAGAGTGAATAGTTGGTAAATTGGAATGACATGACGATACGTACGCACTAAAGGCATGAACGGCAGATCGTTGCCATCGGCAAACTGATGTTTGCCCTGTTCGACCTGCTGGTGTAACTGACGAAGCCGATGACTGATGCTAGCGAACGGTTGCGCCAGATCAGCCATCTCGTCATCCAAGTCTTCCTCGGCACAGATCGCTAACTCATCCATCTCGAAGATGGCCTGATCGACGAGATCCAAAAACTCAGCAACGGTTTGTGGTGGCCGCACGATTTCCACTCACCCCGCATATTGCACCATGGCGGTGGAAAGTGGCGCTAATATGCTGTTTGCAGTAAGCAATTCGGACAATCCCCGGCGTGACACTGTGTACCGCAGATACGCCTATCGCGGCGCACTATGCGGGCTACGAGCCCGATCAGGAGTTCTGTATGACGATGGAAGGAAACTTGGCGCTGTAGTCTTTTTTCTGGGCCGCCAGCCGCCCCGCCGCGCGCCGCGCAATGTCTTTGTATACCTTGGCAATGGCGCCATCCGGGTCAGTCACCACCGTCGGTTTACCGTTATCGGTATCCTCGCGGATGCGTATATCCAAAGGCAGCGCACCAAGATAGGACAACCCGTATTCCTCTGCCATGCGCTGACCCCCACCCTCACCGAAGATATGCTCCTCGTGACCACACTGGCTGCAGATATGAGTGCTCATGTTTTCGACCACGCCGATTACCGGGATCTCCACTTTCTCGAACATCTTATAGGCCTTGCGTGCGTCCAACAGGGCGATGTCCTGGGGTGTGGTCACGATAATTGCGCCGGTGACCGGCACGCGTTGCGCCAGAGTCAATTGGGTGTCGCCGGTGCCCGGCGGCAGATCAATCACCAGGTAATCCAATTCCTCCCAGCGCGTATCCTTCAACAGCTGCTCCAAGGCCTGGGTGACCATTGGGCCGCGCCATATCATCGGCGTCTCCTCGTCGATCAAAAAACCGATGGACATGGCTTGCAGGTGGTAACTGTGCAACGGCTCCATGCTCTTGCCGTCCTTGGACTCGGGCTTCGCACTAATGCCCAACATACGGGGTTGGCTCGGCCCGTAGATGTCTGCGTCCAGGATTCCCACCCGGGCCCCCTCGGACGATAACGCCAATGCCAGATTGACCGCCACCGTCGATTTTCCGACCCCCCCCTTTCCCGATGCCACCGCAATCATATTCTTCACACCTTCTAGGGGCTTGACGCCCTTTTGCACCGAATGCGACGCAATCTCCGTGGAAACATTGATCGTCGCCGCATCGACACCAGCTACCGACTCGACCTTGGCCTTCAGCTGCCGGACGTATTCGTCGATCCAGCTGCGCGCCGGATAACCCAACTGCAAGTCCACCGTGACCCTGCCGTCGTCAATGGCTATGTTTTTGACGTTCTTACCTTGCACTGGGTCACGGTCGGTGTGGGGATCGATGATCGACGCCAGAGTATCTTCAATTTGGACTCGTGTGACTGCCATGGGTACCTCGTCTTTGACACGCTCGAATTAGCAGCATTCGGGGGCCGCATCGTACACTTTTGGCCACGAAATGTCATCGCGAGCAAAGATCAAACACACCTGGCCGACGATAAGCCAAAGTTATCGTCATTCCGGCGCGACCATTGGCTCGATTAGTCGAAACTGGTACGGTTACGCGCCCACGAGCCGCACTCATGCACTTGACCCATGTCCAATAACAAACGCCGCATACTCGTCACCAGCGCGTTGCCTTATGCCAACGGTCCGATCCATCTGGGCCATCTGGTAGAGTATATCCAAACGGATATCTGGGTGCGGTATCAACGCCTGACCGGTCAGGAATGCTATTACGTTTGCGCTGACGATGCCCATGGCACACCGATCATGCTGCGCGCCGATGACGATGGCATCACCCCTGAGCAACTAATCGAGCGAATCGGCCGGGAGCATCGTGCGGATTTCGCTGATTTCTTGATCGCGTTCGACAACTACCACACCACCCACTCGCCCGAGAACCGGCATTACTCAGAGCTGATCTACCGGCGCTTGAACGACCACGGCCACATCTCCCGCCGCACCATCAAGCAGGCGTTTGATCCGGAAAAAGGAATCTTCCTCCCCGATCGTTTCATAAAAGGACAATGCCCGCGGTGTGGCGCCGTGGATCAATACGGAGACAACTGCGAGGTGTGCGGATCGACCTATAGCCCCACCGATCTGATCAACCCGGTATCGGCAATTTCCGGGGCAGCCCCCATCGAAAGGGAGTCGGAGCACTTCTTCTTCAGGCTGGGGGATTTCGAGAACATGCTCAAGGTTTGGACCGGTGGCGAACACTTACAACCCGAAGTAAGAAACAAGCTGCAAGAATGGTTTCACGTTGGGCTGCAAGATTGGGATATCTCACGGGACGCGCCTTATTTCGGCTTTGAGATACCTAACGAGCCGGGCAAGTATTTCTACGTGTGGCTGGATGCCCCGATCGGCTATATGGCCAGTTTTAAGCATCTTTGCGATCGATCCGATTTGTCGTTTGATGAATTTTGGAGTCCGGACTCGAGTGCCGAGTTGTATCACTTTATCGGCAAGGACATTCTTTACTTCCACGCCCTGTTTTGGCCGGCAATGCTGGATGGTGCCGGGTTCCGCACGCCCAGCGCGGTGTTTGCCCATGGTTTTTTGACCGTGAACGGTCACAAGATGTCAAAATCACGCGGAACGTTCATCACCGCGCGCACTTACCTCGACCAGTTGAACCCCGAATACCTGCGCTATTACTTCGCCGCCAAATTGAACAACCGGGTCGAAGACCTGGACCTCAACATCGACGACTTCGTGCTCCGCGTCAATTCGGATCTGGTCGGGAAAGTCGTCAATATTGCCAGCCGCTGTGCGGGCTTTATAACCAAACGGTTCGACGGATACTTGGCAACCGAGGTGCATGACACCCCCCTTTATCGGGAATTTGCCGACGCAGGGGTCCGCATCGCACAGTGTTACGAAGACCGGCAATACAGCCGCGGTATGCGCGAGATTATGGCGCTCGCTGATCAGGCCAATCGATACATTGCAGATCAAAAGCCCTGGGAGATAGCCAAACGAGTGGGGGAGGATAGACTGTTGCACGACGTGTGCAGCATGGGTCTTAACCTGTTCCGGGTATTGGTAACCTATCTGTCGCCGGTCATTCCGGCCACCGCGAACAAAGTAGAAGCGTTTTTGGATTGTGACATTGTCACGCCCGGCGGTTGGAACGCGATACAGCGGCCGCTTACCAACCACCGGATCAATCCCTTTAAGCACTTATTGCGGCGGGTAGAGAACACCCAGGTTGAAGCCATGATCGAAACATCGAAACAAACCGGCACCATCGCGGCCAAGGCCGGACCACTCGTTGCAGACCCCATTGCTGCGTCCATTAGCATCGACGAATTTAACAAAGTGGATCTGCGCATTGCCCGCATCACCAAGGCGGAGCGCGTCGAGGGCGCAGACAAGCTACTCAAGCTGAGCCTTGACCTTGGCGGGGAGAACCGGACCGTGTTTGCTGGAATAAAATCGGCCTATCCACCCGAGGACCTGGCTGGGCGTTACACCGTCGTCGTTGCCAATTTGGCGCCGCGTAAGATGCGCTTTGGTGTCTCTGAGGGCATGGTGCTGGCCGCGGGACCCGGTGGCAAGGACCTGTGGCTGCTGTCACCCGATCCGGGCGCTCAACCGGGCATGAGAGTGAAGTAGTCCCCGTCTGGCCTGTGTTCACAACTCGTGACCGACATACTCAGATAACCCCCCGCAATCTTGCGATGCCGCGTGCGGTCCATATCGATGCGATTGATGCCTGGCTTCCACAGACGCAGTGCACCCAATGCGGATACCCGAATTGCCGCGCCTATGCCCAGGCGGTGGCGGAACGACACGCCGATATCAATCAATGTCCGCCTGGCGGCGACCCTACTATTCACGGGCTTGCCGTGTTGCTGGGCATTGACGTCAAACCGCTCGATCCGTCGTTCGGCAGGCACCACGCGCGCCGCGTTGCGATAATCGACGAAAGTCGCTGCATTGGCTGTACCTTGTGTATCCAGGCGTGTCCGGTGGATGCGATCGTTGGTGCCGCCAAACAGATGCACACCGTCATCGAAGCGGAATGCACGGGTTGCGAACTGTGCGTGTCACCGTGTCCGGTGGATTGCATCGATCTGCACGCGGCGGTTGAGGCTACCCCCAACGGCAACTGGCGCTGGCCGAATTATTCCCCGGCCGAAACCGAGCGCGCCCGGCGGCGTACCGCGGCCCGTCTGCAGCGACTCGCTACGCAGCAGGCACAACGCGATGCGCATAGAAAAGCCCGGCGGTTGGCGCAACAGCGGCATCGGCAAGAGATCAAACAGGAGATCCAAGCCGCCGTCGCTCGGGTCAGGGCAAGACGCGCCAAGCGACCATGAACGCCGCCAAACGCAATAAGATTTTGCAACGTCTGCGTGCGCAAAATCCGGCACCGACCACGGAACTCGCGTATCGCAGTCCGTTCGAACTCATGGTCGCGGTAATCCTGTCCGCACAGGCCACTGACGTCAGTGTGAACAAAGCCACCCACGAACTGTTCAAGGTCGCTAACACTCCGGAAAAAATTGCCCAATTGGGGGTCCGGAGGTTAAAGCCGTTCATCAAATCTATCGGGCTTTACAACAATAAGGCCAACAACATCGTAGCCACCGCACGCATGTTGAGCGACCAGTATGACAGCCGGGTACCGGATACCCGGCAATCCTTGGAGGCACTGCCGGGAGTGGGCCGCAAAACCGCCAATGTCATACTCAATACCGCGTTCAACCAGGCCACCATAGCCGTCGACACGCACATCTTCAGGGTCGCCAATCGCACCGGTCTAGCCCCTGGGAAAACACCACTTGCTGTGGAAAAACAACTACTTAAAGTGGTTCCCGACGAATACAAGCGACACACCCACCATTGGCTAATTCTGCATGGACGCTATACTTGTACTGCCCGCAAGCCGCGATGTCGGGATTGCGTCATTCACGATCTGTGCGAATATCGAGAGAAAGCCGCGAAATGAGCTGTTCGAACGTCGCCACTGGGATCTGTTACGGAACGCCGGCCCGGTCCCGGCATGCGGAACGTGCGGTAGCCCAGGCATTAGAAAAAGCCGGATTGACGACGGCTAATAGCATGATTCTGTTCCTCACCTCGGATTTTGCCCACGATCCCAAGGCAGCACTCACCGCGGCCGCCCGCACCGCCGGTTGTACCCAGGTCTTCGGTTGTACCGGTACCGGGTTACTCACCGACCAAGAATGGCTCCTGGACAGTTCCGGGGCGGCGGCCATGGTGTTCGGCGGCGATGTGTCGTTGTCACCGGTACTGGGTAATCCCGGTGGATCCCTGGTATTGAGCCTAAGCACGCCCGGCGGGCTGTCTACCCACTGGCTGGATGCGCCGGTAGGCCGTATCGGGGCGTTGTCAACGGATGAGTTCGGTCACGGCCCATTCTCGGTCTGGAACAGCGCCCGTGTGGTGCGCGACGGCCATGCCCACGTGCTGATTCAAGGTGCCCGTCATTCGGTCACCGTCGGACAAGGCGTGAGGGCGTTGACCGCACCTTTGGAAGTGGCCGAGGTACAAGGATTTGACATTCGCCGTCTCGGCAATTATCCGGCGTTGAATGTATTGGTTAACTCCCTGCCGGCATCGGTACGGCGAATGGAGCGCATCCCGCTGCACATGCTGATGTGCGGCGTCACGTTCGGGGATCCACACACCGCAATCCGCGAAGGCCGCTTTCGCTTAGATCATATCGTGTCGGCCAATCCCCAGGACAGCTCCATAACCTTGTCCCATCCGTTGACCCAAGGCGAACGTCTTTTCTGGGCGATACGCGACAAGATCACCGCGGAACGGGGGATGACCAAGGCGATAGAACGCGGTGAACAAGAACTGGGAACGAACCCGGATTTCGCGTTGATGTTCCCCTGTATCAGCCGTGGGCCGTCGTTTTTCGGCGGCGGGGATCGAGACATCGAACTATTGAAAGAGAAGTATCCTGATCTGCCGTTCATCGGCTTCTATGGGAACGGGGAAATTGCACCGCTATCTGGCGGCAGCCACCTGTACCAGTACTCCACCGTACTGGGATTATTCGCCGCACAATTGACATCGTAAACTGTGCCGCGATCGCGCGTCCGCGCGATCTACAGCCCGCATTGCTCACCAGAATCCCGCATTCTGACGCCGGACTCATGCAGCTGAGCCCCCTGCTGTGCGGGGACAAGCGCCGCGCCTGGAGCTAAGAAACTGGGGTCTGAATTCAATTCAGACCCCAGTTTCTTTCGAGTGCAGGCCCAGCGCAGAGGTGCGCGAACCAGCCAGGGCCGGGATACCCCGCCCCTATTCATGGTCTGCCCTGAAGAGACCCGCAACGTCTTTTCTATGCAATGGCTGCATAGGATTGTCCAGATCGCTAGATCAGCATAGAGGTGGGGCGCCTGGTGAGAAATGGGGCTGGAACTTTCGACTCCGGGCAGGTAAGGATCCGGCCTGGTAGCCGGTCTACCTCCTTAAGGCACCACACAGAAACTTTTACCTTCGAAACGAGTCTCACTGTCTCATTGGCCATTATGGCTCATTTTGACGCGTAATTTCGGCTCTTTAAACCATCGATATAACGTCAACCAACAGGAGTAGATTGCAATGACTAACACCAAAACCCTCATCAGCACCGCCGTCTCCAGCCTGATGCTCTTGGGGATCGCCGGTACCACGGTTCCCGCCAACGCGGCGGACATGGAAAAGTGCTACGGCGTCGCGAAGGCCGGCAAGAACGATTGCCAAACGGCGAATTCGTCCTGTGCGGGAACCGCGACGAAAGATGCTCAAAAGGACGCGTGGCTGTTTGTCCCCAAAGGCACCTGCGAGAAGCTGGTCGGCGGTAGCAGCAAATCCGGCGCCTGATCGCCCCTGTGACCTCGCCCGCTGAAGGGTTCACAGCACGGCCAATCCCGGCGCGCGCCGGGATTGGCCTGCGTAGCGAACATTATCAGGATGTGGTTGCGAGCCGGCCCGCGGTGGGTTTTTTTGAAATCCATAGCGAGAATTACTTCGGGCTGGGTGGCGCACCGCATCGGTATTTGGAAACCCTACGCACCGACTATCCATTGAGCTTTCATGGCGTGGGAATGTCGCTGGGCTCTGTGGACCCACTAAATGAAGCACATACCCAGCGTCTGAAACAGCTGGTGGACTATTATCAGCCGGATCTGGTCTCCGAACATCTGTCTTGGAGTTCGTTAAACGGTCAGTACTTTAATGACCTGCTGCCGTTGCCATACACCCGGGAGGCGTTGAACCATATCGTTGACCGGGTGCAGCAGGTTCAGAACACGCTGAAGCGCCAAATACTGGTCGAGAACGTGTCCAGCTATCTGCAGTACACACATTCGACTATCCCAGAGTGGGAGTTCGTGGCCCAGGTTGCGGAACAGTCGGGTTGTGGCATCTTGCTCGATGTGAACAATATTTATGTCAATGCCATCAACCATAATTTCAATCCACGAACATTTCTTGATGGCGTGTCGGCACGGTTGGTCAAGGAAATACACCTGGCGGGACACACCGTCAACGAGTTCGAGGATGGGACAATACTCATCGACACCCACGATCAGTTGGTGTGCGACGAGGTATGGAGCCTGTACCGCGACGCGGTGCGCCGTTTCGGACCGAAACCGACATTGATTGAATGGGACACCAATCTGCCGAAATTATCGGTATTGCTCGACGAGGCCAACACCGCACAAACCATCATGGAGACGTTGCATGCCCAGGTTGCGTGAGCTACAGCAAGCCTTCGGCTCCTGGTTGCAATTTGATGACGCATCGGAAATTGCGGCACTGGTATGCGCCAACGGACTCGCCGGAAATCGCCGTGTTCAGATTTACCGCAACAATCTGCTCGTCACCCTCACCGATGCGCTGCGCGCAGTCTACCCGGTGGTGGAAAAATTGGTCGGTGATGGATTTTTCAGGTTTGCGGCCAACGAATTCATCCACCACTACCCGTCACGACATGGTAACTTGCACCTGTTTGGACACGAATTTGCAAAGTTCCTCAGCGAATTTGCCGCCGCCAAAGGTCATGCCTATTTACCAGACGTGGCGCGACTCGAATGGGCGCAACACGAGGTCTATCATGCGGTGGACCACGCACCCTTAGCGCCACAATCCTTGACCGCCATCGATCCCGATCGCTATGAGTCATTGTGCTTCACCTTGCATCCGGCACGGCGATTGTTGTATTCCCCCTATCCGGTGGTCCGTATATGGGAAGTCAATCAACCAGACTTTGACGGTGATCAGACCGTCGATTTATCGGCATCGGGCAACTGCGTGCTGGTGCTGCGAATCAACGGGGCAATCGAACTCCATACCCTCGCCCGCCCCGAGTACCGGTTTCTCGCTACAATCAGCGAAGGTAAGACCCTCGGGCAGGCAGTTGAGGCGGCACTAGAGCAACACCGGGATTTCGACCTGAACCACTATCTAGCAAAACATGTGCAAAACGGCACCCTGGTCGAATTCAACTTGGCTTGAGCGCTGCGTGTGACCAAAGCGATATAAGAAGGAGAATCAAACCATGTCTATCGCCGCAGCAGTTGCCAACGTCGCGACACCGATTATCCGCGGGCTCGAGTATCTCAGCCCCCTTGGACTTTTGGGCATCCGGCTGTGGGTCGCCAACGTCTTTTGGAAAGCGGGCTTGACGAAAATCGCCCTGACTGACGAATTTCCGTTCGTTGGCTTGGGACCCAGTACATTGATGTTGTTTCAATACGAGTACAGCGTGCCATTGATTGATTATAAAATCGCGGCTTATCTGGGGACCGCAACCGAATTGCTATTTCCAATATTCCTGGCGATTGGCCTGGGTGGTCGGTTTGCCGCCCTCGGATTGTTCATTTTCAACATCGTGGCGGTGATATCCTATCCGGGTCTCAACGAGGCGGGCGTTCAACAGCATCAACTCTGGGGTTTAATGCTGGCATTGTTGGTTTTTTACGGTCCGGGAAAAATATCCATCGATCATTTTATTCGCAAAAAATACATCGACAGTCCGGCTTATTGAGGTTGACCCGAAGGTAACGCACATACCGACGGGAAAGCGCCTTGCTTTCCCGTTGTTTTATTGACGCATGGAACCCAACACGCAAACCATTCAGATTCCCAACGACGGTCCTTCGTTTGACGAGGCTTTGCGCACCAGCGGTCTGGGGTTGCTCGCGCGCGCGCCGCTGAGCGAGCTGCAGGTCAACCTGGGCAGACTTTGCAACCAAGCTTGCTCCCACTGCCATGTCGACGCGGGCCCCAAGCGCACGGAGATAATGCCATGGCAGACCATGATGCGGATCTTGTCCTGGTTCGACATGGCGCGCTTGCCGCGCGTGGATATCACCGGCGGGGCCCCGGAGTTGAATCCCCATTTCCGCAGATTTGTAGACGGATTCATCGCCCTCGGCGCCCACGTCACCGCGCGCTGCAATCTCACCGTCTTGTTTGAACCGGATCAGGAAGATCTTGCTGGGTGGTATGCACACCGGCGCATCCGGTTGGTGTGCTCGCTGCCTTGTTACTCGAAGCGCAACGTCGATGAGCAACGGGGAAAAGGCGTTTTCAACAAAAGCATTGAGGCGTTGCAGGTTCTGAACCGGCATGGTTACGGCCTCGAGGAGGGGTTGGATCTCGATCTGGTCTACAATCCGGGGGGCGCGGCGTTACCGCCCGCCCAAGAACCACTCGAAGCGGACTACAAAACCCGTCTGTTCGATGGATTTGGCATTCGCTTCAACCGCTTGCTCACCCTCACTAATCTGCCTATCAACCGCTTTGCCCACTATCTGCAGCGTACCGGCCAAATGCAGAGTTACCAGCAGTTGCTGGTGGAAAATTTCAATCGACAGAGTGTTCCCAACCTGATGTGCCGCCACCTGTTGAGTGTTGACTGGTTGGGGCAGGTCTATGACTGCGATTTCAATCAGATGCTGGCGTTACCCCTCGGCGATGGTGGCGCGAGACATCTATGGGAACTTGATCCGCACGCGATCAAAGATGCGCCGATTGCGGTGGATCGGCATTGCTTCGGATGCACCGCCGGAGCCGGAAGCAGTTGTGGCGGCGCGTTGGTATCGAACAGCACGGGATCCTTGGGGGAATAAACGGCTTAGGTTACCAAGTCGTCGAAGAAGGAGCGCAGTTTGTCGGTCCAAGAACTTTCACGCGGACTGTGGCGTGCACCGCCATCGCGAACAGACTCTTCCACTTGCTTGAGCAATTCCTTTTGCCGCTTGGTGAGGTTTACCGGCGTTTCCGCGGTGATTTTGCAATACAGGTCTCCCACGCTTCCGCCGCGTACGTTTCTAACACCCTTGGCACGCAATCGAAACACTTTCTCAGTCTGTGACTCCGGCGGCACCTTGATACGCGCCCGGCCATCCAGAGTGGGAACCTCAATCTCACCGCCAAGCGCCAGAGTCGCGAAACTCACCGGCATTTCGCAATAAAGGTTTTCGCCGTCACGTTTGAAGATGGGGTGCGGCTTGAGTTGGATCGACACGTACAGATCGCCAGGCACGCCATTTTTGCCGCCGCTCTCGCCCTCTTCGGCGAGGCGTATCTGGTCACCCTCGTCGATACCGGCCGGCACCTTTACCGACAACGTCTTGGTTTCCTTGACCAAACCGGACCCATGGCATCGGCCACAGGGATCTTTGATCACCGATCCGCCGCCCCGGCATGCGGGGCAAGTTTGCTGCACGGAAAAGAAACCTTGTTGCATTCGCACCTGGCCCGCACCACCGCAGGTGGAGCAAGACACCGGCGCAGTCCCCGGCGAGGCGCCGGTACCGTTGCACCGATCACAGACTACTGACGTGGGAACACGGATCTTGGCTTCCGTGCCACGTACCGCCTCTTCAAGGCCCAAAGGCAGGTTGTATCGTAGGTCGGCACCGCGCGCGCGCCCACGCCCACGGGAGCGCTGCTGTGGGCCACCGCCACCGAATATGTCGCCAAATATATCTCCGAAGATATCGCTAAATCCGCCTGCACCCGGCCCATGAAATCCGCCGCCAACGCCGGCCGTGGGATCGACGCCTGCATGCCCGAACTGATCATACGCGGCGCGCTTTTGCCCATCACTGAGAATCTCATAGGCCTCTTTGGCTTCTTTGAACTTAGCCTCAGAATCCTTATCACCGGTGTTTCGGTCCGGATGATATTTCATCGCCAACCGCCGGTACGCCTTCTTGATCTCGCTTTCCGACGCGTTACGTTGAATACCCAATGTCTCGTAATAATCACCCTTTGCCATAATACTTCCAGCGTTTGTTATCGCCGACCAACGGAATCGTTTAACCAATCATTCCGCGGGTTTATCCCGGGAAATAATATCTTGCCGCGTAAGCAAGACCGGCGTGGGCTTCCGTCCACGCCTATGCTAGCCCGCATTTCTCACCAGGCGCCCCGCCCCCGTGCACCGAGGAAACCCGCAGCGTTTCTTCCAAGAAATGACGACATTGTGACTTGGCAAGAATACGGACGGGGCATCCTGGCCCTGGCTGGTTCTCGCATCTCTGCGCTGGGCCTACACGCGAAAGAAAATGGGGTCTGAATTGAATTCAGACCCCATCCTCTTGGCTCCAGGCGCTGCGCTCGTCCCCGCCTTGTGCCCGCACAGCAGGGGATCAGAGAACTCACCTGCACGAGCCCGGCGCCGTCATCCGGGATCCTGGTAAGAACTGCGGGCTGGAACTTGCACCCTGGTAACTACAATCAGCTTTTCTTTTCGTCGTCTTTGACTTCTTCGAACTCGGCATCCACGACATTTTCTTCCTCCGAAGCAGTACCGGCTTGCGCCGATGAGCCCTGCGCAGTCTCCGCTTGTTCGGTGCTTGACTGCTTGTACATCTCCTCAGCCAAACGATGACTGGCTTCTGCTACCGCCTGCGTCTTCGTCTTGATCGCATCGATATCGTCTCCCTTCATAGCTTCCTCTAATTCCTTGAGGGCATCTTCGATCTTGCTCTTTTCTTCGCCACTGAGTTTATCACCCATCTCGTTGATCGACTTGCGTACACTGTGAGCCATGGCATCACTCTGATTGCGAGCGTCCACCAGTTCCCTCGCTTTGCGGTCTTCCTCGGCATGCTCTTCCGCATCCCTGACCATTTTATCAATCTCGTCATCGCTCAATCCCGAGCTGGATTTGATCACGATCTTGTTCTCTTTGTTCGTCGCTTTGTCCTTAGCCGAAACATGCATAATACCGTTGGCATCGATATCGAATGTGACCTCGATCTGTGGTATGCCCCGAGACGCAGGCGGGATATCGGTTAGGTCAAACCGTCCCAGCGACTTGTTACCACTTGCCATCTCACGCTCACCTTGCAACACATGCACGGTGACCGCAGTCTGATTATCGTCCGCGGTGGAAAATACTTGGTTGGCCTTAGTCGGTATGGTGGTGTTTTTGTCGATCAACTTAGTCATGACACCACCGAGCGTCTCGATCCCAAGTGACAAGGGAGTCACATCCAGGAGCAGCACATCCTTGACCTCACCGCCTAGCACACCGCCTTGAATCGCCGCACCCACGGCCACTGCCTCGTCGGGGTTAACATCTTTACGTGGCTCCTTGCCGAAGAAATTCTTCACTGTCTCCTGCACCTTCGGCATCCGCGTCTGACCACCGACCAAAATCACGTCATCGATCTCACCGGCCGAAGTGCTTGCGTCCTTCAATGCAATCTTGCACGGCTCCACGGTTCTTTGTATCAATTCTTCCACCATCGATTCCAACTTGGCCCGCGTCACTTTCATGGTCAAATGCTTGGGGCCACTTTGGTCCGCAGTAATGTAGGGCAGATTCACCTCGGTCTGAACCGCAGAAGACAACTCAATCTTCGCCTTCTCCGCCGCTTCCTTTAGACGTTGCATAGCCAACGGGTCACCGCGCAGATCGATTCCCTGGTCCTTTTTGAATTCGTCGGCAAGATAATCGATCAATCGGCGGTCGAAGTCCTCGCCACCCAGAAACGTGTCACCATTTGTCGACAACACCTCGAATTGATGTTCGCCGTCCACTTCGGCGATTTCGATAATAGAAATATCGAAGGTTCCACCACCCAAGTCGTACACCGCGATCTTGTGATCACCTTTTTGCTTCTCGAGACCATAGGCCAACGCCGCGGCAGTGGGTTCATTAATGATACGCTTCACATCCAGACCCGCGATCCTTCCAGCATCTTTCGTGGCTTGGCGTTGCGAGTCGTTGAAATAAGCGGGTACAGTAATCACCGCCTCAGTGATTTCTTGTCCCAGATAGTCCTCGACGGTCTTTTTCATCTTCTGCAGCACGCGCGCCGCAAGTTCAGGCGGCGCCATCTCCTTGCCGTTTACATTGACCCAAGCATCTCCGTTACTGGCCTTGACAATTTTGTAAGGCATCAGCCCGATATCGCGCTGCACGACATCTTCGTCAAACTTGCGGCCAATCAAACGCTTGATCGCAAATAACGTGTTGTGGGGATTGGTCACCGCCTGACGCTTGGCCGGTTGCCCTACCAGCACCTCACCATCATCGGTATACGCCACCACCGACGGCGTAGTGCGGTCCCCTTCGCTGTTTTCAATGACCCGGGCTTTGTCGCCATCCATCACTGCCACGCAGGAGTTGGTGGTGCCGAGGTCAATGCCGATTATCTTTCCCATAGTGATTTCCCCTAAAACTCGTTGTGCCTGTTCAATTGTCGAATTGTTAATAAAGATGGGTACAAACTCGGTTTTTTCAAGCTTTTTCCTGTTCTGGCGGCTCGCTGGCCGTAGGTTCCGCCGCCTTGGCAACAACCACCATGGCCGGCCGAATCAGGCGATCCTGAAGCGTGTATCCCTTTTGTATAATCGAATGAATATGATTGGGTTGAATATCGCTGGATTCCTGAATACTCATCGCCTGGTGCCGGTCTGGGTCCAATTTCTCGCCGGGTTCCGGTGCGACGACGCGAATGGCGAATTTCTCGAATACGCTGTCCATTTGCCTCAAGGTCAGCTCCAACCCCTCCAGCATCGTTTCCAGGGCCGTCGCGTCTTGTTCATCGAGGTCAACGGCCTTCGCCAACTCCAAACTGTCTCGAACCGTAAGCATTTCTGAGGCGAAACGTTCAATCGCGTAGTTGCGCACATTAGCGACTTCATTGTCGGCCCGGCGCCGGGTATTCTCGGTTTCCGCCTTCGCACGGAGGAATTTATCCTTGAGTTCTTCGATTTCCGTCATCGCGCTATCCAGATCGCGTCGCAGGGCCTCAACGTCGACATCATCCCCATCTGGAGCGTGGGTTCCCGCCTCACGCACCGGCACCGCCGCCTCTCTGACAGAACTCTCCGCCTCACGTCCGGGCACGGCTGCCTCCGCGGGAGTTACCGACGCGGCTTTATCGGCGTGTGTTTCTTGATGCGTAGTTTGAGAATTGGTTTGCGCCTTGCGCCTTTTTTTCACCTGAAAATCACTCCACAGCTTTCTGAAGCTCGAGTTGGGGTCACTGCGGGCGGATTTCAAGCCGCGCGCGACAATCGCAAATCGATCCCCGTTTTTGCATTACCGGGCTATATCCAACCCATTTGGAAAACTTCGCTTTATTTATTGGATTTATTCCAATCGATCGGAGGTGGTGGATAGTGCGCCACTCAACAGGCGTGCGGTAACATCCACAACTGGGATAACCTCGTCGTAGGACATCCGTGTCGGTCCAATTACCCCCACAGTTCCGATGATCTCTCCGTCGTGGTCATAGGGGGCCGTTACCACACTACAGTCGTCCAGTGACCGGTAGCCCGATTCCCCGCCGATGAAGATGCTGATGCCGCTGACCTTCATGCTGCGATCGAGCAGATCCAATAGATCTTGTTTGGTTTTAAACGCATCGAAAAGTTTTTGCAGTTTCTCTATCTGGCAAAGATCGGGCACGTTCAATAGGTTCGCCTCACCACTCAACATGACTGCATCGGGGCCGTCGTCCTCATCGTCGAAGAGTTTACCTGCTACGGCCAAGGCGGTGGCCGTAATTCGATGCATTTCGTCACTGTCTTTTTGCATTTCTTTCAGCAGCCCGCGCCGAACATCCGCCAACGAGGTTCCCGCGTAGACTTGATTGAAAAAATTCGCAGCTTCAACGAGCTCACTTGCCGCATAAGAGCGATCAGTGGGTATTACGCGATTTTGAACCCGGCCGTCATCGGTGATCAGGATCGTTAACACGCGCTGCGACGCCAGCTTCACGAATTCGATCTGCCGGAACAACGAACTCCTTTGGCCGGGTATCAAAACCACACCGGCAAAATGAGTCACTTGTGACAGAAGTTCGGACGCCTTGGTCAGCAACAGTTGCGGATCGCTCTCATTGGAGAATTTTTCTTGCATCTCCTCGAGCGTAAGTTGCTCAAGAGGTTTTATCTGTAACAGCGAGTCGACAAAAAAGCGGTAACCTTCCTGAGTTGGAATCCGTCCCGCGGAAGTGTGTGGCGAATGGATTAGGCCGAGGTCCTCCAGGTCCGACATCACATTCCTCACCGTCGCCGGACTCAGGCTGCGTTTTAGTTTCCGCGCCAGCGTCCGGGACCCGACCGGTTGCCCCTCATTGATGTATAGCTCGACTAGAGCTCGAAGCAGCGTTTCCGCGCGATCATTCAGCTTCATTACCGTTCAGTTAGTTGCCTGTGGTTGTTAGCACTCGGATCAGCGGAGTGCTAATGAAACACGCTATCAACGTCCCGCCGCACTGTCAATATCAGCGATATCAGACAACCCTATTGACAATACCTCGAATTCGGTTTGCGCTGCGCACCCCGACCGCCGATATGCCGCATATTCCACCAACGCGCCCCGACTCTAGTTGTTGCCAAGCAACCTGGAGAATCGAATGTCGCCACTTCAAAGGAGCAGACGCTGGGGGTCTCGCCACTGCAGACCATGAGTAGAGGCGGGGCTATACCGCCCCCGATTCGGTCTCGAACACCTGAACTCGCGCATCACTCAACCCGTAACTACGACTCCGGCGATGCATTTCGCTCCAGCGCGGCGCTTGTCCCCGCACAGCAGGGGGCTTGTCCCCGCCTTGTCCCCGCACAGCAGGGGAACAGCAGGGGAACCACGCGCCGGACAAGTCCCGGCGTCATAATCTGGGATCCTGGGTGCGATATTCGGGCTAGAGTCGTGAAAAAGTTCACTCTGTGGAAGAAATCAACGAGAATTGAGGGTTCCCGCGTACCGACCAATCGCCCGATCAGTATCGTCAGGGCTCAAGGACAAACGACGAACACTAATGTCGAAACAATTTAAAACTATTGGTCTGTTTGGAAAATACAAAGATCCCGGTGTCCGGGACGCGATGAACGATCTCACCGAGTACCTCCGCTACCGCAATATCGAGGTGTTGGTTGGTGAAACCACGGCGCAAGAGATTCGCGCTGCATTGGTGCAGGACGTATCCGACAAAGACATAGAAAATCGTATCGATCTCGGAATTGTCGTCGGTGGTGACGGAACGATGTTGCACGTAGCCCGGTCATTGGCGCCCTACAATGTTCCTTTGGTTGGCGTCAACATGGGCCGTTTAGGTTTCCTCACGGATATTTCTCTTAATGAGATGTACGAAGACATCGGCCGAATTCTCGATGGTGAGTATGAGTTAGAACAACGGATGATGATTAATATTGAGGTGATCCGGGACGATGAGGTTCTTTATTCCGACAACGCCTTCAACGACATGGTGATCGGCAAAAGTGACATGGAGCGCCTGATCGAGATTCAGACCTTTGTAGATGGCGACTTCGTAACAAAACTGCGCGCAGACGGCATTATCGTCGCAACACCCACCGGGTCCACCGCATACGCCCTATCCGCCGGAGGCCCGATTATGCATCCACAGCTGGCCGCCCTGATAATGGTGCCGATCTGCCCACACATGCTATCCCACCGCCCTATTGCGCTCAGGGATTCAAGTATCATCGATTTCAACTTGATCAATATTTGTGAAGGTTGCGCCTACGTCTCTCTGGACGGAAAGATCGCCTTGCACCTCGATGGAGACGAAAAAATACGCGTACGCCGTTCACAGGAGACCGTAAGTTTTGTGCGTACTCTGGAACATGATCATTACGTCGCGTTACGATCAAAGCTCGGCTGGGGAGAGGCTATCTAACGCCAATGTTGACATCGCTATTCATCCGCAATTTTGCCATCGTCCCACAGCTCGAACTCGTCTTAGAACCAGGTTTAACTGTTCTCACAGGCGAGACCGGCGCTGGAAAGTCGATCTTAGTAGATGCGCTAATGCTGGCATTGGGTGCGCGCACCGACGCGGACAATATCCGCCACGGTGCTGATTCCGCGGAAATCAACGCCGGCCTCGAACTACATCCCGAGGAAGATGCCGCTATTTGGCTGCAGGAGCATGAGCTCTATGAAGAAGACAGTTGTGTGCTGCGCCGGCTGGTATACCGCAACAAACCCACCAAAGCGTTTATCAACGCACGCCCAGTAACCCTGCAGTTGTTGCGGAACTTCAGTCAGCGGATCATCGATATACACGGTCAACACGAGCATCAATCACTACTGCGGATCGAAACGCAGCGCCAAATCGTTGACGATTTTGCGTCCCTCGTTAAAGACGTCGAGAAGCTCGCGACTCTCTATGCAGAACTGAAACGGTTGCAGCTCCAGTTGGATAATCTCAATAGTGAATCCTCGACTCGATTGCACGAAATCGACTTATTGAGATTTCAAACCTCCGAGCTTGAACAGATGAACCTGCAGGATCGCGAGTTTCTACAACTCGAACAGGAACACGCCAAACTGGCGCATGCGACTGAGCTGCGAGAAGGCATCGAGTTTTGTTATCAGCATCTCTACGATGCCGAACAATACGCGGTCGCAAGTACAATCACGCAATGCCTAAACGAGTTAAATGGACTACTGGATTACGAACCGCAGCTGTCACAGATCAGCGATCTTATAAATCAGGCATCCATTCACATTGATGAAGCGACAACGCAGCTGCGGCAGTTGTCGAGTGGTATTGAAGTCGACCCCCAGCGACTGGACGAGGTGGAACGACGCATGAGCGCACTGCTGAATTTGGCTCGAAAACATCAGTGCGAACCTGATCAATTACCTCGTATTCATCAGGAATTGGCCCACAAACTGACGGCAGTTGAACACACTGGTACGAGTATCGAAGGCCTCCAAAAATCTCTCCAAGATGCCCACGAACATTACGAAAAGACCGCCGATAAGCTTTCTAAACAGCGGCGAATATCGGCGGCGAACCTATCCAGGCTCGTCACCGAGCAAATGCAAGAGCTAGGAATGAAAGGCGGCCGCTTCGAAGTGACGGTTACGGAACGAGACCGTGCAGTACCCACGCGCTTTGGTTTTGATGACATCATTTTCCAGGTCAGCACCAATCGCAGTCAGCCACTTAGGCCACTAAACAAGGTCGCCTCCGGCGGCGAGTTGTCCCGCATCAGTTTGGCGATCCAGGTAATCACGGCTCGGGTTGGACGCGTGCCCACTTTAATCTTCGATGAAGTGGATGTCGGTATTGGCGGCGGTGTGGCGGAGATCGTTGGACAGAGGCTGCGGTCGCTGGCACAAAAACGCCAAGTGATATGTATCACGCACCTGCCCCAGGTTGCGGCGCAGGGTAATCACCACCATCAAGTTAAGAAGTATGATGATAACGGGGTGCGCGTGACAATTATTCCCCTAACTGATGACGAGCGCGTTCAGGAAATCGCTCGTATGCTCGGCGGCGTCAAGATCACCGATCAAACCATGGCACATGCCTATGAAATGTTGTCCCGTACCACCCACCGCGCTGAACCACCGTCGCTGTCGGTGGTGGAATAACGTCACCTGGCATGTTCAGCAACCCAACTACACAATCCACATTCCCAGATGGATGACTCGGTCAACGAGAATCCGCGGCACGCAGAAGTTCACCACGCGACCGACCAAGATGTGTCCGCGATTGGCGCTCTGATGGAACGTTACGCCGCGCTTGGGAATGTCCTGCCACGGACGGTGGATGACATCCGGCGTAACCTGGACGAGTTCTATGTCATTGAAATCCAATCCCGGGTCGTCGGCTGTGGGGCTCTGGAGGTTTTCACCCCGGAACTTGCTGAAATTCGTAGTCTGATGATCGCCGAGGACTATGCCGCACGAGGACTTGGCGGTCGATTGGTGGAACATTTGATCGGCGAAGCCCGGACACGGGGATTTAAACGTCTGATGGCACTGACCTACGTTCCGCAATTTTTTCACAAATGGGAATTTGAGACCGTGTCCAAAGACGCATTGCCGGAAAAGGTCTGGGGGATTTGTGTCACCTGTTACAAATTCAACAACTGCGATGAAACTGCGGTGTTGAAATATCTCTAGCCGCACATCGCACCAACGCGCCGGCGATTTACCAACCGGCCGACATCCGTTATCATCCGCGCACTCACATAGTGACGATATTCTATGCAACGGTTATCATTTATCATTGCCCTGTCAGTGACGCTGTTACTCAGCGGCTGCATTCGCCCGTACAAAATCGACATTCAACAAGGTAACGTCGTCAGCGCTGAACAACTCGAACAGTTGAAGACGGGTATGTCAAAGCGCGAAGTGCGCTACTTACTTGGCACCCCGTTGGTGGTGGATCCATTCCACAATGACCGTTGGGAGTATTACTACTCTTTCAGGGCGGGAGGATCCAAACAGGCGGAACATCGGCGAATCACCATTGTGTTTGATAATGAGGCATTTCGCGGGATTCAAGGAGACGTTATCGCCGGACAAAGCAGTACATTGCCGGCGCAGGCCGAGGCGTCCACTGGCGGTACGAAAATCACTGAACCACAACCGACGCAAAAAAAGGGAATATTTCGCCACGGTTGGGACAAGGTGTTCAGAAAATAGCGCCACGTACACGACAAGCGCTAACCGCTCCTCTTCTCCCGTCCCATTGTCTTGCCTTGCCCTGCAAGTTCCCGTCTGATTTCCTTTGGATCGGCGGTTAACGGACGATACACCTCCACCCGGTCGCCATCGGCGACCGGGTGGTCCAACGCCACGAGGCGGCCGAAGATTCCCACTCTGTTGACCTTCAAATCAAGCCTGTGCCGTTCGATAAAGCCCGACTGATCCAGCACGTGTTTGACATCGCTGCCGGCCGGCACCGTGAGTTCGCGACGATATTGCCGCTCCGGCTCGGCATAAGCGACCTCGACATTGATGTTGCTATCGTTTCCCATAGATCAATTGCGCGCGTTTATGGAACGCATCTACTTGCGTGTTGGAGATGTGCGAAAAGACCGGTCCCACTAAGGCGGCGACCACCTTACTATCGAAATCAAAATGCAGATCCAACTCGATCTTGCACGCCTTTTCGTCCAGAGGCGTGAATCGCCACACGCCTTCCAGATTGCGGAATGGCCCCTCAACGTGCTTCATGGTGATTGATTCAAAGGGATTCATGGTATTTCTAGTCGTGAATTTTTTCTTTAATCCCTTGAACGCGATCATGATCGAGGCGATCACGGTATCGCCTTGTTCCGAAATCACGGTTGTAGCGTCGCACCAGTTTAGGAACTCCCCATACCGCGGAATATCCGCGACTAACGCATACATCTCCTCAACGCTATAGGGCACTAATGCCGAACGTTCGACTTTATGCATTGAAATATTGACCGAATAACAAATACAACAGCAACATACCTACCAGTACCGGTGACACGAAACGGGTAACGAATAACCAAATCTGAAACCCGGCATGACTCCTGAGTTGCAACTCTTCCCGGGAGTGTTCACGCTGAATTTTCCAACCCGCGAACAACGCAATCAGGATACCTCCTAGCGGTAGTGTAATGTTTGTCGTTACCAAATCGAAAATATCGAAAAAACCATTGGTTTTTGCCACGCCTAAAAAGCGGAACGAGAACGCCCAGTCGCTGAAAGACATGATTGTGAGTATGCCCAGCAACCAGGCAAACCCACCGGTGAGGACCGCGGAAAGCATGCGTCCGAGCCCGCGGGTTTCGGTCAGCCAGGCTACCGCCGGCTCGATCAACGAGATTGCCGACGTCCACGCGGCGAACACCAATAATACAAAAAACAACGTCCCCCAGAATACACCACCGGGCATCTGCCCGAACGCGATCGGCAACGTTTCAAAGATCAACGAAGGGCCCGACGCGGGTTCCAAACCATTGGCAAACACGATCGGAAACACCGCTAGTCCCGCCAACAATGCCACCACTGTGTCCGCGCTTACGATCATGATCGTTGATCCGGCGATCGACGATTGCTGCGGCAAATAGGAACCGTAAATCAGTATCGCGCCCATACCTAAACTCAGACTGAAAAACGCCTGACCCATCGCTCCAAGAATCACCACTGGCGTGAGTTTGCTAAAGTCGGTCTTGAATAGAAATTTAAACGCCGCATCAAAGCCACCGCTTCCCATGGAATAAAACACCAACGCCAGCAAAAGAATGAATAACACCGGCATCATGAACTTAACCGCTTTCTCTAGTCCAGCCTGAACCCCGCGTGCTACGATGATGGTAGTCATCACCATAAATAAGGTGTGCCAAGCCAACACCGTGTGAGGATCGGTAACAAAAACTCCGAACAGAGCTTTGATACGTTCCGGATTTTGCAGCGCGAACACACCGCCCGCGGTGCGGAACACATAAGCAAGGGTCCACCCAGCGACCACGCTGTAAAAAGATAGAATCAAAAATCCGGTGGCCATGCCCAACCAACCCACAAACTGCCATGCCGGACTAGCACCCTCATCGTGGGCCAGGATGCGCATCGTATTGACCGGACTGCGGCGTGCCCGGCGGCCCAACAATACCTCGGACATCATTATGGGGATACCGATCAGAACGACGCAGACGAGATAAACGAGAACGAATGCCCCCCCACCACCTTGGCCCACCATATAGGGAAACTTCCAGATGTTGCCAAGTCCCACCGCCGAGCCCGTCGCCGCCAACACGAACACCCACCGCGAGGACCACTGGGCATGCACATAGTTGATGTGTACGTCCACCTTAACCATATTCGATTGAACGCCTTAGATCTGATGCTGCGTATCGTCCGCACGAAGTTTAGCGTAAAACTCCGAATCCATTATCGCGATGTGATTGACGATGCTGGCAAATTAGCTTTAGTGTTGCATAACGACTGATATTGACTCGATGGCCAAGAGCAAAACTAAACCTGCATCCAACACAATCGCACTCAACAAGAAGGCGCGGCACGACTATCACATCGAAGAGGAATTCGAAGCGGGCCTAGCGCTGGAGGGTTGGGAGGTCAAGAGCCTGCGCGATGGACGCGGCCAACTCAAGGAAAGCTACGTGATCGTGCGCCTTGGGGAGTTGTTCTTGTTTGGGGCGCACATCTCGCCGCTGCTATCGGCTTCCAGCCACATCCACCCGGATCCGACCCGCACCCGCAAATTGTTGATGCAGCGGACTGAGATCGATCGTCTCATCGGCGCCGTAGAACGCCGTGGCTACACGCTGGTACCGCTGGCCCTGTATTGGAGATCCGGACGCGTGAAACTCAAGATTGCCCTCGCCAAGGGCAAAAAGCTCCATGATAAGCGCGCCGCCATCAAGCAACGGGAATGGGAACGGGATAAACAACGGCTGCACAAGTTAACCCGCTAAACGATAGCCCGGGCGCGGCGTTTGCTGATTTGCGGGCGCTGCGGGGTACAAGGCGCGCGGATCGGTCCAGGAGGCGTGGATTTGAACCCTAGCAAACGCCTGTAATGGCTGAAAAATGCGTGACAACTTGTGCGGATCGGCGGGATTTCACCGCCATGCAATCGGTATTAAACTCGGTCCCCCGACGGTGCCGCCTATCGTTCCGGCGGACGCGCCATACCACTGGAAATACCGTATAATAGACCCCATATATCACCTCATGGGGGCGACACGGCTTCGACGTGGGTCGCGAAACCATCGGGGCATGCCGAGGTGCGGAATTCCTCGTAAATCCAGCCGCAAACCATTAGTTGCCAATAACGACAACTACCAACTAGCCGCTTAAATCCGGTTAGTCCTCTCACCTGATTTGCCTACGGATTGGGATTCGAGGGGTCAAATCACATAGGATCGCGTAACGTTGCGTCCGTTAACGTTGCGTTAAATTCAAGCGGACTCGCTGATCAGTACGCCCGTTCGCCGGTGTACGGTCAGTCAAACACAAGGGCGGACTAAGCATGTAGATCCGATGCGCGGAGGGCTTGCGGACGCGGGTTCGATTCCCGCCGCCTCCACCAATTAACGCTGTCGATTAGAGGGGAAACACTAAGTTATCCAGTTGGTTAGTGTGGTCATTCCCCCTGCATTGCTCTCTTTGAATCTCCGCAATTTTGTCCAAAAACGGTCCGATATTTGGAATCCGCAGGCACCAAGATTCACGATTTTCGTTATGATCGGAAATTCAGGGTCGTTTGCAGTGCTTTGATAGCTTCCAGAAGGCCACGCAGAAATTGCAGTCTGTGCCTAAATGAGTGCATTATTTCTTGGACATCACGGACCGTGAAATAGGATCAGCGTAAATCATAGACCCCTTGAGCAGAAGGAGGATAAATTATGTACGCGCGTTTGGTTACACTCGCACTGAAACCTGGAAACCAGTCCACCGCAGAGGAATTGGCTGACAAAGCCGGCACCATCATGAAGACGATGCCGGGATTTGAGCACTTCACCTTCTTTCGCGACGAAGCCACCGGCCGTTATGGCAGTTTTAGTGTATGGCAGACTAAAGAAAATGCCGAGGCCGTCAGTCAAGCCACGGAACTCCATATCCGCGAGATGGTGAGTGACATCCTGACAGAGCCACCGTCTGTGCGAATCTTCGACGTATACGAGCCAAAGGAATAGGCAACCGGGATGAGTAAAAAAGGTGCCCGGTAACTTTTCCCGGGCACCCTTCTTACCTTGCACTTTAATACTTCCTGTTACGGAGCGTACAGTAGGCGGTGATTTAAGGTGCCAGTATCCATTGTTTTTAATCCAAACATAAATGGTGCTGCTCCCGCAGGGCGGAAAAAGTACTCGCATACGCGGTGTGAGGCAGACTTTGTGCGTCCAACCAGGCGAAGACAAACAGTGGGCCGGTGTGCTTCAACCTGAATGCTTACAACTACCGCGCTCCTAACTTTGCTTCAAACCCTGGAGGTCATAATGAAAACATCCCATGCAATACTGATCGGTTTCACGCTGGTCGCTATCACCGTTGTCTTCACCCGCGCCCCGGCTCGGGCTGCCGTAGGAGCATCTTCATATGAGGCGGTAACACCAGGCGACATGTCTGCCCACGGCAGTTTTGTTTGGCGAATCAATGCCGATACTGGACAGGTATCAATTTGCAAATCAAACATAAATTTAACGGCTGCTCCTAAGTGCTCTATTTGGTCAGAAAAATAGAGCGCGGCCAATCGACCGCGGCCAAGTCACTGATGGTTCATGTCGGTGGGTATCGCATCGGCGGCTAGCGGCACCACTAAAGGTTGAAACCGAACTCAGTGCGGTCTGTTTAAGGATTATGCTCGTGCTCCACAACGCCTAGCGCAATCGAAATAGGATTGCTCGGAGTGTCTTTGCCCCCATATTTTGTTATCGCTACCCGGTTGCCGTCCTCTCTAAACTAGGTGCGCAGTTATCGTACCGAAATTACTTTCACATGAGATTTCAAGTACCTGAAAAACGCAGTAATTGACTCGGTGTGAAAACCGTAAAACCCACCGACACAAAAAGTCGTGATCACTCGCCGATGGCTGAATGAACACCCAAAGACGTGAAGTGATGCGGACCCCCCCGGCGATGAACGATAGCCGTGTGACTCACTGAAAGAATCACGTTGATCAAAGAAAATTGCGCTGACTGAAAAAGATTTCTTCGAGTGTGATCAGAGTTACAGAATATTCGTGTGCGTTCTTGTTAGCATGATCATTGCAGGGAGTTTGAGGGTATTGCGATTGAGGCCGCCACAATAATGGCGGCCTTTTCTTGTTGTGTAGGTGATCAATAATGGATTTGAGAAAACGCAGTCAGACCCCGTTTTACACCGGGTCTGATCCATCTATCTCCATTTCATTCCGGGCCGGTCGCGATCGGACGCTGGGGATCGGTGATCCATTCGCTCCAAGACCCAGGATACAGCTTCGAACCGGACAATCCGGCAATCTCCATCGCCAACAGATTGTGACAGGCGGAGACCCCAGAACCACAGCTGTGCACCACCGCACTCCCGTCATATCCCTGCAAAAGTGTCGTAAATCGGGTTCGCAGGTTTGCGGCGGATTGAAATCGCCGGTCTTCGCCCAGATTCATCATATGGTACAGATTTACTGACCCCGGTATGTGACCGGCTACCGAATCCACCGGCTCCACTTCGCCGGCATAACGTTTCGCACCACGCGCATCGATTACCAGTACCGCATCGGTGTTCATCGCGTCGATCAATTGGTTCACATCCACCCACCGCGACCGGTCTGGCTGCGGCGTAAACACCTGGTGCGTGCTCGGCCTGACGTCCTGGTTTACCGGAAAGCCGGCGTCGTTCCACACCTGCCAACCACCGTCGAGCACCGCCGCTGCTTCGTGGCCCAGCCATTGCAGCATCCACCATAATCGTGCAGCGAACGCGCCGCCGGCATCATCATAAGCCACTACTTGTTCGTTGTCGCCGATCCCATGCCGCGCTAACCAATCGCAGAAAAGACCGACATCAGGGAGTGGATGGCGGCCGCTGTCTACCCGCCGCGGTGCCGACAAATCCTCATCCAAATGAGCATAATGCGACCCGGGAATGTGGGAATGTTGATAATCGCGTCGCCCTCGTTCGGTATCATCGAGGGAAAATCGGCAGTCGAATACGATCCAACCCGGATCATCGATATGCTGTTTCAAGGTCTCAGCGGACACGATGGTCGAGAACGGCATCACTCACCTCTTTGTTCAGGATTACTCAATAAGCGTTGCAACAATGCTTTCGCTTGTTCATAGATGCCCGGCCGATGACTCTCGCGCGGGCCCGCTACGTTCAGTGTCTCAATCCGGTTAGTTTGCAGCCACCGCCTGAATCCATCAACCTCAGGGGGTTCCTTGGTCTCACTAATCCAACAGGGTTTATTCAGTCTCTCGGCGCAGACCTTAGTAAACAGTGTGCCCCCAGTGAGCCGTCCGTCGGTGATAATTAACGTGCCTTCCGAGTCACGTACATTCCATTCAGTGCGCTGGGCATATCGATCACTGGGAGTCTCTTGTAACGGGTAGAGCCCATCGATGTTATCGTCTTCCGCGCGCCGTCCAGCCGGGCACCACCCTCCGCAATCAATCGACAACGCCAGCGCAACGTCCAAAGCTGCGCGATCTACACCCGTTTGCCCGCCAGAAATAATTTTACTCAACGGCATGTCGCGCCTTGCAATAGCTATGCCTTTAAGCGTACGCTGACGCACGCGCTACGCACAAACCGATTGTTGATGGACACCCTCACTATACCGCTGTTTCCCCTCAATACCGTGTTATTTCCTGGGGGCCCCATACCATTGCGCATCTTCGAGCCCCGCTATCTCGAAATGGTCAGCCATTGCGTTAAGAAACAAACGCCATTCGGTGTATGTTTACTGCGCGCCGGGCAAGAGACTGAAACCCCCGCTGCACCCTATGAAATCGGCACCCTTGCCACTATCGTGGATTGGCACACGCTGCCGGATGGATTACTTGGGATTGTCGCCGAAGGTGGCGACCGTTTCACAATCAAGGAAACCAAACTGCAATCCAATCAACTGTTGACCGCAGAGATTGCACTGATCCCCGGCGAACCACTGATCGATCTCCCGTCCAAGTATGCCAAACTTGGTCACTTACTGTCCGAGATCATAGAAGACGCGGGACCGCTCTACGCCACAGTACAGCGACACTTTGACGACGCAAGCTGGGTGAGCTACCGGCTGGCGGAGATCCTGCCGTTGGACACAGTCGTTAAACAGTATCTGCTCGAAATGAGTAGTCCTCTCACGCGCCTGACTCATCTCCAATCCGCGTTGCGAAATCTATTTGACGCCTGACCGATGCTTCAGCATTTAATGCGACTGGTCTACAATATGAGTCCTTGCCGGCAAGATCTGTAATCCACCACATGGGGCGGTAGCTCAGCTGGGAGAGCGTCGCGTTCGCAATGCGAAGGTCGGGAGTTCGAGCCTCCTCCGCTCCACCATTTCTAACGCAATCCTTTCAATCACTTAGCGAACCAATATCAGTTTACTTCTATTCGTTTTTTCGTCGACCGTGACAAAATCGTGACATCCGTCCAGCTTGGCCACCGCTGCGCGCATATTTTCCGGTGCTAAATGCGCATAACGCTCGGTCATCTTGACCGTGCTGTGACCCAACAACGCCTTCACTTCTGCCAGCGGTACGTTGGCACTCACTAACCATGCGGCACAGGTATGACGAAGATCATGAATGCGAAAATCATCAATCCCTGCTCTCTCACACGCAGTGGTAAAGGAACGCTTGACGTCCTGTATCCGGCGGCCGTTTTTGTGCGCAAACACCCAAGGAGAGCCCGGGCAGTACTGCGCTCGCAATTGAGCACGCTTTAGGATGACCGACTTTGCCGATCGATTTAACGGCACGGATCGCCGACGCGCTGTTTTCGTGTGTTGCGCTTCCAAATAGAACAAATTGGATGACAGATCCACACGCGTCCATTCCAATCCCAACAACTCTTGTTTCCGGCAGCCCGTGTGCAAGGCCAAGCGAATGAAGTCCGCCAAATGCGAGGCATTGCTTTCCGCGTTCGCGGCCCGGATCAACGCCTCGCTCTGGGAACGGCTGATCCATCGCGCTCTGCCCTCGGGCTCCTTCAATTTACGTCCGCTCACGGGATTCGGGATATCCCAGTCCCACTCGCGTCGCGCATAGTTGATGGCCGCAGAAAGCAACCCAAGCTCCCGATTCACGGTCGCGTGTTTGACGCTCTTTTTACGCCATTCCACATACGCGCGTACATCCCTAGCGTATAAACCGTTTAATTCCATGCCGGAAAATTGCTCATGTAAATGCACCGCGGCATTGAGATCCCGCTGGTGGCTCTTCTTGTCCCTGGTTTCCTGAAGGTACGCCAACATCAACTCATCGAACGTTCGGCTCGGCTGCTCGTCCCATTGTTGCTGCCTAAAAGTTTCCAACTTCCATTTGGCTTCTAATCCTTCCGCTTCCTTTCTGTCCGTAGTCCCAGTAGATCTTCTAACTCTTTTGCCACTTGCGTCGGTGAGGTCCACCCACCAGAAGCGGCTGTCTTTGCGTTTGTACGGCATACGTTTACCTCCTGTTGACGCACGCCAAGTCCCACGCAGGAAACATTATGCGAGAGTCTGACTTGACGCGCCACCCAATCTTGAACCGCCTTCGCAGGGATTCGCACCACGCGGCCGATCTTGACCCTTGGAAGCTCTCCTCGCTGCAACATGCGGTGAACGGTTTTTGTTGAAATCCCTCCCAACTGTCGTGCTGTTTCTTCAACGTCCCATAGCAACCGGTCATGAGGCCGGTGTTCCACCCTAGCCCCCTCGATTGGTTCATTCTGGATTGCACGTAATTGCTTGATTTGCGAATCCAACGCCGTTACCGCCCTATGTATGTATTCATGATGCTGCTGCGGCTGTGCCCCAGCTCTGCCGCGATTTGCAGTCGCGCCTGGCGATCTTGTTCCCTCAGCGCACCTTTGAGTTCTTTGGTCGGCGTGCCGCCGAGGATTGAGGCCTTACGGCCGGTGAGTTCTTCGTAACGCCGTTGCGCATAGGCATGGCGAAGTCCATGGGTCTTGGAGAGCCCGGCCCGGCGGGTTTGGTACTCCCAGGTCATCAAGTGCTCTCGATAGCTTTTTCGTGCTGGAATCAGGGAGCCGTTCTTGGCAAAGGCCTTGGCCGCATCCAAGACTTCACGCTGATGTGGGTTTCGAATCGGGATCTCCCGTGGCCGCCCGCCCTTGGTCCAGCTGCTCTTCAAAGACAATTTGTCGCCACGATCCGCCCAGTCGGGGTGGATCTTCATCGCCTCGGACCGTCGCAGTCCAAACGCAGCCTGCATCCGAAAGCTGTGGTAGACGTGGTTGTCGGTGACGCGCTTCAAAACGGCTTCGGTCAACGTCATGGCCTTGGACTGCTCTGGGGCGTACGTTCGGGCCTCGATCCCCAAAGCGCGGTTGGACTCCCGGAGCAGATTCGACTTGCCCACCTTCTCCAGTACCCACCGCAAGCTCGCTAGGCGGTTTTTTAAGGTCGCAGCGCTAATTGGCCGACCCTCAGGCTTTCCTGTCCTCCATTCCGCCAACACCTTCTGCAGGTGTTTTTGTCGGACGTTGCGCAGGCAAAGCCCTCGAAACCCCAACCCATGAATCTCTTTGGCAAACTGCATCACCGTTTTCTTTCTCTCGTACTGCGTGCCCCGGGACCCGTCCCGGTTGCGTTTCAGGACCTGCTGTAAGTCCCACTCCAGTGGCGTCATGGTTAAAACTCCCGCCGTTGTCGTCTCCACACACCGCCCATATAAGGGGCGGCACCCTGATGCGCGATCCGCGCTAACGCTAAAAGCTTGCGTTTTCTACGTACGTCGCTTGGTTAGTGTGAATCCGCGATCTGTCCCTACCCGGCGGCAGGTACAGTCTTTGAAGGCTTAAAAAGCTCGCCTTCAAACACGGCGGAATTTAACGTCGGTCACGTAGCCCCCGACGTGCCTAAAAAAGCTGCAGACCACCCCACGAGTGGACTGCACCGCAGACGAGCATTCGTCAGTGTCATGCGATTCATCACCTCCTATTAGAGAAGTTAATGAATCCAGAGAACCCACCACACCTCCAGGGTGGCGGGTCACCCTGGATTCGGGTTCAACACAACACGAAGTAGAGAAGACTCAAAGACACGGCTTCCTTACTTCGCCGGACAGACTCCGCCATGTTCTTGGCACCGGCCCAGGAGCCGGCCCAAGCCGCGATCCGGAACTGCACGACGCGGCAACGCCATGCAACCCGACACCCAGTGTCTGACTAAAGTCTGAATCAGCCGCGAACTGCGGCTAAAGGTGCTAGTGGGCACTAGGCCCACTAGCGAGATGGGAAAACGCCGAGGGGCACCAGGCCCAACGACACAATGGAAGACATCCCGCTAGGCGTTACGCCCGTTTCCCCTCGCAGCGAGCATGAGGAATCTTGATGGCCTATTTACTCCATCTAGGGAGTGCCGACGGCCATCGGACGGCTAGAAATCGTTTGTTACAAATTTCGGCGACATCCTGACGTCTTGGATCACCACCACCAATTTTACGTGTCCTACGAAATGGAACAATAGCTATACGGTTCATCCAATTTTGACGTTAAAGGGTTCTGAAAGACCCGTCATTCGCCCGTCCTGCGCAATTTTCATGTTTCGCTCTTTGAGATCCGCGCCGGGCTTGCGTTTCCGCAGGGTCCCGGCGCGCGTCACTCCTGGCGCTTGCGCCCGCAGTGACGCGCTGTCGATATGTCTGCGGGTGGTGCATGGGTTAATTCCTCCTTGGCGATCGGAGGCTCGGAGACGCTAGGCGCCTCGGTCTCCGCAGTTGGCTCTATGAGGGAATGGTTGGGGTCGCGTTCAGATTCGGCATGTGTGTTCCGATACAGGCCTCGGCCCGGCGCATCCCATGGCTTGGCCATGCTGCGTACCCGGAAGAACCGGCAGCGTCGTTGCTTATTCAGCACGTCCGGCGCCACGCGGCGCCGAACCGCCTGCGCCAACTCACGGGCCCGTTGGCTGCCATCCAAGACCTCTTGCCGGGTGACGGGCCGCAACCGCTTGGCGTATCCAATAATGACCTCATTCAAGGCGCGCTGCCGTCGCAATAACTCGCGAATAAATTGTTCCGCAAGCTTCGACTCCATGAGCGCGGCGCCGTTGATCGTCCGCAGCCAGCGTACCGCCAGATCAATGCGGCCGTAGCCCCGCAACAGGCAGCGGCCATACTCGTTGAATGTGGCGACGGCCTCGTGCAGGAACGGTTGACGCCGTGTAATCGGCCGTAGGGTAATGCCCTCTTGATCCTGGGCGTGTGCCGCGAGGGTCTGGCACCGCTCAACCCGGGTATCCACCAGGCCAAAGAGCTGATCGAAATGGATATCGAATTCGATCAGCATACTCTCGGCAAACGGATTGTCCGCGAGCATCTGCGCATAGATGCCGTGTAACACCCGCGCCACGATCGGATATCGGGGGATATAGCCGCCTTTTTTCTGGCGGTCGCGGCCACAGAACAGCACGTCCACATCTTCCGTATGGAAACGGATATCGACGTTAAACTCGATCGGACTGAGGAGGCTGTTCGTAGCACCAAGCATGGACGTGTCGCTCGCTAACACCGGGGGCGGCCCAAACCCGATTGTCGTCTTTGTGACCGAGCCGCCTCGGGCCAGGATTGCGCCTGCTGATACGTGGCAACGTGTTGAGCCGGTTGCTGACATTCCAAAACCTGCGCTTGCCCCACAATCGCTAACGGGCCGCGGGCCCCGACTCCGATAACCATGCAATTCGCTCCAATCGCTTTACGGATCATGCCTCATCGTTCACGCTACACGACCGACTTGTCGACGTTGTGCCACATACACCCATACTCTGTCGCTCCGATCTTCGTCACTCGTTAAATCAGTAACGAGCGAAAAATTGCCATCAATCCACGTCGTGTCTCGTCCTCAATGCTGTTGATAACGGACGCTGACTCCCGCTAACCACACCTACAGTGCAGGAATGACTCCGGGACAACAAGTGCCATAACGTTCATCCATTTTTGACGTTGTATAACGGATTACGATCCGACCTATAGTTTGTGC
>CALZGZ010000187.1 GCA_945787105.1 uncultured Gammaproteobacteria bacterium
CACTCGAACGAATCCGAATGGCGCAAGTTCAAGGCCGAACATACTAATGAAGCGATCCTTGACCGTATTGTACTGGTGAAGGTGCCTTATAACCTTCGGCTGTCAGAAGAAGTGAAAATCTACCAGAAAATCCTCGGAAAATCGGGCTTTGACGGCCACATCGCGCCGCACACGCTGGAAACGGCGGCGATGTTCGCCGTGCTTTCGCGACTTGAACCCAGCAACAAGTGCGACCTGATGACCAAACTGAAGCTTTATAACGGCGAAGAGGTAATCGAGAAGGGCCGCACCAAACGCGTGGATGTGAATGAGCTGAAAGGCGACACACCAGATGAAGGCCTGACCGGCATTTCCACCCGGTTCATCGTCAAGGCCATCGATATTGCGCTCTCGAAAAGCCCGGATGGCATCACGCCAATCCACATCCGTGAGGCACTGATTGATATGGTTAAAGAGGCCGAGTTCGCCGATGACAAAAAATCCGTGCTGCTCGATTTCCTCAAAGACACTATCCACAAAACCTATCTTGAAATTCTGGAGCGTGAAATCACCAAGGCCTTTGTGCATGCCTATGAAGAACAGGCCGAAACCCTGTTCCATAATTATCTCGATCACGCCGAAGCCTATGTGAATAAAACCAGGGTGCGCGACAGCGACACCAAAGAAGAGCTGGAACCCGATGAGGCTTTCCTTAAATCGATCGAAGAACAGCTTGCGGTTGTGGGAACTGCCGCACAGGGCTTCCGCCAGGAAGTGATCGCCTTCCTGTGGTCTGCCACCCGGCGTAAGGAAAAAATCAGTTATATTTCCTACGCGCCCCTCAAGGATGCGATTGAAAAACGGCTGACATCAAGCGTGCGCGATATTTCACGGATTGTCACCGCGTCACGCACCCGCGATGAAGACCAGCGCACCAAATATGACAAGCTGGTCGAGGACCTGCTGGGCCTTGGCTACACCCCCTATTCCGCCGATGTGGTGCTGAAATACGCCGCCAACAACCTGTGGAAAGATTGAGCGAAGGGGCGCAGTGTGAGCCAGCCGCGCGCAATCTTTCGCCAATATCAAGCCCAGGAAAGCCTGCGGTCTGACCGCTCAGCGGGGGACCGAGCCCGTCACCGTCAAAAGGTGCGCAAGGCGATCCGCGAAAATGTTGCCGATATCGTGGCCGAACAGCCGATCATTGGCCGCGCGGGCGATACCATCATCAAAATTTCGGTGCGTGGCATCAAGGAATACCGCTTCATCTACGGCAATGCCAAAGGCGCGGGGCAAGGGGATGGTGATACCGAGCAAGGCCAAGTGGTGCAAAAAGGCAAACACAAGGCCGAAGGCAAAGGCGGTGAAGGTGGCGACGAAGAAGGCGTTGATTATTACGAAACCGAAATCATGCTTGATGAGCTGATCGAGATCATGTTCGAGGACCTGGAGTTGCCCGACATGGAACGCCGCAAGATGCGCGAAACGCTATCGGAACGCACACTCAAGCGCGCGGGCGTGCAGCGCGCAGGCAACCCGGCCACGCTCGACAAGAAAAAAACCCTTAAAACCCTGATCAAACGCCGGGTGGCAGGCGGCACCATTGATGCGGACGAGCCATCCAGCGTGCGGCGCGATGACTTGCGTTACCGTCGTCGCAAACCGAAAATCCGCCACGAGAGCAACGCCGCCATTCTGTGCATCATGGATACGTCCGGCTCAATGGATAACACCAAGAAATATCTCGCCCGCAGTTTCTTCTTCTTGCTGTACCAGTTTGTGCGCGCACGTTACCGCTCGGTTGAAGTGGTGTTCATCGCCCACCACACAGAAGCCAAAGAAGTGACCGAGCATGAATTTTTCCACAAGGGCGAAAGCGGCGGCACCAAAATCAGCGCGGGGTACAAAAAAGCGCAGGAGATTATCGCCGCGCGTTACCACCCCAAGATCTGGAACCTTTATGCCTTTCACGGTTCAGACGGTGATAATTTCCATGATGACAATGACGAGATGCTGAAATGCGCACAGGAGTTGGCGGATGTGTGCAACCTGTTTGGCTACGGCGAGATCAAAACCTGGGGCAACGGCCTAATCGAAGTGCTTGAAAAGAACCTGAAGGCCGAGAATTTCAAGGCGGTAAGAATTGATAGCAAAGAGGACGTGTGGCCCGCCTTCCAGTCTCTGCTGAGCAAAGAACGTATCCGCCGCGCCGTACGCGAGCAAGGAGACGCCGATGCCAGCTAGCCTGACTGAGTTAGCCACAAGCGGCGATCGGTGGACCATGGCTGATCTGGCCGCATGGGATGAAAAGATCCGCGTGCTGGTGGATGATTTTGGGTTGGACTGTTTTGAGCAGGAGTTTGAGGTTTGTGACCACGAACAGATGATCGGCTATATGGCCTATCACGGCATGCCTGCTCATTATCCGCATTGGTCGTTCGGTAAAAGCTTCGAGCGTCAGAAAACGCTGTATAACCTGCAGCTTTCCGGCCTGCCCTATGAGATGGTGATCAACTCAGACCCATCCGTGGCGTACCTGATGCGCGGTAACAGTTTGTGCCTGCAAATCCTGACGATGGCGCATGTATACGGCCATAACGATTTTTTTAAAAACAACTTCACCTTCCGCCACACTGAACCCAAAGGTTTGCTCAACCGTGTCAAGCTGCACAGCAACCGGGTGCGCGATTATATGACTGACCCTTCAATTGGTCTTGAGCAGGTGGAGCCGGTGCTGGATGCCTGCCATTCACTCAGTTTGCAGATCAGCCGTAACCCATCAGTGAAGCGCCTGAACAGAGGGGAGCTGGAAGCACGATTGTTCAAAGAGTTGACCAAGGCAGATAAGCCGGATGAGCGCGCATTCGCCACAGCGCTCGAGCAACCACTGCTGGAAGACGAGGAGGACCTCCTGCGCCTGCTGCTTGAACACGCGCCGGACCTCAGCGATTGGGAACGTGACCTGATCGGCATTGCACGTGCCGATGCGCTTTATTTCCTGCCGCAGATTGAAACCAAAGTCATCAACGAAGGCTGGGCCAGCTTCTGGCACCACCAGATCATGCACGCGCTTAAGCTGCCGCATGATATCCATATGGAATTTATGGTCCGTCACCATCAGGTCATCCGCCCTACCCCCGGTGACATCAACCCCTATCACCTTGGTTTCATGACGTGGCGTAAAATTGCCAAGGAAGCATTAGGGCTGGAGGATAAGCATGATGACGGTGGGCCACTGCCGCTGTTGGGTGACGCCGCAAAAGGTGTGCGTGAGTTGATGTTGCAAATCCGCGAGGTTGACCGGGATACCAGTTTCCTCAGGCGGTTTTTGGACGAAAAACTGGCGCGTGAGCTCGATATTTTCGAATATGCCGCCCAGCCATCCGGCGACCTTGTTGTGACCAACGTAGCGGATCAGAGTGGCTGGAGGGAGGTCAAGCAAACCCTACTGGCGCAAGTGGGCATGGGCAGTATGCCGATAATTAAGGCAACAAAGATTGACGTTAAACACGGCCACCGGCTCACCCTCAGCCATGAGGCCGACGACCGTGAACTGGAACCCGAGAATGCCAAACAAACGCTGAAGCATCTTTACACCCTGTGGCGCCGTCCGGTAACGCTGGAGACCAAGGTTGACGGCAAGGATGTGGCCTATGAGTGCGACGAGGACGGCTTCAGCGTACTGGATTAGCCTCCGCCTCTCCTCCGCTTCCTCCACCGAAAAGCCTAGTGGCAGTCTACCGGCAAGGCACACCAGGATGCCGCCTGAACCCCAATGAAAAGTCAGCGCACTGGCTCGTTCCCGCCTTGTCCCCGCACAGCAGGGGAACAGCAGTGGAACCAGCCACCCGACCTGTGAGTATGCCGGGACAAGTCCCGTCGCCATCATCCGGGATCCTGGGTGCAATATGCGGGCTAAGTATTGGTAAGCGGATGCCGGACATCGCTGATTTGTTGATTACGCGTGTCCGCCCGAGTCGTCACGCACCTGCTATTCACACGCGGCTGCGGCCCCTGGCGACGGGACCCGATGCGACGTCCGGGTCAGTCGCCAACGTCCGACGTTGTTGAAGCTTTGTTACCCTGACATCTTCTTAGCGGCAAGAAGAGCGCGAGATTTTATGGTAACGAGAAAACTGATGAGCCCGAAGGTCATTAACATCAAGCTGGACGGTTCTGGAACATTTGATATTATCGGCCCGGTGCCTGGCGTTGGTGCGATAGAGCTTGCAAAATCTAATGCGTTGTTATTGGTGTCTGTTGCAAACGCATCCCGTGACAGGCTAAAACCTGCGGCTACGTCCAAAGCCGGGAGGCCCTCACCGTTATTGTGAATTCCGGCATCTCCGTATTGTAGAGAATCGACAATCGATCCTGTGGCATCTAATAACTGGATAGAGTCCGGTCCATTTTGCCAGTCGACACTCGCAACATAATCTCTTGCTGCCTTTACTGCGTCGGATGCAAGCGATGTGGCCAACACCAGGATTCCATCAAACGGGATAACCGTATTCGTTAGATCGATCGAGCGGTAAACTAAACCCGTGGATCCATTCGTACCGGTTAGAAAATAGCCGTTCAGGCTTATGCCGGGGCTGCCAAATAGTTCCGTAAATACATCATCAGCGTCAGAACCGGATCCGTCATATACAACCTCATTAATCACGACCATGGGCATGGCCGACACCGGCGTGTTCCAGGAGATAAGAAGAATGGAGCAGAACAGAAAGGTCTTGGGATATTGCATGATAACCTCCTTGTTATCGTGAGAGAGTGATTATCCGAGTTTTAGTTACTCAACACTCTTGATATGAATGTCACAGTGGAGAATACGTTAATTGATCGGAAAAACCAAGCCGTTCAGTGCGACCGCAACTTGCAGCGACTAGCTGGGTCCAGTTCCGGTAATGCCTGACGAACCTAGATCGTGAACACACGGCTTATAGCCGCGTTTCGAGGCGTAAAAACGACGTTTTAATCGCGGATATAGCGCTAATACGGCTAATATATTTCATTAAATCAATGGGTTGCCGAGGTCCGACCCCTGGTGCCGTGAACTTGTTTGTAGTTGCCGAGGTCCGACCCGTTGTGATCGCCGTGAACGTAAACGTAAAAAATGTAGTGTGTGGTGCTGGAAGACCGCGCGCAGAAGCATGGTCAATACCAATAAGGGGGTATGACTTCCGGTGAGGCATTTTGTGTTTTATCTGTGCGGCATCGTGGCCTCGATCTCAATATCGCTTTCGGCACCCGCGGGGGCGATCAGCCTGCCCGGCGGATTTACTGAACAGGTCGTTATTAGCAGCG
>CALZGZ010000188.1 GCA_945787105.1 uncultured Gammaproteobacteria bacterium
ATCTGGCGGTAGAAATCGTAGATCCCCATGATCAATACAACGATGATGATGATCCAAAGATCCGGTTCGTTCACGTACACGGCAACCACACCCATAAAGGCAACCAGGGAAAGGATGGAAATCGTCGCCAGGAATTTGTCTAACATGGTCCTTATAGCTCGCTCTAAATGTCGTCTGTGACCCGTTGATCCAGCCAGCGCGCGGTCCGCAGCAAACGCGCATCGTCATTGCGCGCGCCCACCAATTGAACGCCGATAGGCATGTCGTTGCTACCCTGAAGCAGCGGCAGACTCACCGCCGGCAACCCCATCAATGTCCACAGTGTACAGAAGATCGGATCGCCGGTGGACTCGAGTCCCAACGGCGCCTCACCGGTGGTCGCCGGGGTTATAATCGCGTCATACCGATCGAACACTTGCTCGAGCCCGGCATAAAGCACGTCTATCATATCTAATGCACGGTTGTAATCGAGTGCCAAACAGCTCTGCCCCTCCTCAATCATCTCCTGAAGCTTCGCGCTCAACTTGTCCTTACCATCTTCGTGCAGCCGCCCCAAACTTTTTGCCAAGTCGGCATTCATGATCGTTCGGTGCCAGCCTACCGCCGAGTTGAACAACCCTGGTAACTCGACCTCGTCGCAATGGTCGCCAAGAAAATCCGCCAATTCGGTAAAGGCGCCACGGGTATCCGCGTCGGCCTGTTCCCAAACCGGCGATTTTATGAACGCCAGGTTCGGCGCCAGCGGCGGCTCCGATATTGCCGCGGCCACGAGGTGTGGACGCGCCCGCAGCCGGGTGGCGGGATCCCGCTCATCGAAACCGATCAGTGGTTCCGTGACCAGAGCCAGATCTTCCACGCAACGCGCAAACACCCCTACCGTATCCAAGGCACGCGACAAGGACAGCACCCCATATCGCGAGATGGCGCCGAAACTCGGCTTGAATCCATACACGCCACAAAAGGACGCGGGACGGATCATCGAACCGTTTGTCTGAGTGCCCAACGCCAGCGGCACCATGTTCGCGGCGACCGCGGCCGCCGAACCGCTGGATGAACCACCCGGAGTCCGCGCCGGGTCATTCGGGTTGGTGGTCTTACCCGGAAAATACACCGCGAGTTCGGTGCTGACGGTCTTGCCGAGGATGATCGCCCCGGCCTCACGCAGCGCGGCAACCGCATGCGCATCGTCGGTGGGTTGACGTCCGGCAAATAACGGCGTGCCGCATTCGGTGGGCATATCATAGGTATCAAAGATGTCCTTTACCCCGACCGGCACCCCATGCAGCGGACCAAGATCGGCGCCCGTTTGCCGGAATTCATCTGCCTGGCGCGCCTGTTGCACGGCATACTCTGGGTCGATATGCATCCACGCCTGCACCGTTTGCTCATCGTGGTCGATGCATTCCAGACAGGCCCGCACGAGGTCCTCGGAACTCAAATGGCCATTGCGGATTTGTCGCGCCGCTTCGGTGGCGTTCAATTCCGCCGCATTCACAAGCAAGTGAGTGTCCAATGGATCCTACCTAGCCTTGCCGTACACCAGATCCGGCAAATACATTATGATCTGGGGAAACACGTACAGTAGCACCATCGCCAGAATCACCATCGACAGGAACGGCAACACGCCCTTGAATATATCGATGAGCTGCACGTGTGGCGGCGCCACCCCCTTGAGATAGTAGGCCGCCATCGCCATCGGCGGGGTGAGAAAAGAGGTCTGTAGGTTCATCGCCACCAGGATTCCAAAGAACAGTGGATCGACCCCAAAGGCCGGCAGCATGGGGAGAAAGATCGGCACAAAGATGATAATGATCTCGCTCCACTCCAGCGGCCACCCGAGCAGGAAGATTATGAACTGCGCCATGATCAGAAACATCACCGGGGTCAACCCCATGCCCAACACCGTCTCTTCGATGAGCGAGTGGCCACCGAGGTAGGAAAACACCGATGCGAAGGTCCACGATCCGACGAACAGCCAACATACCATCGCCGAGGTACGCACCGTGAGATAGACCGACTCCTTCAGGCGTTCCCAGGTCAGGGCACGGTATGCGGCGGCCAGAACCAGTCCACCCAATGCGCCCATCGATGCGGCTTCCGATGGGGTCGCAAGACCGAACAGGATGGCACCCAGCACCGACAAGATGAGGAACGCCAGCGGGAAAAAAGAGGTCATCATCATGATGATCACCCGGCCGTAGGAAAGATCGCCCACATCGTCTGCCTTGGGCTTGGGCGCCAGCTTAGGGTTCCACATCGCCCGCCCCATCACGTAGATGATATAGAGCCCCGCCAACATGAAACCAGGGAGGATGGCGCCCGCGTACAGGCGTACCACCGACACGTTGGAGGTGGCGGAATAGACAATCAGCATGATGCTGGGTGGGATCAAGATGCCCAGACAGCCGCCGGCGCAAATCACGCCGGCCGCGAAGCTCACGTCGTAGCGCGCCTTGAGCATGGAGGGGAAAGCCAGCAGCCCCATCAATGTGACCACCGCACCGATGATCCCGGTGGCGGTCGCGAACAGGGCGCAGGTGCCGAGTGCGGCAATGGCCATCGAGCCGGGTAACCGCCGCGCGGCGATCTGCATGCTGAAGAACAACCGATCGACGATATTGGCGCGCTCCACGATATAACCCATGAACAGAAACAACGGCACCGCAGTGAGTACATCGTTGGCCATCACCGAGTAGGTCTGATTGACGAGCAGATCAAAGATTTGATTGTCAAAAATCGATTGCATTCGCGCCGCGTCGTAATACGCGTAGTAACCGAAGGCTACGCCCATGGCCATGAGCGTGAAACAGATAGGAAAACCGAGCAGTATCGTGAGCACAAATATGCCGAGCATGATGACGGCAATGAGCGGGTCACTCATGTTTGTCTTCCCCCTTGACGTGTTCGACGAAGTCTTCGAGCCCCCCGCCGGCCTCTTCATGTTGGTGCTGCATCATGGTCTCCATCTCTTCGACATCCTCCAGATGTATCGGCCACTCCCCGGTGCGGATACAAACGATGCAGCGGCATACCTGAGCCATACCTTGCAGCAATAACAGCCCACCGGCCACCGGGATGATCGTTTTGAATTGGAAGATGGGCACATTCGCCGGGCTCATGACACTGACCTCCTTGTAGAACCACGATTCACCCGCGTAGTCGGTGCCGGCAATGATAAACGCCAGGATTCCGGGAAAAAAGAACAAAAAATACAGAACCAGTTCAAGTCTGGCCTGGGTTTTCGGCTTCCATAACCGATAGAGCACGTCGCCTCGAACGTGGCCATCGCGGGACAAGGTGTAGGCACCGGCCATCATGAACAGCGCGCCGTACATCATGTAACTGATGTCGAATGCCCAAGAGGTCGGATCCCTCAATACATACCTGACGAAGACCTCATAGCTGACGCCAAAGGTCATAATCAGGATACACCATGCAAACGCTTTCCCAGCCCAAGCGGATACACGGTCCACGAACAGGATGAAGCTCAGCATCGCTAACGCCCGATGTTGGTACAAATGCGGCTAGCGCCCGCCCGGGCGGCGCCCCACGGCGCCGCCCGACACGAACGGGTTTGTTAACGCCTTATTTAAGCGATCTCGCCAGGGAAGTAGTGCTGGAAGGCGAGTTTGTAATCCGCCGAGTTCATCAGATCGTAAAACGCCACCCGGTGCGACCATTCCTTTTGGCTCTTCACCACTTTGGCGAAGAAATTATCTGTCTCGAGTTTCTTTAGCACCGTGTCCCACGAATCGAGCTGCGCCTTCATGATCGACGTATCGGTACGATACACATTGACCCCGTGTTTTTTCATCAGGTCCTGCAGGTCGCGCGAGTAATTATCCAATGCGAAACCGTAGTTCGCGGTATTGGTGGCCTCCGCACCGTACTCGAGGATCGCCTGTTGCTCCTTGGCCAGGCCGTTGAACTTGTCCTTGTTGAAGATGATCTCGAAGAACTCCGCCGCCTGGTGATAGCTCCCCATGTGATAGTGCTTGGACACGTCCTGAGCGCCGAACTGCATGTCGGAAGTGGGGTTGTTGAACTCGAATGCCTCGATGACGCCGCGCTCCAGCGCCGGGACGATCTCGCCGCCCGGAAGCTGGGTCACCTTCAGCCCCATGCCCTGCATGATGTCGGTGGCCAATCCCACGGTGCGGTACTTCAGGCCCTGCATGTCGGCGGCGCTCTTGACGTGCTTCTTGAACCAGCCCAAGGGTTGGGTCGGCATCGGCATGGCAAAAAAGCCCACCAGATTCAACTTGAGAATATCCTGGACCAGTTCTTGATACAGCTCCTTGCCGCCACCGTAGTGGATCCAGGCCAGGATCTGCGACGCATTGGCGCCGAATACCGGACCGGTGCCGAACAGCGAAGCGGCCTTATTCTTGCCGTACCAGTAGGCGGTCACGGTGTGCGCGCCATCGATGACGCCCTTGTTGGTGGCGTCCTGTACCTGAAACGCCTTGACCACCGCGCCCGCAGGTAACACGTCGACCTTTATTCGGCCGCCGGACATGGCCTCGACGCGCTCCGCATACTGCCGGAACATATCCTGGAAGATCGCCTTGGCGCCCCAGGAACTCTGCATCTTCAGGGTTGTCGTTTGCGCACGCGATACCATGGGGAATCCCAAGGTCGCGGCCCCCGCAGTCGCGGCCCCCGCAGTCTTCAGAAACTTGCGGCGGCCAGATGCAGGTTTTGCGCTATTCTTGCTCTTTGGTTTCATGCTTTCCTCCTCTGGACTAAAAAATAGAAACACTCTCTATAAAATCATATCAGTCATTCTCTAAAACTCACCGCGAGGGGGCAACTCCCGCGGGCAGCGCCTAACATACACCGGTAGCAAGCCGATGTATAGATAGTTGGGGACTCTGTCGCTAGGCTTACCCCCTGGAATGCAGGGAATTATGCCGGAACCGGTACAATCCCACGCATGACCCAAGCTTTGTTAGCGACCGACCGGTTTCCGCTCGCGGATGCGGATAAGTGCGTCCAGTGCGGGCTGTGTTTACCGCATTGTCCCACCTACCGGAAAACCGGCGACGAAAATGAATCTCCGCGCGGCCGGATCGCGCTGATGCGCGCCATGATCCGCAACGAGCTAGCGTTGACCCCGACACTGGAGTCCCATCTTGACCGCTGTCTTGCCTGCCGCCATTGTGAAGCGGCATGTCCGGCCCAGGTGCCCTACGGACGGCTGATCGACGACGCGCGCGCGTTCGTCGCCGCCAACCGTCGCGAGGCCTGGGGACGGCGTGTGCTATGGCGCTGGGTGGTGGACGGTTTACTCGTGCGCCCCCATCGACTGGGTGGGTTGGGCCGCTTGCTGCGTGGATATCAGCGCTCGGGTTTGCAAGCGATTGTTCGCGGTTCGGGGCTGTTGCGATGGCTGGGACTGGCAACGGTCGAAGCGCAACTGCCACCAATGCCCAAACTCAAACACTATGCCACGGTGTATCCGGTAACAGATGCGGCGCGCGGCGAAGTGACCCTGTTTCTGGGATGCATCGCCCGCATCGTGGATCAGCCGACCATCAACGCTGCTATTCGCATCCTCAATACAATAGGCTATAGCGTACATGTGCCGCCTGGGCAAAATTGTTGCGGCGCCATCCATCAGCACGCCGGTGACATCGCCGGCGCACGGCGGCTGATCGCACAAAACCTGAAGGCATTCGCATCGACGGGCGACATGCCTGTTATTACGTTGGCCAGCGGTTGCGGTGCGATGCTGATCGAGTACGGACAACACGTAGCCACCCGAGAAGCAACGGATTTTGGTCTACGGGTGCATGATTTCGGCGCGTTTATCGAGGATCGCCATGCGGCACTTTTCGAAGATTCCGCGACATCCGTTGACGGGGTCGCGGTGCATGAACCCTGCTCTTTGCGAAATGTCATGCAGTCCGGCAAGAAAACTCACAGTTTGTTGAGCCGCATATCCAACACCAAAGTCGATACATTATCTAACCACGCAACCTGTTGCGGCGCCGCAGGCATCTATTTCCTCACCCAGCCCGCGATGTCGGAACAGTTGCGCGGCGACACACTACAATCTATTCGCGACAGTGGCTGCCGCACGGTCGTCACCTCGAATATAGGGTGTGCGTTGCACCTCGCGGCCGGCATCGCGAGCCGGCATCTTGACGTCGAGGTCGTACATCCGGCGATTCTAATCGATAGGATATGGAGGCTTAAGGGCTGAGACTTGAGGCTTGCGCGCGGGGCCTCGGGTCTTGTATCTTGAACTCATGCGCAAATATTCAATACTGGATGAGCTGGTCAATCATCTCGATCAGGGTCTGCGCACCGTTTTCGGCCGCCCACCCCGGCAACGGGCAACACCTCAGCCTGCCGTTACCGGTGACGATCTCAGCGACAGCGAGCGCGACCTGGCAGCTGGGCTGATGCGCGTTAATCATACTGGCGAGGTATGCGCCCAAGCCTTATACCACGGGCAGGCACTGACCGCCCGATCGACCCGGGTACGGCAGACTATGTCCGACGCGTCAGCGGAAGAAAACGATCACCTCGCCTGGTGCGAGGAGCGAATCGAAGAGCTGGGAAGTCACAAGAGCCTCCTCAATCCTTTGTGGTATGCCGGCTCGTTCACCATCGGCGCGCTCGCCGGTCTCGCCGGCGACCGCATCAGCCTGGGATTTTTGGCTGAAACCGAGCGCCAGGTGGTCCGCCACTTAGACGGGCATCTTGATCGGCTGCCGGTGAATGACACCAAGAGTCGCGAAATCGTTGCACGGATGCGTGACGATGAGGCGGGTCACGCCACCACCGCGGTGAAGGCGGGCGCAGCGGAACTGCCGGACTTTATAAAAAAATCAATGAGCGCGGTATCAACAGTGATGACCAAAACTTCCGAAAGAATCTAGTCCGACTGCTCTACGCGGCGCATTTCTTTGACCTCGACCATACGTTTGGAGCGGGCAATGAATCGCGCGTAGATGAAACCAAAGGTGAGGCCATCATTGCGTTCTACCAGGGGGCTGTCGTCGAACGCGGCTCCGCCTAACCGATCATAGCGCGCGAAAAAGCTCATCCAGCTCTTCTTTCCGCGCGACACGAAGCTGCCGATGAAACGGGTGCCACCAAAACCACCGCTGGCATCAAATGCCGGGCGCGTATCCGTTGCAAACTCGGGGTTCACTCGATAATAATAGTCATGAAACTCGTTATCGCCAAACTCCAGCCCCCCCGATAGGCCCAACCGCCAGCGACGATTAAATAGGTCAACCCGCTTATATAATGTGACATGGGGCGACGCCGTCCACCCCACATGTTCGACTGCATCCCCGATTGCGAACACCGAGCGCACTGGCAAATTAAGCAACAGTACCTGACGCGATGGCCGCTCGGGCCACAAGCGAACCTGCAATAATGGCCCCAGCTGTAATGTTGGATCGAGATCAGGCATCTCGGTACGAGCACTTGTATCGTCGCTGTTGACCGAGGTGTTGGCATCCACGCTGAAATCGAGCTCAACACGTTCGGTACCAAAGAACACGCCGCGAATCCCCTGGTCATCGACGCGCAGAAATTCGCCGCGATATACCGGATAGATAAATGGGAACGCGATCTGCCGATTGTCATCAGAACCCCGGTACTCGGGAACCTGAAGCGCACCACCGCCCAGGGCAATCTCCCATAACGGCAACTCCTCTGCGTGGACAACCGGCATCGCCGATGCCGACAACGCCAAACCAACAACGAGCGCCTTTATTATTGTTTTCACATCTAAAGATCCCACTAAAGCTTTGAACGTGACAAAGTATATCAGCTGGGCACCGGTTGTTTTTTGCGCCGCCATCTCTTTTTTCGTTTACGTCTTCGCGGCGCCTCCGTCGACCAGATTGCACCGTATACTAGACACAGCGCAGCACCCATGGCAACGGTAAGACCGACGGCCTGAAGCGGTGGCGTATGCGATAACATTAACATCCCAAAATCCATCAAATCGGTAGTCAGCCTGAAACGAGTTCCGACCACCGCCGCAGAAACCACGACGACCACCGCAAGAATCACGCGCAGAAGATTGCTGAAGGACCAAACCGATCCTGTATTGCTGTTACGCAACGTATTCCAAGTACTGGCCGATCAGCTTGACGAATTTCGCGCTGGCCGACGTAAAATACTACGACGCAACGATATCTTTATATGCAATTTCAATGACGAAGCGGTCACCGTCCACCTCCTCAGTAACGATGCGAGTAATCTTCTCCGATATTCGATCAATTGTGATCACTCGCAAGTATTTTTTGAGTTCCGATTCTCTGGGCAATAATTGCAACGACCACGATTGATCGTTTCCGCTTACTTCTATTTCATAATGCCGTTCCAGACGGGTTTGGTCTCCCGCCAAGGTTGCGCGAATACTGTCGATGATCGTACGCACTACTGGAGGTATCGTCTGAACGAATTGCTAAACGGAATCTCCCTCTTGGCGTTCAATGGTGATCTGGCTGTGACCGATGGTGATGATCTCGTCGAACGGCGATAACACATGCTTCTCTAGCGTATTGGGAGCCGTGAACCGAAGCGTCCCTGATAAAACCAGATCGTCCTTTAAAAAGCCGGACTGCTTCGTCTCCACAAAGGTCGACTCCAACTGCTTAACCCCGGCCAACAGCGTCATCGCCTTGTTCAGTGTCCACTTTGTATCCGTGCCACTAGAAGCTGGGGCAATGGAGACTGAAAACAGAATAATGACCACATACCGAAACCGACTGCTCACTGGTTGTCCACCATGAAGTGTCAGTCAGAAGTAGAGAACACAGACTGCGCGCAAACGGCATACAGCAGTCGTGACAGACATCGCGGCCTAGCGCTTCAACCCCACATCACTGGGCACGGAAATGATCACCCGATCTCGCTCGAAATAGACGGTATAGTCCAAGTAGTGCCAACGGGATATAGGTGGCTCTCCCACTGCCGGCAGCTGTTCTTGGGGATCGCCAAACTTATTGCGCACTGCGATCTGGGTCATATTGTTTCGCGGCGACATCCCACCCGGCGCCGGGAAACGTTGGTCCGCGGACATCGCTTCGCCTGCACCCTGCGGCGAGACGTCCGATCGTACAAGGGCCGCACCTGAGTATCGCCACTCTTCAGCATTCACTGTCGTAGGCAATAGCATGACTCCGATTATCAAACTCGAAAATGTCGGCCACTTCCACATTACCGCCTCCCTATAATTGGGTTGTTGTCGTTGCTAACCATCATTATACGCACCTGCCACAGTATAGCTGGTTCCGACCGTTCGCATGCGTGCACCGGCGAATGTTGCGACCAATGACATTGAGTCACCGCTAGCCCGCATAGTGCACCAAGGATCCCGGCTGATGGCAATAGGACTTGTCCTGCGCGTAGCTCCCCTGCTGTTCCCCTGCTGTGCGGGGACGAGCGCCACGCTGGAGCGAAATGCGTAGTCGTAGTCATAGGTCGAGTGAAGCGCGAGTCCAGGCGTTCGAGACCGAGCCAACGCCGGGATACCCCGCCGGTAACGTTGCCGAACAACGTGGAGAGTCGAATGTGGTCAGTTCTCGAGAGCCGCTGCGGTTGTTTCTTCTGCGTGCTGTAAATAGAGGCGGGGCGCCTTAGCGCAAGATGCAGGCTAAGGGCGAAATGCACGTTTGTCGCGTAACAAACCGTGGGTCACCCACAGTGCCATGGTCAATACCAGCAATGCTCCGCCTTGATGCATCGCTGCCACTGACACCGGCACCGTATTAATGAGGGTGGTGATGCCGAGCGAGATTTGCACCACCAGCATCACCAACAAACCGTGAGTCGCGAGTCGCACCCGTGGCGACACGCTGGCAAGCAACACCGATAACCATAACACCGGTACCAGCACCGCCAGAGCGAGTGCGATAACGCGGTGGGAGAACTGCACCGTCGCCAGGTTTTCAAACAGATTACGCCACGCCGGTTGCAACGCCCAAATACCCTGCGGCACCCAATCACCATTCATGGTTGGGAACGTGTTGAACGCGAAACCCGCCTTGGTTCCCGCAACGAAACCACCGCTGATGATTATCACTCCCACCAACGCGGTCACGAACACACTCAAACGCCATGGGGGGTCGACCGACCATGAGCGCTTATGTCTTCCGCCGGTAATCAACCCCAGTACTAGCCACAGCATGTAGCCATATATCAACACCGCCAAGGCCAAGTGCGCGGTCAGCCGGTATGGGCTAACGTGGGGCTCACTAACCAGCCCACTTTGCACCATGTACCAACCGAGCAGACCTTGGAGTCCACCCAAACAGAACACGCCAATCAGTCTTGGTAATAATGGCTGCGGTATTCTTCGCGTAACCCAAAAAAACAGAAACGGAATTAAAAAAATCAATCCGATGGCCCGTCCGAGTATGCGATGCGCGTATTCGAACCAGAAGATCGGCTTGAATTCAGCAACAGTCATGTGTTGGTTGATTTTTTGATACTCCGGAAACTGTTGGTACGCTTTAAAGGCGTCCCGCCAGTCGGTCTCGGTCAACGGTGGTATTACCCCCATAATCGGCTGCCATTCCACCATCGACAGCCCCGACTGCGTCAATCGGGTCACACCACCCAGAATCACCATCGCAAATACCGAGATGCAACAAATCAATAGCCACACGACGATAGATTTTTGGTTAACGTTTACAAGCGAGTGCATGAGTCGGAATCACGCTCACGAGTGTTGCGTGTATGTCAGTCGAATCGTTTAAATATCAGCGAGCTGTTGGTGCCGCCAAAACCAAAACTGTTTGACATAACGAGATTCAGCACCGCGCCGGTTTGCGTGTCACGGACAATTGGAAACCCCTTCGCCTTCGGATCGATTTCATCGATGTTGGCCGAGCCGGCAATAAAGCCATGCTCCATCATTAGCAGACAATAGATCGACTCACAAACCCCTGCGGCGCCCAGGCCATGCCCGGTTAGCGATTTGGTTGAACTCACCTTTGGTATCTGCTCGCCAAACACTTCCCGTAATGCCTCCAACTCGCGGACATCTCCTACAGGGGTACTGGTACCGTGGGCGTTGATATAGTCGATGGAACCATCGACTGTTTCCAAGGCTTGACGCATACAGCGCACTGCGCCTTCGCCCGAGGGTTGCACCATGTCATAACCGTCCGAGGTCGCACCGTAACCTACCAGTTCTGCATATATCTTCGCCCCTCGCTGCAGCGCATGCTCTAATTCTTCGACCGCCACGACGCCACCGCCACCGGAGATGACAAATCCATCGCGATTTACATCGTAGGGGCGCGATGCTTGTTGCGGGGTCTCGTTGTATTGTGACGATAATGCCCCCATGGCATCGAATAACACTGACATGGTCCAATGAATCTCTTCGCCACCACCGGCAAAAACCAAGTCCTGCTTACCAAGTTGAATCAATTCCGCACCGTGACCAATGCAGTGGGCGCTGGTGGCACAGGCCGAACTGATGGAGTAACACACGCCTTTGATCTTGAACGCGGTGCCCACACAGGCGGCATTAGTACTGGACATCGTGCGGGTCACCATATACGGACCCACCTTGCGCACTCCACGTTCCCGTAGAAGATCCGCTGCTTTAACCACGTTCTCAGTGGACGGGCCCCCGGAGCCCATGATCAGTCCGATACGCGGGTCGGAGATCTCACTCTCCTCGAGCCCCGTGTCCGCCAGTGCTTCGCGCATGGCTAGGTAATTAAAGGCGGCGCCATCTCCCATGAACCGCTTTGCCTTGCGATCGATCAGGGCATCCAGATCGAGGTTTATGCTTCCCTCGACGTGGCTGCGCAGTCCCATCTCCTGATAGACCGGCTGCGCTTGGATTCCGGAATGCGCATTCAACAATCCATCCAAGACAGTTTGTTTGTCGTTGCCAATGCTGGAAACCACACCCAGTCCGGTTACTACGACACGCCGCATTGTTCTCCTCTTAATCTAAGTCTCATCTTAAGTATCTCAAGATTTAAAACCCTGGTCAGAGGTGAATAAACCCACCCGTAGATCCTTGGCAAAATAGATCTGTCTGTCGTCTGCCTCCATAACCCCGTTGGCAATGCCCATACACAAATTGCGCATGATTACCCGTTTCAAATCAATACGGTATTTCACGAGCTTGGTATCCGGCGTGACCTGTCCCGTGAATTTCACCTCACCCGACCCGAGAGCCCGACCACGGCCCGGGCCGCCGCGCCACCCAAGAAAAAAACCTACGAGCTGCCAGAGCGCATCCAAGCCCAGGCAACCTGGCATCACCGGATCCCCCACAAAATGACAATTGAAGAACCATAAATCCGGCTTGATATCCAATTCGGCCGCGATCATACCTTTGTCGTGGGCACCGCCATCCACGGTGATCTGGGTGATGCGGTCAAACATAAGCATCGGCGGCAACGGCAGTTGCGCGTTACCGCGACCAAAAAGTTCGCCGCGGGCACAGGCCAAAAGTTCATCGTAATGGTAATGATTTTTGGGGGACACTTGGATTCATTGCCTGTATTGCAGGGCTGTATGGAGTTTTTGCAACCGGCTAGCCCGTATATTGCATCAGTATCCGGGAAGCTGGCGCAGACCAGGGACGGCTGGACCCCCTGCTGTGCGCGGGGACAAGCGCCGGACTGGAGCGAAAGTCATAGTCGTAGCTATGGCTTGAGCGAAGTCCAAGTGCGAGCGTGCCTGGACTAGCCAGAGCCCGGATAGGACGTCGGCCGGGTACAAAACGTACCCGGACCGAGTAAGTTAGATTCGATATATAGAAACGGTTTTTCATTCACTTACGTCAAGGCCGGTGGCCGACTGATGCAATATGCGAGCTAGGGTAACGTCGCTGGGCAAAAAATCAAGCTTGCCGCCGCAAAAATCACTGCTTTGGCCATCTCCAGATAGACCCACGTGTATCCCGCCAGTGGGTCATGCATCAGGGTAATATTACCACCAGCATCACTGGGATAATAACGATACTGGCCACGGTTCCAATAACCACTATGGAAGCGACTTTGCGCGGTTCTTGAGTGAACTGCTCGGCAAACAAGAAGTTCAATACCGCCGGCGGCAACGCACCGAAGAGCATCAACTGTCTGGTCTGCAAATCCGGCAGGTCAACAACAAATGTCACGATCCACGCAGTCAGCACGCCGACGGCCGGACACACAATCGCCCCGATCAATCCGATCTTCCAGTCATACCAATCAAATTTGGTTAACCGCACGCCTAGTGAAAACAATAACAAAGGTATGGCAACCTGCCCCAACATCTCGATGGGGAACTCAATAGCCCGGGGTAAGTGCCACTGCATCAGAGCAAACAACAGTCCCGAGATCGACGCCAAAAAGATAGGAGTACGAATCAGCGTTACCGGGTGTACTGTGTGGTCGAGTAAATAACGTCCAAGGGTGAAATGCAGCAAGTTACCGGCGACAAACAACACCACGGCAGCGGATAATGCGGAATCCCCAAACGCCAGCACAAACAGTGGCAGACCCAGATTCCCGTAGTTGGTAAACATCATCGGTGGCACAAACGTGCGCCACTCGAAATCGAGCTTGCGGGCAATCGGATAACTCAACAGGCCCGACCCCAGTATCACTGCGATACCAGCGAGTGCCAGGGATAGGTATTGTTCCGGCGCAAACTCCCTGCGCGCCAGCACAAAAAAGATCAGCGCCGGCGCAAAGATATCCATAATCAATTGATTCAATATCGCCATTTCGGGTTGTTTGCGACGCCCATAAAGGTAGCCGACGACAACAATCGCAAAAATGGGAAATGCAATGGAGATTATTCGAAGCATCATCTGCGTATCATGCCCAAGGCCGGAAACTCAACAAAGGATAGAGTGAAACAGAGTGAGTTTCAGTTTCTTTTTTTTCTATGCCGATCAGTCTTCGATCAAGATTACATGCAGACGACGAGGACCGTGGGCACCGAGTTGGATGGTCTGTTCAACATCAGCAGTCCGCGATGGGCCGGTGATCAAGTTTACGGTGCGCGGCATCGTGGCAACGCTGTCACGCAGTAGACGCCATGCATCCTCGAGATGGGCGACAATCTGTAGCGCACTGACGACAACGATATGATCATCGGGTAGGAAGTTAAGCGTGGTGGGGTTGTCAGCCCCCGATAACATCACCAGGGTCCCGGTCTCGGCAACGCCGGCAAACGCGGCGCCGACACCGATGTGATCTTCGCCGGTCGCCGGACCGGTGTGTATCTTCCACTCCGCCGGCCACGTCAGCTGCTTAATCAGCAGGTGCTCCGCCACTACCAATCTTGGTTCGAGAGCGTGTCGGGCCAGATAATCAGCCGTCGCTTGAACAACATCGGAGATTGCGGTAACCCGATCCACGGTACCCGCGGCAATGTGTAACTTTTCGACGAAACATTCGACGGGGTCGTTCTCCAGCCGTGGACGGACATTGGATTCTGGCGCTTGCGAGCGGTGCACCGGTGGCGCTTCGAGGGCAGCGTTGCGCCGCAACGAGCGGCGAATCCGTGCAAAGATCTCGTCGCGTGCCGAACTCACTGCCGCTTTCTCCACAACCGTTGAAATGTCGCCCCCTGTGGCGCGGGTAAATCCCGCACCTGGGTCCACCCCGACGCCAACGGTAGCGACCGGAACCGTCCTGCGCGAGCGCCAATTCTTCCCAGCACCGCGGTCATGACGCCGGTGACCGCCTGATACAGCCCTGGGCGCTGGGCGAGCCAACCCCATGCCTTCAGCGCCCAGCGCGCACGCGCATTGGAGAGCTTGCGCTCGTGTTCCTTGAACCGCAGCGTACGCAGCATGTCGGGCAACGGAATACTCATTGGGCACACTTCCCCACAGCGGCCGTTCAACGTGCAGGCATTGGGTAGATCCCGCGCGTTTTCCAGGCCGATCATCAATGGGGTCAGCACCGAGCCCATCGGACCGGGATACACCCACCCATAGGCATGGCCGCCGATGGCGCTGTAAACCGGGCAATGGTTCAGACAGGCGCCACAGCGGATGCAGCGCAACATGTCATGGAACTCGTTGCCCAACATTTCACTGCGGCCGTTGTCGACGATCACCACATGAAACTCTTCGGGGCCGTCCTGATCATCCGCCCGCCTCGGACCGGTGGACAGCGTGTTATAGCTCGACATCTCCTGGCCGGTGGCACTGCGTGCCAACAACCTGAGCAGCACCGTCATGTCATCCAGCGACGGAACAACCTTTTCAATACTGGCGGTGACGATGTGTATGCGCGGCAGAATCTGAGTCAGATCGCCGTTGCCCTCGTTGGTCACTATCACCGTCGAGCCGGTCTCGGCGATCAAAAAGTTCGCACCGGTAATCCCGACGTCGGAACTCAAAAACTTTGTGCGCAACACTTGTCGGGCTTCATTAACGATGTCCTCGGTCTCCGTAACCAACTCGGTCAAACCGTATTTTTCGTGCTCCGCGTGGAAAAGAGCGGTAATCTGATCCCGGGTTTTGTGCACCGCCGGGGCAATGATGTGGCTGGGCGGCTCATCGGCCAACTGGATGATGTACTCACCCAGATCGGTCTCGACAACGGTATGACCGGCGCGCTCCATGGCGGCATTGAGACCGATCTCCTCGGATACCATCGATTTACCCTTGAGTACCTGCTTGCCGGACCCACCGATAATGGCCAACACCGCCGAACATGCCTGTTCCGCGGTACGCGCCCAATGTACCTGGCCACCGGACTCGAGCACCTTGCGTTCGAACTGATCCAAGTAATAATCCAGATGTGCCAAGGTATGTTCTTTAATCGCCTTGGCCTCGGCGCGTATCTGCTCAAACTCGGGAAGCCTGGCCACTGCCACCCGGCGCTTATCAACAAAACCGCCCTTGGCCTTGGCCATCGCCCGCTGTAGCGTCACGTCTTGTAGCGCAACCTCGGCCTGGTGTTTGAATTCGGAGGTCGATCGCTGCATCGATTTATGACTCCCCCTCACCGATTGCGGGTTGATCGGTCATCGCCGCCAGCACTTCGGCAACATGATAGACCTTGATTAGGCTACCCTGCCGTTTCAGCCTGCCTGCGATATTCAACAGACACCCCATGTCACCACCCAATATGCAGTCGGCTTCGGTAGCCGTGATATTCGCGGTCTTATCGCTCACCATGCGCTCGGAGATCTTTGGATATTTGATGCAGAACGTGCCACCGAACCCGCAACAAACTTCGCTGTCCTCCATCTCCTTCAAGGTCACGCCGCCGACTTTCGAGAGCAGCATTCGGGGTTGTTGTTTGACGCCGAGTTCACGCAGCCCTGAACAGGAATCGTGGTAGGTAACGCTAGCCGCAAAGCTTGATTCCACTTCCCGCATTTGCATCACGTCCACCAAAAACGCCGTCAGTTCGTGACACCTCGCGGCAAGTTGCTCGGCGCGATCACACCAATTGGAATCGTTCTTTAATACGCGCGGATAGTGTTCCTTGATCATCCCGATGCACGAACCGGATGCGGCGACCACATAATCAAAAGATTCAAATGCGGCAATGACCTGTCGCGCAATACTCGCAGTGGTTTGTTGATCACCGTTGTTATAGGCGGGCTGTCCGCAGCAGGTTTGTGCGCGCGGTACTGTGACCCTACAGCCGGCTTTTTCCAACAGCTTCACCGCCGCAAAGCCCACATTGGGGCGAAACAGATCGATCAAACAAGTCGCGAACAAACCGACGCTTGGGGGCGGGCGAGTGTCTTGTGCGGATGCCATGCAGACTCACTAATCGTATGCCACCGAAGGCAGCCAGGTGACCAATTCCGGGAATGTGATGACCACCGCCAGACCGATAAGCTGCAAAATGATGAACGGCACCACGCCTCGGTATATATCGGTGAGGCGCACCTCTGGCGGACACACGCCCTTGAGATAGAACAGTGCAAAGCCTACCGGGGGCGTCAAAAAAGAGGTCTGCAAAGCCACCGCCACCAGCATCACGAACCACACCAAGGCGGGATCATCGATCTTGCCATACCCCTCGATATCAAAACCCAAGGCGGCGATCACCGGCGACAACAACGGCAGCATGATGAGGGTGATCTCGATCCAATCGAGTAGAAATCCGAGCAGAAAAACGATTCCTAGAATACACAACAAGATGCCGTAGGGCCCGAAGGGCAGGCCGGTCAGCGTCTCCTCGACGAGCTGGTCGCCCCCCAGTTCTCTTAGCACCAATGCAAAACAGGTGGCGCCCAGAAAGATCGCAAAGATGTATGCGGTGGTGTTGTAAGTGGAAATCAACACCTCTTTGAAGACACGCAGATTGAGTTTTTTGTTATAAAACGCGAGCAGAACAGCGCCGAGTGCGCCGACCCCGCTGGCCTCGGTCGGGGTGGTGATGCCGGCAAAAATCGATCCCAACACGGCAACGATCAACATTGCCGGCGGCAGCACCGACAATAATACGTCGACGATGGTATGCCAACTGATGGCACGACGGTCGGCAGACAGCGGCGCGGCCTTGGGTTGCATATAGGCAAAGATCAAAATGTAGGCGATATATAAGCTGCCGAGTATCAGACCTGGGAATACCGCGCCCATAAACAGGTCGCCGACAGACAGCGCGAGCTGATCGGCCATGATCACCAGCATGATACTGGGCGGAATCAAGATCCCAAGACAACCGGCGCCGCAGATGGTGCCGGTGGCCAACGCCGTGCTGTAACCCTGATTCATCATCGCCGGCAAGGACAGCAGACCCAGCAAAACGACGGAGGCGCCGATAATGCCGGTGGAAGCCGCCAAGATGATGCCGATCACGGTCACGGTCACCGCCAGACCGCCACGCACCACGCCGAACAGCTCCTGCATGGCGTGCATCATGCGTTCCGCGACCCCCGACTTGTCCAACATCAATCCCATGAAGATAAACATCGGCAGCGCCACCAGCACCCAGTTATCCATAATCTTGTAGATCCGGTTCACCACCAGTCCGAGGGTGAGAAAATCCAAACCGGTAATGGTGCCGAAATAGGTGTCCGCGATGTAACCGACCCCGGCAAATAGGACACCGATCCCGCCCAATACATAGGCGACCGGAAAACCGGTGAACAAAAATGCCGCGAAGGTCAAGAACATCGCGATGACCAGGATGTCATTGACACTCATCGGCTTAGCTCCGGCGCACCAAGGCGGCGATATCGCGGATCAGTCGCGATAGCACCGCCGACCCGAGCATTGCGAAACTGATGGGAATCACTGCCTTGATCGCCCAGCGCCACGGCAGCCCGGTGGGCGCATCCGAGCGCTCATTGAGGCGCCAGGACTCGGCGAGAAAATCCATACTGTGATAGAACACCACGTAGATGAACGGAAACACGAACACGATGATTCCGAAGATCTCCCAGAAGCGTAGGGCATTGGGCGACAACCGCATGGCGATAATATCCACGCGGATGTGGGAGTCGGTCACCTGGGCGTAGGACAAGCCGAACATGACACCCGCCGCGTACAAGTGCCACTGCAGTTCCTCAAACTTGGGGTCCCCGGTGCCGAACCCGTAGCGCAACACCACCTGGACGATAATCACGGCGATCAATAGCGCGTTGAGCCAACACAACACCTGTGCGCTTTTGCGGATAAAGGCGTCTATCCAGTCTGCTAGGGGAACCGGTGGTTCACTTCCCTGATCGTGCATCGACACGTGGCTGGTTGACTCGGGTGCTGACATGGGGCTCCGTTGTGCAAGTCACAGCGGCGCTCGTCATGAACAGCGCCGCTGCGCTCACCAAAGCATCTCGTTGTTTGCTCTCGTCGAACCTGGACGGAGCATTCGCTGACTGACTACTTAGGCAGCGATCTGGGAAGAAATGCGTAGGATTGCCATAGAGCGTAACCTTTGCGAAATTCCTGCATATCGTCCCATACCTTCTTGAAGTACTCGTCTTTGGCGGCCATGTCGTTTGCGACCCCTTCCCAAGTCTTCTTGTACAGGGCTAGCATGTCGTCGGACCAGTACTTGAGCTTGACGCCATTGTTTTCTACGTTGTCCTTCATCACCGCGAACTGAACCGCTTCACCTTCCGCCAAGGAGTTGGCAGTGGCGGCCATGGTGATCATTTCCAGCACCATCTTCTGATGATCGCTCAGTCCGTTCCACACATCCTTGTTGATCAACAACTCAAACACCGTCGCTTGCTGGTGCCAGCCCGGAAAATAGTTGTTCTTCACCAGCTTGTGAAAACCGAGAAGCTTGTCGATGGCCGGCATCGAGAATTCGGTGGCATCGATGGCTTTTTTCTCCAACGCCGGAAAGATCTCCCCACCGGGTAGTAAACTCGTCGACACACCAAGCTTCTGCATCACTTGCCCGCCTAATCCGAAGAAGCGCATCTTAAGTCCCTGAAGATCACCGGCACTATTGATCTCCTTACCAAACCAACCGGAGGTCTCCGGGGCAATGATCCCGCATACCAGCACCTTCACGTTGTACCCGGCCTGATCGTACATCTCCTGATACAGCTTCATGCCGTTGCCGTGCCACAGCCATGCCAAGTACTCACCTGCCTCCGGCCCGAACGGCACCGCGGAGAACAATGGCGACGCGGGAATCTTGCCGGCCCAGTAGCCCGCCGTGGTGTATCCGGAATTGACCTTGCCGGACGACACCGCATCCAGAATCTCGAATGGCGCCACCAGTTTGCTCGGCTCATAGACCTTCATCTTGACACTGCCGGCGCTGAGCGTATCGACACGGTCACCCACCCACTTGATGGTGGTGCCCAGACCCGGCAACTTGGTTGCGAAGGCAATCGGAACTTTAAGAAGCACGGGTTTGTCCGCCGCGTACGCGGTAATGGATGCCAACCCGAGGCTCAAGGCGGCCACGGCGGCGATAAGGGGTTTTCTCATCTGTATGATCCTCCAAACTTTGGGGTCGTTTAGAACCGAAATCGCGACCGGCTCACGCGTTGTTATATTCGTTCATTGAAAGACACGAACGTTCCGACGTTATACAACATTTCTATAGAGCTATCCATTGGGTTTTATTTCGCTGCCAAGTACAATCGCTTAACCATCAAATAATGAAGATATTTCAAAGACCTAACTCCTATTGGATGGGCAGCATATGGGTTATCAGCTGCACCGCGTGTGAGTGATGAAAACTAATCAATGCTATCCAGGCATCGACCACGACCAACACGGCGGCATGACCGACATCGGCCGCATTATTCGCGATGCCTGGTTGTTTGAAATCCTTGATGAAAACGAGACCTGCGCCGGGTGGAGCTATGCACAGATCGATCAACTCTACGATCAAGTGACGGAGGCGTGGCACGCTTACGGCCACCTGGTGTCAAACCTGCCGGACGATTTACGCGCGCGGCACGCCAAAATCTATGCGCGGGCGGTGAAACGGGCGCGTGATCACGGTTGGGATCCGGCACTGACAGATGATGATTAGTTGCGACTGGATAATTGTTGTTGCAGGATCCGGTCGAGGACCGGCAACGTCCGTCCCATCAGCAATCCCGCATGGAAGTGATACAGGTGCAAGGTACATCGGACTGGGGTGTGCAGCGCATCCCGCTCCTTGATTGCGAAATCGGTCCACGCGAGGAGCGGCAGGTCATCGCGCGCGCGATCGACACACAACCATTCACGATCGGTGAGTAGCATGCCAGATTGACGCAACTGCCCATCCAACTCCACTGCCAACGGACTACCCAGACGCTTCAACGCCAGCCGCACGCGATTGTAATAACGCGCCTCCACAGTCTTGGGTACGGAACGCAACGGTGCGAGATCACGAATACGGCGAATCACGGCACCCCCGGCGCATGCACCAATACGGTATGACGAACGCGCGCCCGGCCATTCGCCGATTCACAGGCATTGATCCGGATATGGTGTTGCGGAAACGCCTCACGGCATGCGTCGATCTCGAATAACACTAGATCGGGACCATCGGGATCCAACATCGGTAACCCCCATCGTTCCCAGAAGTGATTGTCTGGAGTGGGATCTGTGGTGTGTTCGATCACTAAAGCCCAACCTCGCTTACAGCAATAATTGATTTGCTCACGTATTTTTTCATCGCTACAGGTTACGGTTTCGGTGAAACTAGCCCGCATTTCTCACCAGGATCCCGGATACTGGCGCCGGACTCGCGCACCTGAGCCCCCTGCTGTGCGGGGACAAGCGCCGCGCCTGGAGCGAGGCCCATAGCGGGCTATGGGTCGAGTGAAAGCCAAGCGCAGGTGTGCGCGAACCAGCCAGGGCCGGGATAGGCGCGACTGCGGTAACACCCTGTAATTCGTAACTTCGGCTCAATGCCTTAAGCACTACCGCGGACTCCGAGTTTCGGCGCCGCCTGATGAGAAATGCGGGCTAGATACGTTACGCATGATCACCCCGTCAATGCCGCAAACACGCTGGGTAAGCGTTCCGGTAATCGTTCCACGTGGTCCACGATGGAGTAGTTGTTCTCCCCGAATACTCTCGCGACGTAGCGATCCGCCAGCGGATCCAGGGTGAGACAAAAGGTGTAGATGCCCTGCGTCGCCAGATCCTCTACCGCCTTTTTCGTATCGTGTCGCAGGTATTGAGGGTCGCGCTCGTCGATATCGGCCGGCTCGCCGTCGGTGATCAGCAACAGTAGACGCTTCTGCGCCGATTGCTGGGTAAGGTGCCACCCGGCGTGGCGAAGCGCGGCACCCATGCGGGTGGACAACCCCCCCTGCATGCCGGCGAGGCGCGCCTTGGATTCGTCGTTGTAGGGCTGATTGAAGTCTTTGAAGCGGTAATACCGAACGTCGTGGCGGCCGTCCGAGGCAAAGCCGTGCACCGCAAAGGCATCACCAATTGAGTCAACCGCCCAGGCCAGCAGGCCGGTAGACTCCCGCGTCAAATCTAAGATCGAGGGTGCGTCTTCGTAACCTGGCTCGCTCTCTTTGATACCGACCTTTTCGTTGGTGGACTCGGACAAGTCCATCAGCACCAGAATCGCCAACTCGCGGATGTGCCGGGTGATTCGAATATTGATGCGCGGGTCGGGCATCGTTCCACGGCGTATATCGATCATCGCCCGCACCGCAGCATTGAGATCCAGTTCCTCGCCCTCCTCGTAGCCGCGGCGGCGCACGATGCCCTGCGGCTGCAAGGCATCGATCAAGTGGCGGATACGGCTGGCGACGGGCTTGTATTTTATCAGGATTGCGTCCATCAATTCCGGGTCACCCTTGGGCAGGCGGCGTTCGATCACCGCCGCCCATTCCGGACGTGCCAGCTGCACGCGGTAGTCCCACTCATCGTAGTGGTAAGGTTCGGAGACCGGCTCCTTACCCTCCATCTGGTTGTAGCTAATGCCTTCGTCCTCGTAGGGGAAGACCTCGTCGGCGCACACCCAAATCTCTTGTGCGTCGTCACCGGCGCCGGGTACGTCGACCTCATTGGCCATCTCCATGATGTTGACGTAACGGCGGACCTGTTGCGCGGCCGCCGGCACGTAGTCCACACCCTGGGACGCGAATAGGTTGTCGGCAAACGCCCAGATGTATCGATTATCGTCGCGGTAGGGGATCGGCATGTTCTCTAGGTGGCGCAGACCCGGGATGCCAGTCTGCTCCGCCACCCGGTTGTAGAAATCCACGCCCGCCATCCAGCTGATACGGTTTGATTGCGGGTCTTTTTTTAACTGTCCTTGGAACGCGGCCGCGATCTCATTGATCACTGCCTCGCCGTCGCGGTGGTCCTCATCCAGCAGCGCCCGCGCCATGCGCATCATCAGCTTCAAGGTGGGGTGCACATCGATGCTGTCATCGTCACCGGACGGCGCCGCGACGAAGAATCTCAGCCACAGCTTTTTTAGGCCTGGGAACTCCTGGCTTGCCAGGTGTTCGACGCGCGCGTCCTCGAACAATTCGATGAACTTCATCTGTACGGGACTGAGCTGCTCGGCGCTCAGCGGGTCGAGCGTGTAGACCATGTGGGCGGCACTGTGGGCCGCCGCGGCGCGAAAGATCTCCATGCCGTCAATGCCGTGGAACGAATCGAAGGCGTCCGGCAAGTGGATCTGAAAATCCTCGATGAAAGGCTTGAGACCCTGGCGTGTCTCGTAGTCGCCCGACGTGGGGCGCATGAAAAAGGCACGGGCCCACAGCGCGCGCAGATAGAAGTTGAGCTTACGTTGATTGTCGATGAACAGCGTGCCGCGGCGTTCCTTTTGCAACACCGAGCGCGAGGACGTGGTCTGCAGTCCGAAATAAGCCATCTGCCCTTCCAGGTCGCGCTGGTGGGCCTGCATCCCCCACTGCGCCCAGCGGCGCAGGCCCCCGAGGGTGAGCTTGGAGAGCAGCTCGTCGAGGTGTTCCATCATCGGTCTCAGGCCGCGGGGGGCCTTGCCGGCCAGCTGATGCAGCAGCTTGAGATAGCCGCGCACCACGTCCGCGTCACCCAGACGGCGGGCGGCGAGCGGCATGTTGCTCATCATCAGGGTGATGACGGTGCCCGAGGTGTGCGAGGCGAGCTTCATCAAGCCGGTGACTACGTCAGGAATCACGTCCTCGCCCACCTCCTTGGCCACACTCGGCATTTCCTGCACGTAGGTGAGCACCAGGTCCTGTCCGCGGCCGAGGTTACACATGGCGCGCATGCCTTCCAGGTAATTCTGCAAGCCACGCGGCGACATCACGCGAGCAGCTTCGTGATAGGCGGACTCCAGCGCCTCACGGTGCTCGTGGGAATCTTCAAAGTCTATGCAGGATACGTATTCGCTGAAATCTATGCTCATGGCTGATGCGCGCCCCGTTATCCGGCCTCAATCAAGCGCCATTGCGGCCGCCACAATCGCGCCTGTGCATAACTCAGAAATAGGTGTTGACCGCAGCATCCAAGGTGTCGCGCATGTCCGGATCATCCGTGAGCGGGCGCACCAGCGCCATCTGGCAAGCCGCTTGGGGCTCAATTCCTTTATTAATCAATTGGGCCGCGTAAACCAGCAGCCGCGTCGACATGCCTTCGTCTAGACCGTGGCCCTTGAGATTACGCGAACGCTGGGCCACCTGAACCAACTTGTCCGCTACCGCGTTTTCGACGCTACCCTCATGGGCGACGATTTCAGCTTCGATCGCCGCTTCCGGGTAGTCGAAGTCCAATGCGCCAAAGCGCTGTTTGGTGGATTGTTTCAGATCCTTCATCAGACTCTGATAGCCCGGATTGTAGGATATGACAATCTGGAAATCGGAGTGAGCTTCAACCAATTCGCCCTTTTTCTCCAGTGGCAAGTTGCGACGATGATCGGTGAGCGGGTGGATCACGACGGTTGTATCCTGACGGGCCTCGACGACCTCATCCAAATAACAGATTGCGCCGACGCGCGCGGCCGCGGTGAGGGGACCGTCCTGCCAGTGGGTACCGTTGATATCGAGCAGGAACCGACCGACCAGATCGGAGGCGGTCATGTCCTCGTTGCAGGCAATGGTAATGAGCGGCTTGTCCAGCTTCCAGGCCATGTACTCGACAAAGCGCGACTTGCCGCAACCGGTGGGTCCCTTGAGCATCACCGGCATACGCGCCGCGTAGGCCGCTTCATACATCTGCACTTCGTTGCCCACCGGACGGTAGTAGGGCTCCGTCTTGACGAGGTACTGGTCTTTATCGGTCATAATATCGGTGACTCGTGATGACTAACTTGTAACTCCGGATCCAACCCTACCGGTCCGGTGCCTGTGAACGGCTGGCCCGATTCTGGAAAACCCAGTTCGGTTGCCACAGTCCGCAACGCTAAGGCCCCTGCATCGCGTGGCGGCAGGGACCTTGTCCGGGGCAGTTTGCTCTGATGTCTCAGGCCTTGATAGGTCCGCGATAGATGACCATCGCGGTGCCCTGGGACTGGGCGTAGTTATCGTAGCCAACGAGCCGCACATGGTGGTTGGGGTTGGCCTGATGACAGGCTTCAGCCTCATCCAGGATGCGGTCGACATCGGTCTCGCCAAACATCGGCAGTTTCCACATATACCAATAGTGGTCAAAGGCATTCTCCGGCTCCACGTGCTCGATGGCCGGATTCCAGCCTTTGTCACAGATGTATTGCACCTGGGCACGGATGGCTTCCGGGGACAGCTCCGGAAGGTAGGAGAAGGTTTCGAACTTGCGGCTCGCCGGATCGGACAGCCGCGATGCATAGTCTTGCATTTCGCTCATTGATGTTGCTCCATAGTTCTGTGTGCTTAGTTTGATCGTGTTGCGCGTCAATCGGTGCTGCAACTCGATACGGAGTTGTTCGTAACGAATAACGTGGAACGCACCCCGCGCTACTCTTGCCCCGCCACTGTCGTTACTTGTGGGCTACGTCGAGCTTATCGACGGTGTCGAACTCGAACTTGATTTCTTTCCAGGTCTCCATGGCCGCAGCCAGTTCGGGGCTGTTTTTCGCCGCCGCACGCAGGACATCGCCGCCGCGCTTCTCGAGGCCGTCGGCGCCGTTTCTGTTGCGGTCTTCCACGCACGCTTCCAAGGCCACGCGGTTCGCCGCGGCGCCGGCCGCATTGCCCCACGGATGGCCCAGGGTCCCGCCGCCGAATTGCAGGCAGGCATCGTCGCCAAAGATACTGACCAGGGCCGGCATGTGCCACACGTGGATACCGCCGGAGGCAACCGGGAAGATACCTGGCATCGAACCCCAATCCTGGTCGAAAAAGATCCCGCGGGTGCGGTCCTCTTTGATGAAGCTGTCGCGCATGATATCGATCCACCCGAGGGTGGCCTCGCGATCGCCCTCGAGCTTGCCCACCACGGTACCGGAATGCAGGTGGTCACCGCCCGACAGACGCAACGCCTTGGCGAGCACCCGGAAGTGGATGCCGTGCCGCGGATGACGGTCGAGCACCGCATGCATGGCGCGGTGGATATGCAACAGGATACCATTGTCCCGGCACCACTGCGCGAGACCGGTGTTGGCGCAGAAGCCACCGGTCAGGTAGTCGTGCATGATGATCGGCGCGCCAAGTTCCTTCGCGAACTCGGCCCGCTTGTACATCTCTTCGGGCGTCGGCGCGGTGACATTCAAGTAGTGCCCCTTGCGCTCGCCGGTCTCGCGCTCCGCCTTGTGGATCGCCTCCATGACGAACTCGAAACGGTTGCGCCAGCGCATGAAGGGTTGGGAGTTGACGTTTTCGTCGTCTTTGGTCAAATCCAGACCCCCGCGCAGACATTCGTAAACGGCGCGGCCATAGTTCTTGGCGGACAGGCCCAGCTTGGGTTTGATGGTGCAACCCAAAAGCGCACGGCCGTACTTATTGAGCTTGTCGCGTTCCACCTGGATGCCGTGCGGCGGACCATTACAGGTCATGACGTAAGCGATGGGGAAGCGCACATCTTCCAGGCGCAGTGCGCGCAGCGCCTTGAAGCCGAACACGTTGCCTACTAATGAGGTGAATACATTTACCACCGAGCCTTCCTCGAACAAGTCGATGGGGTAGGCGATGAAAGCATAAAAACATTCATCATCGCCCGGGACGTCCTCAATGGCGTAGGCGCGGCCTTTGTAGTAGTCCAAGTCGGTCAACAGGTCGGTCCACACGGTGGTCCAGGTGCCGGTGGAAGACTCGGCGGCTACCGCCGCGGCGGCCTCTTCCCGGGGCACACCCGGCTGCGGCGTGATCTTAAAGCAGGCCAAAATATCGGTATCTTTCGGGGTGTACTCGGGCATCCAGTACGTTTCGCGGTACTCTTTGACGCCGGCTTGATAAGTTTTCGCCATCTTTAGTTTCTCCAAAAATATGCACAAGCTTGGTTGTTCTAACGCGCCAGACCCTCACGCATCCAGCATAGTTTACGAATGCCGAACGAGACGCTCTTTGATGCGGGTCACGGAAACCAACAATAGTCGAACTTAACCATCAGTAAAAATAAATAATAATTATATTTTTCATAAGTATTTACTTATGATATTTTTCACCCATGCACGTCACCCTACGCCAGCTTCAAGTATTCGAGGCTGTGGCCCGCCACCTGAGCTACACCCGCGCCGCCGAGGAGCTACACCTCACCCAGCCCGCGGTATCTATTCAAGTCCGCCTGCTGGAGCAATCTATCGAGCTGCCGCTGTTCGAGCAAATCGGCAAGAAGGTCTTCCTCACCGAGGCCGGCGAGGAGTTGCAGCATTACAGCCGCGCTGTCGCCGAGCAACTCGCAGCGGCTGAGGCGGTCATCGATGAACTCAAGGGCCTGCACCGTGGGCGCTTGAAAATCACCGTCGCCACCACCGCCAATTACTTCGTTCCCAACCTGCTCGCGGCGTTCACCCATCGATATCAAGGCGTCAATATTGTGCTCGATGTCACCAACCGCTCGGGGTTGTTGCAGCAACTGGAATTCAATGAAACCGATATTGTCATCATGGGGCGGCCGCCGGACGGTCACGAGCTGGAGTTTGCGCCGTTTCGCGACAACCCGCTGGTGATCGTTGCGCCCCCCGACCATCCCTTGGCGCGTCGCAAACGCGTCCCGTTGTCGAAACTCCACGATCAAACATTCCTGGTGCGGGAGCCCGGCTCGGGCACACGCATCGCTATGGAGCGTTTCTTTGCAGAACGTGGTGTGGAAGTGAAAACCGGCATGGAAGTCGGCAGCAATGAGGCGATTAAACAAAGTGTCCAGGCCGGCCTGGGTTTGGGGTTGCTGTCTCGGGATACACTGGCAATGGAGTTGCAGCTAAAACAGTTGAAAATTTTAGGCGTGGAGGGTTTCCCGATCATGCGCAGGTGGTACCTGGTCCATCGGCGAGGCAAGCGCTTGTCCTCCATTGCCCGGGCATTCAAGGAATTTTTGCTCATCGAGACACCCCGGCAAAAAACCGGAAGCAACGGATAATGGGATCAACATGATCGGCCCTGGGAGTTGCAATAGCGTCAAAACCGCGCTTGCGGCGCACTAATTTACCGCTACAGCGCAAAGCGCAGACTTGGCGGCTCCCTGCAGTGGGAGCCACAGCCTGCTGCGATCAAAGCGCACCTACTGGATGTTGATGGTTACGCCGCGTGTTCCATCTCTGGCCTATACTCGCCGTTGGTCGCAGCGCCGTTCATCCGCGCGCGGTGCAGGATCACCTTGGCCGCCTGGTCGACGTTATTCGCGTCACCATTCCACGCCTGCATCGCGGCTTGCTGCAGCGCGCGACCGTAGGAGAACGTCAATCGCCACGGCAGTGCCTCACGTCGGCTGTTCATGGCGTTCAAGTGCTCGGTGGCCTCTTCGTCGGTCTGCCCGCCGGAAAGAAACGCGATGCCCGGCACCTGCGGCGGCACCGTGCTCTTGAGGCAACGTATTGTCTGTTCTGCGACCTGCTCAACGCCCGCGCGTTGCGGACATTCATAACCGGACACCACCATGTTCGGTTTCAGCACCATGCCCTCCAAGATCACACCCTGCTCCGCGAGGTGTTCGAATACTAGTTGTTGCGCGGCGTGGGTGACCTCGTAGGAACGCTCGATGGTATGGGTGCCGTCCATCAACACTTCCGGTTCGACAATCGGGACCAGGTCGGCCTCTTGACACAAGGCCGCATAGCGCGCCAATCCGTGGGCGTTCGCCACCAGACAGGCGCGGCTTGGAATGTCGTCACCGATGGTAATGACCGCCCGCCATTTCGCGAAACGCGCGCCCAGTTCATAGTATTCGCTGAGCCGATCACGCAATCCATCGAGCCCTTCGGTGACTTTTTCTCCAGGGTGCAAAGCCAATTCTTTCGCACCTTTGTCTACCTTGATTCCGGGCACGATGCCGATCTCGTTCAAGCGCTCCGCAAAGGATTTCCCATCGAGCGTGGTTTGCCGAAGCGTCTCGTCAAACAAAATCGCCCCACCGATATACTGGCCCATCCCATCCTCCTTGAGCAGCATGTGCCGATATTCCCTGCGTTTTTCTTCGGTCGTGGGGATACCGAGCTTCTCGAACCGCTTGTTGCAGGTAGGGTGGCTCTCGTCCATCGCCAATATGCCTTGTCCCGGCG
>CALZGZ010000189.1 GCA_945787105.1 uncultured Gammaproteobacteria bacterium
AGATCCTGTATCCGGCGATGGAGGACTATCAGTTGGATATCATCATCGGTGAAGGGCCCGGTGCGCGGTCGCTGAAACTGAATCTGCCGGAGTTCACCCTGGTGGGCGCCACCACCCGTGCTGGGCTGTTGACCTCACCGCTACGCGACCGGTTCGGGATCGTGCACCGCCTGGATTACTACACCGCCGACGACCTGGTGCACATCGTCAATCGATCGGCGGGCATCCTTGGCGTGCCCATTGACGAGCCCGGCGTGGCCGTGGTGGCGCAACGCTCCCGGGGTACCCCGCGAATCGCCAATCGGCTGTTGCGCCGCGCCCGGGACTACGCGGAGATCAAAAGCGATGGGCGCTTGACCGGCGAGGTCGCCATGCGGGCGTTAAATATGTTGGAGGTGGATGAACATGGATTGGATATGTTGGACCGCAGTCTGCTGGAAGCGGTGATTCAGAAATTCGATGGCGGACCGGTCGGCATCGATAACCTGTCGGCAGCGGTCGGCGAGGAGCGCGGTACCATCGAAGATGTGATCGAGCCGTATCTGATCCAACAGGGATTCTTGATGCGCACGCCCCGGGGCCGGGTGGCGACCAAAAATGCCTGGAAGCATTTGGGTCTGGCAGTGCCCGCGACGGTGGAACAATCCACCCTATTCAATAATGGGTCGTGAGCGCACGGCACATGACTGCAGCCGCGAATCCGTTTATCGGTGAATCTCCGATGACCGTCGAATTCTCGATTCCAATTCGTATCTATTATGAGGATACCGACGCGGGGGGCGTTGTATACTACGCAAACTATCTTCGTTTTATGGAACGTTGCCGTACGGAGTGGCTTCGTCACATCGGTTTTGACGTCCGCGAAGTAACCGAACGCTTTGGCGTGATATTTACCGTCCATTCTGCGGCCATCCGTTATCTCAAACCAGCGCGCCTCAGTGATCTGCTGTCGGTGAGCATGACAGTGGAAAAATGCGGCCGGGTCAGCCTCGCGGTGAAACAAGAGGTGCGCCGTCAAGATGAGCTATTGAGCCAAGGGGACGTGAAGCTAGCCATGCTCGACGCGCATCGTCTTCGCCCGCAACCGATACCGGCCGAAATTCTTGAAGGAATTGATACATGGAAAATGCCGTAAAAATTGCAGCATCGAACGATAGCATGTCGTTGATTGCGCTGGTTGCGCAAGCGAGCCTGCTGGTGCAGCTAGTAATGCTGGTGTTGTTGTTGGCGTCGATGATCTCATGGACGATGATTTTCGCGAAGCGTCACGCGATCCGGGCCGCGGTGAATTCGCTGGAAGATTTTGAAGATGAATTCTGGTCCGGTGGCGATATGAACGGCCTTTATTCCCAGTGGTCGGGACGGCGGCGCGAGGTCACCGGTGTGGCGAGTATTTTTCTTGCCGGGTACCGGGAGTACAACCGTCTGGCGGGCAAGGATGATATTGACCGGGGTGAAATGCTCGAGGGTGTGCAGCGGGCGATGCGCGTTGCGATGAGCCGGGAGATCGAGTCGTTGGAAACCCATCTGCCGTTTTTGGCTACGGTTGGATCAACCAGCCCTTACATCGGCCTGTTTGGCACGGTGTGGGGAATTATGAATTCATTCCGCTCCCTGGGCGTGGCGCAGCAGGCGACGATCGCGAGCGTGGCTCCCGGTATCGCCGAGGCGTTGATCGCCACGGCCATGGGCCTGTTTGCCGCGATTCCCGCGGTCATCGCCTATAACCGGTACTCCAACCAAGTCGAACGGCTGATTTCCCGCTACGAGGTGTTCAGCGAGGAATTCTTAAGTATTGTTAATCGTCAGAGCTTTACCATGCAAAAGGCATCGTGATTGTGGTCACATATAAAAAACATCGTAAAAAGTTGATGGCGGAAATCAATGTAGTGCCTTATATCGATGTGATGCTGGTACTATTAGTTATCTTCATGATCACAGCGCCATTACTAACCGAGGGCGTCAAAGTCGAATTACCGCAAGCGGATGCCAGGACGCTGGACACCAAAGATATCGAACCGGTAGTTGTGACGGTGGATAAAGAAGGCAAATTCTATATCGACGCTGAAGAAAAGCCGGCCGAGCAGATTCGGCCCTATGCGCAGGCCGTGCTGCGCCGCAATCCCAAAGCACAATTTGTGGTGCGGGGTGACAAAGAAGCGGCATATCAACTGGTGATCAACGCTATGGTGTTGTTGCAACAAGGTGGCGTGGAAACTGTGGGTTTGATTACCGATCCGGGTAGCTGAACGTAACTATGGCGGGACGATTCAAGCGATATTTCATCAACACCAAGTCGCTGGTGTATGCGATTGCCATTCACGTGGCGGTGGTCGCGCTGTTGTTCGTCAGTATTGACTGGAGCCCGACGAGCTTTAAAACCAGCGCAGCAACCCCGCAGGTTGAGCCGGTCAAGGCGACGATGATCAGCGAGGCGGATGTAAAAAAACAAACGGAGCTTCTCAAGGCCAAGGAACAAAAGAAAAAGCAAGCAGAGGTGCAGGCGAAACAGCGTTTGGCGGATCTGTTGAAAAAACAACAACAAGAAAAAAAGCATCTGGCGGATCTGAAAAAGAAAAAGCAACAAGAAGAAAAAAAGCAACAGGAAGAGAAAAAGGCCAAGGCGTTGGCGAAAAAACGCAAGCAGGAAGAACAGCGGCTGGCCAAGGTCAAGCAGGAAAAACAACGCAAGCAGCGTGAGGCCGAAAAGCGCAAGGCCGAACAGAAACAGCGCGAGGAGTTGGCGCAAAAAAAGCAACAGGAACGCCAAGCCCGTCTGGAGGCAGAGCGTAAGGCGCAGCTCAAGGTTCAGCTAGAGGCCGAGGCTGAGGCGCGCCGCCTCGCGCAGGCGGTCAACGCCGCGCGCAGTCGTTACATACCGATAATTCAGCAGAAGGTGGACCGCAACTGGACCCGTCCATCCGGATTAAAGGGCCTGAATGCCGGGGTCCGCGTACGTCTCACGCCAAATGGCGAGGTCATCTCGGCCAAGGTGGTGCGCAGCAGCGGCAATCCGGTATTTGACCGCTCGGTGGAGAACGCGGTATTGAAGGCATCGCCGCTGCCGATCCCCAGCGAGCGGGGCGTTAATGAAAAATTTCGTAATATTCAATTTAACTTTGATCCCGATGAGAACTTGATTTCGTTGCGATGAGCAAGATTCTGCGTGTTTGGTTGTGCATGATGGTGGGTTGGATCTGGACCGCTGATGCCAGTGCGGTGTTGGAGATCGAGATCACCCAAGGAGTGGAGGCCGGAGTGCCGATCGCGGTAGTCCCCTTCGAGTGGCGGGGATCGGCGCCCCCGCCCCAGGTGGTGAGTGACATCATCGAGGCGGATCTGTACCGCAGCGGGCGGTTTGACACCATTCCACACCGGGATTTCCTGAGCCAGCCCCATGACCATAACGAGGTTAAATTCAAAGAGTGGCGCTTGATTAAGGCCGAGGCCTTGGTGGTCGGACGTGTGCAGGAGGTGACAGCGAATCAGTTCCGCGTTGAGTTCCGGTTATTCGATGTTTTCAAGGCAAAGCAACTCAGCGGGTTCAGTTATGTGGTCAATGGCGGCCAGCTGCGTAAGCTCGCGCATCAGATTAGTGACATCGTTTATTTCAAACTCACCGGCGAAAAAGGTGCCTTCGATACCCGCATCGCCTATGTGACGGTGGAAAACGCCCAGCTCCAACCGCGCTATTTGTTACGCATCGCGGATTCCGACGGCTACGGCGCCAAGACGATCCTGGAATCTAAAGAGCCCATCATCTCGCCGGCATGGTCGCCGGATGGCGCCAAGCTCGCTTATGTCTCGTTTGAGAACCGGCGCCCTATGGTGTTTGTCCAACGACTGCTAGACGGGGCGCGCGAGAAAGTTGCGAACTTTCCAGGTTCCAACAGTGCACCGGCATGGTCGCCGAATGGCAGCACGCTGGCGATGGTGCTGAGCCGCGACGGTAATGCCGAAATCTATGCCTTGACGCTGGGTACCCGCAAGCTGCGCCGGTTGACCAACCACCACGCTATCGATACCGAGCCGGCATGGTCGCCGGATGGCCGGCATATCGTATTCACGTCGGCACGCAGCGGCCGTCCGCAGATTTATCGTATGCGTTCAGACGGTAGTCAGGTGGAACGTTTGACGTTTGAGGGCAGAGAGAATTTGCGTGCTTCGTATTCACGTGACGGAAAGCGTCTGACCTTGGTGACCCATCAAACCAGTGGTTACCACATCGGCGTGTTGGAGTTGGACAGCAAGGGATTGTTGGTGCTCACGAATAGCACCCTGGACGAGTCGCCCTCGTTCTCGCCTAATGGAGGCATGATCCTGTATGCCACGCGGCAGGGGGGGCAAGGCGTGCTTGCCGCAGTATCGTCGGATGGTCGTGTTAAACAAACCTTGAAATTCCAGCAGGGAGACGTTCGCGAACCTGCCTGGTCACCTTATAATCGTAAACTGTAGTGAGGAGATTGAGATGCGTAAGCCCTTGTTTTATGTGTTGGTTGTTTTAATGAGCGTCACCATTGCCGCTTGCGGTGGTAAGAAAGGCGTAAAAGATGAGGGCGCTTCGGTCGAGGATAGGGGAGTCAGCGCCGCCGGTACTGGCGCCGGCGTGGATGCCTATGGGCGTCCGATAGGCACCGGGGAGGCCGGAGATATGCTTGGTCGCCGCAAGGTATATTTTGAGTTCGACAGCGCGACATTGGACGAGGAGTCCCGGGCATTGGTGGAGGCCCACGCCAATTATCTGGCGAACAATCCCAACATGACGTTGGTGCTGGAAGGCCATGCGGACGAGCGCGGTACGCGGGAATACAACCTGGCACTGGGCGAACGGCGCGCGCAAACGGTTTCGGATTTCATGGGCGCCCTCGGTGTTTCCGGAAACAGGATCCAAAACGTATCCTATGGGGAGGAGCGCCCCGAGTCGGTCGGTCATGATGAGTCCGCGTGGCGGTTGAATCGCCGCGTTGAAATTCTGTACGGAAACTGATTCGTGACGCGCAGCAACATCGTCATTCTGGTTACCGCGTTTACTCTGCAGGGGGCGGTCTCGGGTTGTCAGACCACCGGTTCCGCGGCGCCGACCAGCCCGGCGAAGACCGCCACGCCGCTAATAGAGAAACCACAACCGGATTTCGTGAGGGCGCTGGTTGAGTTGGAAGCAATGGGCGTGGAGCTTGCGCGATTGCGCAATGAAATCGAGTTGCAGCGCAACGACATGGAAAACATAAAACGCCGACAGCGCGAACTCTATGACGATCTCGATTACCGGCTCCGGGCCCGGGAGCGAAGCGCGCTGCCTGCGGGACAAACCGGTGTGCCGTCAGTCGCGGATCAAACAACCTATCCATCCATCGCCGCGCCGCAAGATTCAACCGGCGCCAGTCCGGCAATGGCTGGCGTGACCCAAGATCCCATAGCGGGGCCGGCTACCGGCGCCGCACCGCCAACGGGCCCGGCGGCCGCCGATGTAGCAGTGCAGCGGCCGTCAACGGTGATCGTGGAGCCATGGCGGTTGCGACAACCAGGCGCCGGCGCGCCGGCGACGCCCTCAACCCCGGTGAGGCCAACCGCACCACCGCCGGTTGCCGCGGCAGGCCCGAGGTTGGCGGACGCGGATGAGCAGTTGGCGTATGACGAGGCCTTCGACAAGTTGAAGCAAAGCCGCTACGCTGAGGCGATCCAGGCGTTTCAGGATTTGCTGAGCCGTTATCCGAACGGCGCGTTGGTGGATGATGCCCATTACTGGATTGCCGAGGCCCAGTATGTGACTCGCGACTTTCAATCGGCGCTCAACGGTTTTCGCAACGTGGTCATTCGTTATCCGGACAGTCCACGGGCGCCGGAAGCGTTGCTGAAGGTCGGATACATTCAATACGAGGTCGGTGCCAAAGAGCAGGCCCGCGTTACGCTCAACGAGGTGGTAACCCGCTATCCGGGCAGCCGGGTGGCGATCTCCGCGCAGACTCGGTTGAAACGTATCGAGCGCGACGGCGGCTAGCCTTAATCGGCCGCCGATGCGCGGCTTTCGTTGTTCCCATTGGTGCAATATATGGGTTGGGTATGTCGACCGTTGATCAATTGACAAACGGGAACTCGGGGCGTCTCCGTATCACGGAGATTTTTTTCTCGCTCCAAGGTGAGACGCGCACTGTCGGCTGGCCCACGGCATTCGTGCGTCTGACCGGGTGCCCGTTGCGTTGCGGTTACTGCGATACACCCTATGCGTTTGCAGGCGGCCGCTGGATGACTTTAGCCGATATTCTTGACGAGGTGGCTGGCCTGGATCCCCGTTTCGTTACCGTCACCGGCGGGGAACCGTTGGCGCAGAAACCATGCCAGGCCTTGTTGTCTTCATTGTGCGATGCGGGTTACGAGGTGTCGTTGGAGACCAGCGGTGCCATGGACGTGGCCGACGTCGATCAGCGCGTGTCGATGGTGCTGGATGTCAAAACACCCGGCTCGGGCGAGGAGTCGAAGAACCTCTATCAAAATCTCACCCGGCTCGCCGCCAAAGACCAGGTGAAGTTCGTGATCTGTGATCGCACTGACTACGATTGGGCGCGCGCGAAACTCGAAACGCTCCTGCGCGATACTCCCTGTGAAGTCTTGTTCTCCCCGGAACACGAAGGCATGAACGCCACCGAGCTGGCGGACTGGATTCTGGCCGATCGGCTGCCGGTGCGCATGCAGATTCAACTGCACAAATATCTGTGGGGCAATGACCGCGGCCGTTGATCGATTGCCGGCGGTGGTGCTGGTTTCCGGTGGCCTGGATTCGGCTACGGTGCTGGCCCTCGCCCGCGAGCGGGGGTTCGACTGCTACGCCTTGACGCTGGACTATGGGCAGCGGCACCGGTTGGAGCTCGAGGCGGCGCAGCGCGTCGCGCGCGCCGTGGGGGTTGCCGGGCACCGCACCGTTACCCTGGATCTTGGCCAGTTCGGTGGCTCCGCGTTGACCGATCCACGGGTACCGGTCCCCGACCAGCCGACAGCGGGTATTCCCGCCACCTATGTGCCGGCGCGCAACACTGTGTTTCTTGCCATCGCGCTGTCCTGGTCCGAGGCGCTGGGTGCCATGGACATCTTTATCGGCGCCAACGCGGTGGATTATTCCGGTTACCCCGACTGCCGCCCGGAATATATCGAGGCCTTTGAACGGCTTGCCAATGTCGCCACGCGAGCCGGCGTGGAACGGGGCGGCATTCATATTCATGCGCCACTGATTCGCATGACCAAGGCGCAGATCATTCAGTGCGGGATGAAGCTCGGTGTGGATTACGCGTTGACCCTGTCTTGTTATCAACCAGGTGAACACGGCGCGCCATGCGGCGTGTGTGACGCCTGCCGTCTGCGCGCCAAGGGCTTCCAAGAAGCGGGCCTCAGCGATCCGCTATCGGCCGGCGCGAAGGGATGAGCCGATCTATTAAATGTGATGGGGGTATACAAGGGTTTAATTAACAAACTGGGCTGAACTCACTATCATAACGTCCCTGCAAAGTCTGAGGTTATTTTTCCCGACCGTTGCCGGTCTTGTCTCGTAGCTATCTGATTGCTGGATACTTAACTAATGGAACTCGATACTGTTCACACCGTTGCCTTGCTCGGCTTTCTCGGCGCCATGGTGTTTGGCGCGGTCGCTAACAAGACCCAATTTTGTATCATGGGCTCAATCAGCGACTGGATCAATATGGGGTCCAAGACACGATTCCGCGCGTGGATGCTGGCCTTGGGCATCGCACTGGTCGGCACCCAGCTGATGAGCGCCATGGGCTGGTTCGACCTGCGGCAGTCGATTTATCTGAGCACCAACTTCGGTTGGCTCGGTTATCTACTCGGTGGTTTTATGTTCGGTGTCGGCATGACCCTGGGTGCCGGGTGCGGTCAGCGCACCTTGGTGCGGGTCGGTGGCGGCAACCTGAAGTCGTTGATCGTGCTGTTGGTGCTGGCGCTCACCGCTTACATGACGCTGCGCGGCTTGTTTGCCGTGTTCCGCATCGAAGTGATCGAGGCCAGCAGCATCGATCTTGGTGAGCGCGGTTTCGCCGACCAAAGCATCGCTACGTTTTTGTCGGCCTTCACCGGTATGTCTCGACGCTGGGGGATGTATATCACCGCGGGGGCTCTCGGTTTGGGCACCATCATCTACGCCTTGAAAGACAAGACCTTCCGTCGTAGTTTCGATGACGTGTTTGTCGGTGTCGTGGTCGGATCGCTGATCGCTGCCGCGTGGTATGTCACCGGGGTAATCGGCAATGACGAATTCGAACCAGTGCCGTTGGAGGCGGTGAGCTTCATCGCCCCTGCGGGCAACACCTTAAACTATCTCATGACCTACACCGGATCGGTGATCAACTTCGGTGTCGCCGTGGTGCTGGGCATGATCGCCGGCTCGTTCGTGTATGCAATGTTGACCGGCAACTTCCGTATCGAGACCTTTGTCTCTAGGGGCGACATGATCAATCATCTGTATGCCGGGGCGTTAATGGGCATTGGCGGTGTGCTGTCGCTCGGGTGCACCATCGGCCAAGGCGTGTCGGGCCTGTCCACCCTGGCGTTGGGGTCGTTGATCACTTTGATCTCGATCGTCCTGGGCTCAGCCACCACGCTGAAGATGCAATACTACATGCTCGACGAGGGGTTCTTGCCGTCTCTGCGTCACACCCTGGCGGATTTCAAACTGCTGCCGTCGCCGCAGAAATCCGCCTAACGTTGCCAGCGGTTAACCCACGCCGTTCACGCTTTCGAGTTCCACGCGGCTTGTGGACGCTCAATCCAGCGGACATCATCGCGACATGAACCGGGCGCCCACCATCCTTTTGGATTTAAGAGATGTGCGTTACGGCGCCGCCGGCGGGCGATTGTTGGACGGCATCGATCTGCGAGTGCATGCGGGCGAGAGTGTCGCCATCGTCGGTGCAAGCGGCATGGGTAAGTCGACCTTGCTCGATGTCGTCATCGAGCCTCGGGGGCATCCCTCGCAAGGCGATGTCGAACTCAATCGCGAGCACACTGCGTTGCTCACCCAAGACGGCTCGCTGCTCGACCATTTGAGCGTCATCGAGAATCTGCGCCTGGTGCAGCGGTTTGGCGGCCGCGAGGGATCCCCCGATCCCGGCGCATTGCTGCAATCCCTCAACATTAATACGCCGCTGCACGGGCAGCCGGTCAACAGCTTGAGCGGTGGCGAGCGCCGCCGGGTAGCCATCGCCCGCGCGTTGATGCGCCGACCGCGCCTGTTGTTGTTCGACGAGCCGGACACCGGCCTCGACCCCGGCAACATCCGCGAGCTGGCGCGCGCCGTCCGCGGACTGCAACAGCAACAGGGCTGCGGCGTGGTCGTTGTCACCCACAACCCCTGGTTTGCAGCCCTGGTCGCACAGCGTGTATACGAGCTATTCGCCGGCAAGCTCATTACCGTCAGCGCGTGGCCGGAACTCGTGGATATCGACGATCTGAGCGCCGTCGACGTGAGGCGAAGCGAACTGGAAGCGCATCTGCATCAGGACCTCGAGCGGCCGGTGACGCCGGTGCGTCGCCGACAGCGACGCAGCTTCGCACCGGTGGAATTGGCGCGCGCGCTCGTTCCCTATCTCACCAGCGTGCTGCCGATTACCCGTTCCTATGGCGACTATCTGCGGGTGTTCGGCCGCACCTTCTACATCGCGTTTATCACCGGCGCACTGTTCTTTCTTTTGGTCGGCGGTATGCTGGGCGCGACCACCATCGCGGTGGTCAAGGTGCTCACCGACAACGCCCTCGGCGGTTTCCTGAAATACGTGCTCACGCCGAAGGTCATTCTGAAAATCATCAACGGCTCCTATATCGTCTATCTGGTGCCGGCAATCGGTGCGGTGCTGTTCGTGGCCCGTTCCGGCAGCATCATCACCAGTTGGTTGGGAGTGCTGGTGCTCGGCAAGCAGACCAAGGCCCTCAAGAGTCTGGGCGTGAGTCCGGATCGTTATCTGCGTGCCCCGTTGATCCTGTCGCTGTGGCTTGCCTATCTCGGTGCCGCGCTGGTGTTCGGCATCGGCATGTGGATCGGCAGCGTTACCACCGCTGAGTACTTGTTCGATGTCGGCAACGCCGCGGATCTGTTACGCTTCCCGCAGGCCCTGATCTGGGAGAGCCGGCTGCACTACAAAATCGCGATTTATGGTGTGTTGTTGACCTTTTTCATCACCGGCTTCGGTCTGGCGCCGAAGACCAGCACTGAAAACGTGGCGATGCACACCACCAAGGCCATCATCTACACCACCGTCGCGATCTCGATCACCGAACTGCTGTTTGCCCTAGATGTGCTGCTCATTTGACACTCCCCGGTGCCGCCTTGGATAATCCCGCCTCCCTCGAGTCACGAAACTCGGTCGCCGGACCCCGGACTCCCAGCCTTGAATATGGGCCGTTAGCTCAGTTGGTAGAGCATCTGACTTTTAATCAGGTGGTCGCAGGTTCGATTCCTGCACGGCCCACCATAAATCAAATAGTTACACGGGTTAAGGTAGGTAAGCTGTCTAAAATAATGCGCTCTGTCTAAAATAATTTGCGGAACCCTGGTTATATTGTCAGTCTCGTAACTGTCCGATCACTGCTCGTTGATTTTATTCCAAGGGTCTTACCTTCCTCAGTTCCCTTCCGCGGATGTAACGCTCTGTGGTGTCGCCCGATTCATGGTCTGCCAGCAATTGCGCGTAGTCGCGCCCGTAGCGTTTCTGCGCCTCGGTTAACGCATTTGCGCGCAGGTCATGAAACGTTAAATCGCTGACGCCTGCTCGACTCAAGGCACGGCGCCAGATCGAATCGAAACCGGAAATGGTGTAAGGAGTACCATTACGTGTGCAAAACAAATACATGCTGCTGACTCGCCGCCTCAACAAACGTGCCCGTTCGATGACATGGCGTAGGCCATCGGACCACTCAAAAACCATGATTCGACCCGTTTTCGAAACCGCTACGTGGAGGCCTTCTTGCGCAATGTCTGGTAACCGAATTTTGAGAACATCGCTTTTCCGAAGCCCGGTAATCAGTACGAGATCAACGATACAGCGAAACTGATCGCTGATGACCGCGCGCAATTGTTCAATCTCAGTTTGGCGTATGTGGCGCTGGCGTTTGCGCTCCGGATTTCTGCTGACAACGCGGCAGGGATTGGTGTCGGTCCAACCCCAACGGATCGCCTGCTGGTACACGGACGAAAGAAACGCCATCTCGCGATTGGCGGCAACCGGGGCGGGTTTGCCATCTCTGTCTTTACGCCGATCCAAGTACTGTGCGATGTGGTGGGGACGTACATCGTGCAGCAAGACCTCTCCGAAGACCGGACGCAAGGTCTCGGCGTAACGGCGGTAGTCGGTCTGGGTTCTGGGTCGTTTTTTCGCCAGGACTTCTACCAAGTATCTGTCTATCGCCGCACCGACGGTTGAGCCCTTGGGTTCGTTTCGGCCTTCGTATTCCGCCCACAATCGCAAGGCTTCGCCGTAATTGTCGGAGAGCCGAATCCATTTAACTTTCTCGTCGATATAGGTGGTGTAATAAAAAGCCCCGTGCTTGTTCTGCATCCGTGGCGGTAGGTGGCGATGTTTTGTTCTGCGGCGTCCCATGGTTATTAATTTGCACTCCGCTGGTCCAGGATGTCCAGTCGCGGCGAAGTGGGTTGTTTTCTCGCA
>CALZGZ010000190.1 GCA_945787105.1 uncultured Gammaproteobacteria bacterium
GCGGCTACAGACGTCGCGGCTACAGACGTTGCAGCTACAGAAGTCGCGACAGCCGAGGTGGAACAGCCCGCCAAACCAGAGGTACAACCCGAAGCCAAGGCTGCGGCGGCGGCACCGAAGGCGGCGGATAAAGCTGCGGCGGCCGTACCGAAGGCGGCGGATAAACCGAAACAGCCTGCAGCGAAACCGAAGCCAAAGAAGACCACAAAGGTCGCGGCCAAGCCGAAACCAGCCGTTCCATGGTGGCAAGACATCGTGGATAGCCTTTTCTCCAGTTGGCAGTACCTGCTCGGCCTTGGCGTTGCCGCTGTTGCTTTGTTAGTGGGATTACTGCAAATGATCCGCCGCCGCCGTTCGATCGCCGAATTCGAGGAAAGTATCTTGACCGGCAGTGTGTTGGATGGGCAGACCGATACCACCGACACCACCAGGGCGACGGGTGCCAGCGACACTTCGTTCTTGAGTGATTTTGGTATGGCGGGTATGGGAACGGTACAGGCCGATGAAGTAGATCCGCTCGCCGAATCGGAGGTTTATCTTGCCTACGGTCGCGACGAGCAAGCGGAAGAAGTGCTGAAAGAGGCCATCAAAAAAGACTCCGGGCGCCACGAACTCAAGTTGAAGTTGCTCGAAATCTATCAACAGCGCAATGATCTCAAGGCATTTGAGACGCTGGCCGAAGAGCTCTATCCAGCGGGTGGTCAAGGCGATCTGGTGATCTGGCAGCAAGTGGTGGCGATGGGCCGCACGATGAATCCCCACAATCCGTTGTTTAGTCAGGAAATCCCAGCAGCGGTGGCGGCTGGTGACAACGCACAAACTGCAGAAAATCTCGCCGCTGGCGCGATCAATCCCGCCGTGTCGGCGGATACCCCGTTACAGCCGTTTCCAGAACCGCCTGGCGACACTAAGCTGGAAGCCGAACTCGATAAGCTCAGAGATGACGGTGGCGAACAACAAGAGCCGGCGCAAAGTGTTGCCGCAGGTGACGAGACGATGGGTATAGCGCCAGCAGCGAAGGCGCGGGAAACCCCTGACCTAACCATGGAACCGACGGAGTCGAGTGTACTGGCGGGTATGGGGGTGCCAGCGGATTCGGTTGTATCGGAACAACAAAACGCTGACGAACTCGGTGATGTAGAGTTCGATTTGGATTTTGGAGCGTTAGAGGCCGAAGCACAGGAACAGACAGATTCAGAAGCAGCGGAAGAGATGGCTAAGGGTTTGGATTTTGAGCTGACCGCGGAACCCAGTCCCGATTCCGGTGAGGATGCGGAACAACTTATGGCCAAAGTCACGCCCTTGCCCGGAAGCAGGAGCGCGGCACCGGCGCCAACGGTCGAGATCACGCCCGAATCCACCGCGCCCGGGGCGCCCTCGCAACCTGCCCTGTTCACGCAATCTGCGGATCTCGAAGAGATGCCAGCCGCCGGCGTGGAGGCGGGAGCAGCCACTTCCGGTGCCCAGGCGGAGGAAATAGAAACAAGCCTTGAGGAACTGGCCGCAACGGTAAGCGATATGGACGGTGTCGAACCGGCGGCTGTGGACGAGGAGCAATGGGACGAAGCGGCGACGAAACTAGATCTTGCCCGTGCATACCTTGACATGGGCGACACAGACGGTGCGCGCAGCATTATCGATGAAGTGTTAAAGCAAGGTACTCCCACGCAGCGGACCCAAGCGCAAGAGTTAGCCAACCAATTGAGTGGTTAGCAGCGGTTCGTCTGCAAGCCTGCATCTTCGACTCAGGCAGCCAGCAACAACAATCACGGCGGATCATTATGCGGTGGCTTCGCGGGCCGCCTCAATTCGCGTTGTTGTTAGCGCCGGAGCCACCTAATCTTTAGCGAACCGAGTCCAGCCATCGGACACTGTGCTTGTCCCCGCCTTGTCCCCGCACAGCAGGGGAACAGTAGGGGAACTACGCACAGCACAGGTCGCTTCGCCATCATCGGGGATCATTGGTGTAGTATGTGGGCTCGCGGATGTTTTATAAATTTTTCCAAGTTGTTGGAGTGTGCCATTTGGGCTAGCGACCAGCATGCGCTTTGCTATCGGGATTGAGTATCAAGGCAGCAGATTTCAGGGTTGGCAACGGCAGCGCGGTGGGCGTAGTGTTCAGGCCTGCATTGAACAGGCGTTGAGTCGAGTGGCGAACCAGCCGGTCGCAGTGGTCACCGCGGGGCGTACCGATACGGGGGTTCATGCAACTGCACAAGTCGCCCATTTTGATACCAGCAGCCGACGTAGCAACTACTCGTGGCAACGAGGAGCTAATTCTTTTCTTCATTCCGATGTCGCGGTGACGTGGATATCCCCGGTGCCGGATGATTTTCATGCGCGCTTTAGTGCACTGCGCCGCTGTTACCGCTATGTGATTCTGAATCGGAACACGCGGTCTGCGGTGTTCCGCGATCTCGCGACTTGGGATTACCGGCCATTGGATGCAGCACGGATGCAAAATGCAGCAAGGTCATTGATTGGGGAGCATAATTTCAGCGGGTTTCGCGCCGCGGGTTGCCAGGCAAGTTCGGCGACGAGAACTATATACAATCTCGATGTACGTCGGCACGGTGCATGGATCTGTATCGACGTGTGTGCTAACGCTTTTTTGCAGCATATGGTAAGAAACTTGGTAGGCGTGCTCACTGCCATTGGCGCCGGGGATCAGCCAGAAGAGTGGGCAACCGAGGTACTGCTGGGACGTGACCGGCGTCAGGGGGGGGTGACTGCGCCGGCTTGTGGCTTGTACCTCACCGCAGTGGTATATCCGGCACGGATGGAACTCCCTGAGCCGCCGGAGCCCATCCGGTTTTGGTAGACTAACAAAGTTTCGATAGATCGTCTGATGATCCAAGCCCGCATATTGCACCAGTCGGCCACCGGCCTTGACGTAACTGATTGAAAAACCGTTTGCGCATATCAAATTTTGAACACTTGGCCTGGTTTCTTTTTGTATGCGGCCGGTGTCCCGTCCGGGCTCTGGCTGGTCCAGGCACGCCTGAGCTGGGACTTCACTCAAGCCATAGCCACGGCTATGACTTTCGCTCCAGTCCGGCGCTTGTCCCCGCGCACAGCAGGGGGTTCAGTCGCCCCTGTCCTGGGCCAGCTTCCCGGATACTGGTCCAATATGCGTGCTAGGCGGATCCAATTCCCATGACTGCCAGTGCCCGAACTCGAATCAAGATCTGTGGAATCACACGTATCGATGATGCCCGCGCGGCGATCGCGGTGGGGGTGGATGCGATCGGACTGGTGTTTTATCCGCGCAGTCCTCGCTGTTTGGACATAGAGCGCGCGCGTTCGATCGTCGATCAGTTACCGCCATTGGTCACGGTAGTCGGTGTATTCGTGAATCAGACGATCAAACAGGTTCGGGAAATAGCCGACCGGGCATCTTTGGATATTTTGCAACTGCATGGAGATGAGACGCCGGAACAATGCTGTCGCTACGGCCAGCCCTATATCAAGGGCGTGCGCATGCGCGATGACGTGGATCTGACCGCGACTGCGCGCGCTTTTTCCGATTGCCGCGGTTTGCTCGTGGACACCTATAAACCAGGGATTGAAGGAGGCACCGGAGAGACTTTTTCGTGGAAACGCATCCCCGCGACGATGACAAAACCGGTAATATTAGCCGGTGGACTCACTCCGGCGAATGTCGGTGAGGCGATTAAAACGGTGCGGCCGTTTGCGGTCGACGTCAGCAGCGGTGTGGAAAAAACGCCAGGCGTTAAAGAGGCGCGAGAAATCGAGCGCCTGGTGAAAGCGGTCCGGGCGGCGGATCGATAACATCAATACCGAGATCAGCGGAATTGAATATGGCTATACCCAATCAGGCAACGGACTACGACTTTCCCGACGAACGGGGACATTTTGGTCCCTATGGCGGCATTTTCGTTGCCGAGACGCTGATGCGTCCGCTGGCGGAACTGCGTGAAGCGTATGAAGTTTTTCTGAAGGATCCGGAATTTTTGGCCCAATTGGACAGCGACTTGCAACACTATGTGGGTCGGCCATCGCCACTGTATTTCGCGGAGCGGCTAACCAGCCATTATGGTGGCGCCAAGATATATCTAAAAAGAGAGGATCTGAATCATACCGGGGCACATAAGATTAATAATACGGTTGGCCAAATATTGTTGGCTCAACGGCTCGGCAAACGGCGGGTGATCGCCGAGACTGGAGCGGGTCAGCATGGGGTTGCCACTGCCACCGTAGCGGCGCGCATGGGGCTTGATTGCGTGATCTACATGGGTGCCGAGGACATACAGCGGCAGGCGATCAATGTATACCGTATGAAGCTGCTGGGGGCGCAGGTGGTGACCGTGGAATCTGGTTCGCGGACCCTCAAGGATGCGCTCAATGAGGCGCTTAGGGATTGGGTGACCAATGTGGAGAATACGTTTTATATCATCGGCACGGTTGCCGGACCGCACCCCTACCCAGCCTTGGTGCGCGATCTGCAAGCGGTCATTGGGCGCGAGACGCGGGAGCAGATCCTGGCTGCGGAACACAGGCTTCCAGACGCTCTGGTCGCTTGCGTCGGCGGTGGCTCCAATGCCATGGGGCTGTTTTATCCATTCATCGGTGACCGCGAAGTGGCGATGTATGGGGTGGAGGCCGCGGGGGAGGGCATCAACACGCGTTATCATGCTGCATCGTTATGTGCCGGCAAGGTTGGCGTGCTCCATGGCCAGCGCAGTTATTTGTTGGAGAATGAGCATGGTCAGGTTATTGAGACCCATTCAATCTCCGCAGGATTGGATTACCCCGGCGTTGGACCCGAGCACGCCTGGCTCAAGGACTCTGGGCGCGCGCAATACGTCGCGATGACCGACGAGGAAGCACTGGAGGGATTTTACAGCTCGACTCGCAAGGAGGGGATTTTGCCGGCGCTGGAGTCCAGCCACGCCATTGCCTACGCAGGTAAACTGGCCAACAAGCTGGGACCAAACAAGATAGTAGTGATCAATCTATCGGGCCGCGGTGATAAGGACGTGCACACGATAGCCGCACGCGAAGGGATCGAGGTCTGATGTCGAGGCTCAGCGCGATGTTCAAGGAATTGCGAGGTGAACAGCGCGCGGCGCTGATCCCCTATATTACCGCCGGCGACCCACAACCTGCCGCGACCGTGGAGATTATGCGCCTGATGGTGGAGGCCGGTGCGGATGCGGTGGAGCTTGGTGTCCCATTTTCCGATCCCATGGCCGACGGCCCGGTGATTCAGCGTGCCAGCCAACGTGCACTCACTCACGGAGTGAGTATCGGTGACGTATTGGCCATGGTTGCGAAGTTCCGCGAAAATCAACCCGATGTGCCGGTGATATTGATGGGATACTTGAATCCAGTTGAAGTGATGGGGTACGAGATTTTTGCTAAACGCGCTGCCGAGTCGGGAGTCGACGGGGTAATCACCGTGGACATGCCACCGGAAGAGGCAGCGGACTTGAGTGCCGCGCTAACAACTCGAGGTATAGATTCGATCTATCTGCTCGCGCCGACCACTGACCCGGACCGAGTGCGCATGATCTGCGACCGAGCGAGTGGTTTCGTTTATTACGTGTCGCTACGCGGTGTTACTGGTGCCGGACACATTGACGTCGCCGAGGTTGAAGATCATGTCAGGGACATCAAAACGCAATGTGCCCTGCCGGTGGGAGTCGGTTTCGGTATTGACAGTCCACCGGTGGCTGCTGAAATGTCGCGGTTTGCGGACGCCGTCATTGTCGGCAGTGCGGTGGTCCGGTGTATCGAGCAAGCTGACGGAGATATGCAACAAATTCGTCAATCTTTGACTGATTTTATCGGGAGCCTGAGAGAAGCTATCGGGAAACGCCCGCAACCCTTGGCCGCGACGCCATGAACTGGTTCGATAAGATTCTCCCACCAAAAATCAAGTCCAGCACGGGACTTGGGAAACGTGGCGTCCCCGAGGGGCTGTGGACCAAATGTCCGCAATGCAATGCGGTGCTTTATCGTGCCGAACTGGATCGAAATCTGGATGTTTGTCCGAAATGCGATTATCACATGCGTATCGGAGCGGCGCGGCGTCTGGATATTTTCTTGGATCCGCAGCCACGGGAGGAGATCGGTGGGGAATTGCGTCCGATTGACATACTCAAGTTCAGGGACAGTCGTAAGTACAAAGACCGCTTGTCCGAGGCCCAGAAGAAGACCGGCCAAATGGACGCATTGCTGGTTATCAAAGGGGCATTGAAGCAGCGACCGATTGTCGTTGCGGCATTTGAATTTGGGTTTATGGGCGGTTCCATGGGTTCAGTGGTTGGCGAGCGTTTCGTGCAGGCAATTACTCTGTGTGTCGAACAGCGCATACCCCTGGTGTGTTTTTGTGCGAGCGGTGGCGCGCGTATGCAAGAGGCGTTGTTTGCATTGATGCAGATGGCCAAGACTAGTGCCGCGCTAACCAAGATGGGTCGGCATGGAATCCCTTTCATGTCGGTGCTCACCGATCCCACCATGGGAGGCGTATCCGCAAGCCTCGCGATGCTGGGAGATATCATCATTGCCGAGCCCAATGCGCTGATCGGATTTGCCGGCCCGCGGGTAATAGAACAGACTGTCCGTGAGACGCTGCCCGAGGGTTTCCAGCGTTCCGAGTTCTTGCTCGAACACGGCGCCATCGACATGATCGTTGATCGTCGTGAACTGCGTGACCTGACGCATGCCATGTTTTCGATGTTGATGAGTGCGCCGCGGAAACCGGAGATTGACCCCGAAGTCAGGGTTGTCAGTGGACAAGATATGGTACCGGACACTAAAGATATCGCCGGCTGAGCATTGAATTCGCCTCACCCAGGCCGTGCAATGAGCAAACTGCGGGTTAGTCCAAGCCGGTCTCTCGACGAATGGTTGGCGTATATCCAAACCCTCCACCCGCGGTCCATCGACATGGGCCTAGACCGGGTGCATCGGGTCTTGGACAGCCTAGATATTGCGCCGCTGGGATATACCCTGATAAGCGTCGCCGGGACCAACGGCAAGGGCTCGAGTGTTGGCCTGCTGGAAGCGATCCTCACGGAGAGTGGATACCGGGTGGGCGCGTTTACGTCTCCGCATCTGGTTCACTATGCAGAACGAATCCGGGTGCAACGAACACCGGCGCGTCAATCGGAGTTGTGCCGGGCGTTCGAGATGATCGAGGCGGCCCGCGGAAACGTGGCGTTGACGTATTTCGAATTTGGCACGTTGGCGGCGCTGCTGATTTTTCGCGCCCACAACGTAGACGTTGCGGTGATGGAGGTCGGTATGGGTGGGCGCTTGGACGCAGTGAACGCGGTGGACGCGGACGCCGGACTGATAACCAGCATTGGTATCGACCATGTGCGATGGTTAGGACAGGATCGGGCGCAGATCGCGGTCGAGAAGGCGGGTATTATGCGGCCGGCCCGGCCAGTAGTGGTGGTTGATCCGGATCCACCGTCGTCATTAGTCGAGTATGCTCATAACATTGACTCCCGTGTTTATCGCTTGCACAAACAATTTGGTTACCACGCACGTGACAACGATTGGGATTGGTGGGGACCACAGCAACGGCAGCATTGCGCGTTACCAAGGCCGGCTCTAGTTGGACCTTGGCAAGTCCGCAACGCCGCAGGGGTATTGATGGTGTTGGAGTCCCTGTCACGCCGCCTCAGCGTGAACGATGAGGCGATTCACCACGGATTGCGATCGGTCCGCGTACCGGGGCGGTTCCAGGTGATACCAGGTGCACCGGAAATAATCTTGGACGTAGCACATAACCTGGAAGCAGTGTCGGCCTTGCGTGATCAGTTACGCGCCATGGAATGGCGAGACCGCACACTCGCGGTGTGTGCCATGCTGCGAGACAAACCCGTCCAGCAGATCGCGGCTTTACTCGCGGGGGATATTGACCATTGGTTCGTGGCGCCGATTGACGATGCCCGCGGCGCCACCGGTGAGGACATGCACGGGGCAATATTGCAGGGCCTGGGCGAGGGGGCCGATCACCGGGTTGTCCCGTGTGGATCAGTTACCGCGGCCTTTGAAAAGGCCCATACCTTGGCGGGCAATGATGATCGGATCGTTGTATTTGGGTCGTTTCACACGGTGGGTGATATAATCGCGCAGCTGAAGTTGCCATCTCATTAGCCCGCATATTGCACCACGACAGCGAAAAGAGGATTTACCAATTTGTTTGAGATAGCGAACGCGGTAAATGTTCGGGGCGGCGGTTTGCGTCCGAAGTTCCGTATATCCGGGCGTCGGCTTGGTCGCGAACGTGTAGCCCGACCCTGCGACTGCGCGCAGGACAAGTCCCATCGCCATCATCCGGTATCCTTGCCGCGATAGGCGGGCTAGAGAAATGTCACAACCCCCCCCCGTGATCGAGCCTAGTTTCGAACTCAAACATCGCATTGTTGGGGCCTTGATACTTATCATCTTGAGTGTGGTTGTGGTTCCGATGATATTGTCCGGGCCCAAACCCGCCGCCAATTTGCCGGTGACCGATGCGGCGGCTAAAAATCCGGACACCAAAGTGTTTATATCCAAGATTACCCCTATAGGCGGCGCGACGCCGGTCTTAAAGCGCGAATCGGAGCGCTCTCCCGGGGTTACTCAAACCGCGCCCAAACCGGCCACGCAACCAAAGTCGGCGCCCACGCCAAAACCGACCGGGAAGACCGCAACAGCGAAGCTGGTGGCCAAAGCCACCAAGCAAACACCGGAATCGGTCGTAGAGAAGACTGACCGGCAAAACACCAAACCGGTAGATCAACGAACGGCGACCACCGAATCCATTACGAAACCGTATACCAAATCGATCGAACGTGGTTGGATTGTGCGTATTGGCACATTCTCCGAACCGGAGAATGCCACTCGTATAATGAGTTCACTCAAAGCGCTCGGTTTTGAACCGTCTTCGGAACGCGTAAAGACCGGTAGAGGCGTCTTCACGCGGGTCTGGGTGGGTCCCTATGCACAACGAGTAGAAGCGGGACGAGCGCGATCCCGCATTCAGCGGTCAACTGGTGAAAAAGGACTTATCGCCGCTTTCCCATAATAAAATCGCTATTAAGCGTTCCTGTAAATAAAGCAACTGAGGCGAAATGCTCAACGGATTTGATTACGTTATCTTGGGGGTAATTGCTTTATCCGCATTGATTGGTTTGGTACGTGGCTTTGTTCGTGAAGTGCTTTCATTGATTTCATGGATTGTGGCATTTTGGCTCGCCTTCACCTACGCTGCTGTCGCCAGCGTTTATTTTGAAAAGTATTTAGACGCGTCAACATTGCGAATCGCCGCGGCGTTCGCGGTTTTGTTTGTCGGCAGTTTGATAGTTCTCACCATTATTAGTTTCTTGATCTATCGGCTGCTGTCTATCTCCGGTGTGAGTGGAACCGACCGGATATTGGGCGCTGTGTTTGGTTTGTTCCGGGCGGCGGCGATAGTTGCCGGATTCATGCTGGTAGCGGGAGTGACTCCCCTACCCGAGGAACCCTGGTGGCGAGAATCCATGCTTACGAAGTACTTTCAGCCGCTTATACTATTGCTACGGGACTTGTTACCGGCAGCGGTTTCAGCGCAGTTAATTGCAAAATGAGAGTGGACTTGTTTCGTTGATGGAGGTCAATCGATTAAACTCTCAGTCCGGGCTCGGATGCGGAAGCTCGGTGCAAATTGGTGGGCGGAGTTACAGGCCTGGCGTTGTTGGTTCTAATTATTAATTGCAGGAGTATGGGACTACGATGTGCGGCGTAATCGGGATTCTCGGTAGATCACTCGTGAATCAGTTGATTTACGGGGGATTGACTGTTGTTCAACATCGCGGACAGGATTCCGCCGGAATCATCACCAGCGATGGTGAACGTGTATTTCTTCGTAAAGATATCGGTCTCGTCCGGGATGTATTTCGTACCCGGCACATGCGGCAGCTGCAGGGTAACATGGGTATCGGCCACTGCCGTTACCCCACTGCCGGAACCAGTTCTCCGGCAGAAGCCCAACCGTTCTATGTGAACTCGCCGTTTGGTGTGGCGCTTGGGCATAACGGCAACCTCACCAATGCCGCAGAATTACGCGAGCAGTTGTTCCGTGACGATCTGCGTCATTTGAATACGACCTCTGATTCCGAGATTCTGTTGAATATCTTAGCCCATGAGCTACGGGAGGTTCTCAGTAAAGGACGTACACGATTAACCGTGGACGACATCTTCGAGGCGGTTACGAAGGTGTATAAACGATGCCGCGGTGGTTATGCGGTAGTGGCCATGATTGTCGGCCACGGCATTCTCGCGTTTCGGGATGGCTTCGGCATTCGGCCTCTTATCTATGGCCAACGCGACACTGAGCACGGTGTGGAAACGATGATTGCGTCTGAGAGTGTGGCGCTTGACGTTCTCGACTTCGGGCTTGTCAATGATGTACAGCCGGGTGAGGCGGTATTCGTGGACATGCAAGGGAACGTGCATACCAGAAGGTGTACGGAGAACCCACAGCACGCACCCTGTATCTTTGAGTTTGTCTATCTGGCGCGCCCTGATTCAATAATCGACGGTATCGCCGTTCACAAGACTCGACTTCGTATGGGAGAAAAGCTGGCGCATAAGCTCATGCGGGAGTGGCCAGATCACGACATCGATGTCATCATCCCGATCCCCGACACCAGTAGAACCTCGGCACTGCAAATGGCCTATGAAATGGGATTAAAGTACCGGGAAGGATTTATCAAGAACCGATATATCGGGCGCACGTTCATCATGCCCGGACAGGCAGAACGAAAACGGTCCGTGCGTCAGAAGCTGAATGCCATCGGCCTGGAGTTCGGCGGCAAGAATGTTTTGTTGGTAGACGACTCAATTGTGCGCGGCACGACCTCTAGACAAATCATTCAAATGGCCCGTGAAGCCGGTGCCAAGAAGGTTTATTTCGCATCGGCGGCGCCTCCCGTGCGTTATCCGAACGTTTATGGGATCGATATGCCAGACGCCCACGAATTGGTCGCCCACGGTCGATCCGAAGCAGAGGTGGCGAAAGAGATCGGCGCGGATAAATTGTTTTTTCAGGATTTGAAAGATCTTATCGATTCAGCGCGGGAGGGCAATCCGTCTATTGGTAAATTCGATACATCCTGTTTCGACGCCACATACATTACCGGCGATGTCAGCGAGGATTATCTGATCGATCTACGGCGCGTTCGTAATGAAGAAGCCAAATCCAACGCGAGTCTTTTGGATCTCGGCGAAGTAAATAGTTATAGCTATTCTTAAATGCCCGCGATGCAGAATCCAGGAAACCGACATTCGTTTTCGACGCGCGCAATTCGAGCTGGCCATCGACGCACCAACGAAGGAGAACAGTCAGAACCAATATTCACGACTTCCAGCTTTGTGTTCGAAAACGCCGCCCAGGCGGCGGCGCGATTCGCCCACACAGAGGAAGGCAACGTCTATTCAAGATTTACAAATCCAACCGTCAGGACCTTTGAAGATCGGCTGGCGTCACTAGAAGGTGGCAGCAGTTGCGTGGCTACCGCATCCGGGATGGCGGCGATCTTGAGCATGTGCCTCGGTCTGCTCAAGGCGGGCGATCACGTGCTGACGTCGCAGAGCATATTCGGGGCCACCCGGTTGCTGTTTGCGAACATCTTGAGTCGCTTTGGTGTGGAATTCGATTTTGTGCGTCTTGATGATATCGATGCTTGGCGGGACGGCATCCGTAAAGACACGAAGTTGTTATTCCTTGAAACGCCCGCCAACCCGTTGACGGAAATCGGCGATATCGCGGCGCTCGCAGAGATCGCACGCAGCCGCAATGTTTTGTTGGCGGTAGATAACTGTTTTTGTACCCCGGCGTTACAGCGTCCCTTGGACCTGGGGGCGCATATCGTCATTCACTCGGCAACCAAGTATTTAGATGGGCAAGGCCGGTGTGTGGGGGGCGCTGTCGTGGGTGACGACGAGCTGGTGGGCGAGAAAGTTTTCGGTATATTGCGCAGTGCGGGTCCATCAATGAGCCCGTTCAATGCCTGGGTGTTTCTTAAAGGATTGGAGACCCTCGAACTGCGTATGGATGCGATTAGCAGAAATGCAAACAAACTCGCACAATGGTTGACACAGAAACCAGCAGTCAAACGCGTGTATTACCCTGGTCTGGAAGACCATCCCCAGTATGATTTAGCCTGCATACAGCAACGCGCCCCTGGTGGTATCGTGTCCTTCGAAGTGACAGGCGGTCGTGACGCCGCATGGCGCCTCATAGACGCCACCGAGTTGTTGTCCATCACCGCGAATCTGGGGGATGTGAAGACCACTATCACGCATCCGGCCAGCACTACGCACAGCCGATGGACAGCGGAGCAACGGGAGGCTGCCGGTATTAGCGACGACTTGATCCGTATTTCCGTAGGTCTGGAGGATATCGCCGATATTCAAGCGGACATTCGCTTGGAGAATTTGCGTTAGCCATGTCAACACGGCAGTGGCCAGCGGTTATCGTTTCTTTGTTGGCGTTGGTGTTGTATTGCACCGTGTCCGTCAGCGCAGCTGTGGAATCAAGGGTGGACAACCCGAAGTCGGTATCGACTTTGATATGGTTCCAGGAACGTGAGAGTGGGACCGAAAATTATCTCGTGCGAATGATCGCCAATAACCGTTATCTTCGTATCGATGATGGAGAGGAATCGAGTGGTTTCGTGTTGTTTAACCGCGACCAGAAAACCATTTACAGCGTCGACCACGAAAACCGGTCAGTGCTGGTGTTGTCAGATAAAGCGGTTATTCTCGACAAACCGGAGATGTTTGATCTCACCGAAGAGGAGGTGAGTAGCGAAGGGAGTCCACCGATCGGCGGAAAGAAAGTCAAAATCCACCGTCTGTATACCAATAAGCAACTTTGTTTTGAAGTCGCGTCAGCGGCAGGTCTGTTGGACGATGCGGTTGATGTGTTGCGCGAATTTCACCGTGCGCTGGCGGCCGAGCAGGCAATTATGATGCAGCATATGCCAAAAGAGCTGGCTTCGGATTGTGATCTGTCAGACATGGTATTCGTGCCCGATCGTTATCTTAGATTCGGATTTCCGGTTCGGCAGCGGGACTACAATGAGAAACTCCGGGAATTGCGGGATTTCGATTCTAACTACCAAGCGGACCCGAGACTGTTCGAGCTACCAATGGGTTATCGCCGTATCACGACCGAGGGACTCCGGGGCTAAGCCCGCATATTGCACCAAGGATCCCGGTTGCTGGCGCAGGACTCGTGCCGCTGGGCGCCGCGCCTGGAGCGAGACTCATAGCGGGCTATGGGTCGAGTGAAGGCCAAGCGCAGAGGCGCGAGAACCAGCCAGGGCCGGGATAGGCGCGACTGTCGTAACCCCGGTAATTCGTAACTTTGGCTCAACGCATTACAGGCTACTGTGAACTCGGAGTTTGCCACCGTGTGGTGAGGAATGCAGGCTCGTCGTTCAAGACCGAGCCAGCGCCGGGATAGGCCCAATCCGAGCGCAACACGTAGCAAAAACATTTATTGAGTTCGTTACTTCAAATAGGCTGTTAGCTACTTTTTTTGCCGCCTTGGTGCAATATGCGGGCTAAACGACACCTCGTCCGGTAAATACCGCAAAATGCTGCTCTGCTCATACCAATCACCTAATACGATCCGCCGCACCTGGGCGCCGTCAAGTCGAAATTGATGGATTGCGGGCCTATGGGTATGACCATGGATCAGGGTTCGGACGCCAAAGTCGCGCATCACAGCTTCAACGGCAAGTCGGTTCACGTCCATGATTTGCATCGTTAGAAGCGACTTATTGAATTCACTTTGTGCCCGCGCGTCGGTGGCCAGTCTAACGCGTTCTTCTATCGGTTTGGCGAGAAAATCTTTGCGCCAGGACGGTTGATTCACCAGCGCCCGAAATTGTTGATGTGCGTTGTCGTCGGTACACAAGCTATCGCCATGCATGAGCAAGACTCGCTCACCGTACAATTCCACGACACTGGGATCCGCTAAAGGGATACAGCCGGTTTCAACGGAAAATTGCTCGCCAACCAGGAAGTCGCGGTTACCCGGCATAAAGTGCGTTACGATACCACGATCATTGATACGCCGAAGAGAGTCGATGACATCGCGATGACCGATCTGGGTGGCGGCGTCGTCTCCGATCCAATATTCGAATAGATCACCGAGAATATACAGCGCCTCCGCATCATTCGCCTGGGTCGCGAGGAAGTCGACAAATAGCTCGGTAGCTTTTGGTCGGTCCCGCGCCAAGTGCAGATCAGAGATAAACAGCGTTGTCACTGAGGATTGTCTCCTAAAGCGGGGACCCAGGCGGATACCGGCATTTCACGTCCCCGCAATACGCTAATATATACAGCGGCGGCGCTGATAAAAAAACTGATGTCACGAAATGAGATCCTGCACAGTCGTATCATGGCCAGTGTGCCGCTATCAATAGGCGAGGGGTTGCCGGACCTGCCGACGAGCCGCGATGAGCAACGCGAATAATCTGTTGTCCCGTGAACCGCACTGCTGGAATTCTCTAGAAAGCATCAACAGCTTGCAACGGTTACGTTCCTAAATTGCTGATTTACTTGAATGCTTCCCGGCGTTTATACTACACGGCTGGGGCCCGGACGCGGGCTTTTTTTATCATCCGATTGGGAGTGTGTGGTGGAACTGACTGGTGCTGATATCATCGTCCGGTGCCTGCAAGATGAAGGTATCAAATACATATTCGGTTACCCTGGCGGCGCCGCGTTGCATATCTACGACGCACTATACAAACAGGATAAAGTCAAGCATATCTTGGTGCGCCATGAACAGGGTGCTGCCCACGCGGCGGATGGGTATGCGCGGGCAACCGGCAAACCCGGAGTGGTGTTGGTGACGTCGGGACCCGGGATTACCAATGCGGTGACCGGGATCGCGACGGCTTACATGGATTCCATTCCCATGGTGGTGCTTTCCGCTCAAGTGCCCACCCACTTAATTGGAGACGATGCTTTTCAAGAAGTAGACGCAGTTGGAATCACACGGCCATGCGTCAAACACAATTTCTTGGTCAAGGATGTCACTGATTTGGCTATGACCCTGAAAAAAGCATTTTATATCGCCGCCAGCGGCCGGCCCGGCCCCGTGCTCATAGATATTCCAAAAGACGTCACGGCTAACAAAACGGAATACCTTTATCCCAAGTCCTTGACCATGCGTTCATATGCACCGGTGAACAAGGGTCACCCTAAACAGATCAAGCGGGCGGTGGATCTTATACTCGGCGCGAAGCGACCTATCATTTATACCGGTGGCGGTATCGTATTGTCTGAATCCGCGGATGTGTTGGTCGAGTTAGTGCAGACACTGGGCTATCCATGTACCAATACGTTGATGGGGCTCGGGTCATATCCTGCGGACGATCCGTTGTTCCTGGGAATGTTGGGTATGCACGGGACCTACGAGGCAAACATGGCTATGCACGATTGTGACATGATGCTCGCTATCGGTGCCCGCTTCGATGACCGCATCACCGGAGAATTAGCCAAGTTCGCCCCCCACGCGCGGATTATACATGTCGACATTGATCCCTCTTCCATCGGCAAGAACGTGCAAGTCGAAATTCCAATCGTTGGCGACGCCAAGTCGGTGATGAAAGACTTGCTCAAAGAAATAAGCAAGCGTGACAAGAAGCCCGATGCCGAGGCGTTGAAGCGTTGGTGGACGCAGATCGACAAATGGCGGTCGGTGGATTGTCTATCCTATGACAAGAATTCGGGTCTCATTAAGCCCCAGTACGTCATCGAAAAGCTGTTTGAAATCACCAAAGGCGAAGCCTTGGTAACGTCGGATGTTGGCCAACATCAGATGTGGGCTGCCCAATTCTATGGATTCAATAAGACTCGGCGGTGGATTAATTCTGGTGGATTGGGAACTATGGGCTTCGGCCTGCCGGCTGCAATGGGTGTGCAGTTGGCGTATCCGGAAGAAACTGTGATTTGTGTGACCGGCGAGGCCAGTGTGATCATGTGTATACAGGAATTATCCACGTGTAAGCAGTATGACTTACCAATCAAGATGGTAAATCTCAACAACCGGTATATGGGTATGGTGCGACAATGGCAGGAATTCTTCTATGATCGTCGATATTCCCATTCTTATATGGACGCGCTACCGGACTTCGTCGCTCTGGCGGAGAGTTTTGGGCACGTAGGGATACGCATCGAAAAACCAGGAGATGTGGAGGGTGCCTTGCAAGAGGGTCTGAAATTAAAAGATCGGCTGGTGTTCATGGATTTCATAACTGACCAGACCGAAAACGTGTACCCAATGATTGCGGCGGGTAAAGGCCACAATGAGATGCATCTCAAACCTTCCAATGGCGAAGCTCCTCCGGAGCGGGAACTGGCGTAGTGCGGCACATCATTTCAATCCTGCTTGAGAATGAAGCAGGCGCTTTGTCTCGTGTCGCAGGCTTGTTTTCCGCACGTGGGTACAATATCGAGTCGCTCACTGTCGCGCCGACCGACGATCCCACGCTATCGAGAATGACGGTGGTTACCTTCGGTTCGGAAGAGATCATTGAGCAGATCGTCAAACAACTCAATAAACTCGTGGATGTCGTCAAATTGCAGGACCTGACCGAAGGCGCGCATATTGAACGCGAGTTGATGCTGGTAAAGGTCAAGGCGCTGGATAACGCCCGGGAAGAGGTAAAAAGACTGGTGGACATCTTCCGCGGGCGTATTATCGATGTCACCGATTCCACTTACACTCTGGAGCTTACTGGAACTGTGGAAAAGCTCGATGCCTTTGTGAAGGCGTTGGACGTGACTGAGATTATCGAAGTCGCCAGGTCCGGGGTCACCGGTATTGCGCGTGGAGACCGCGCACTAAAAGTGTGATTGAATCTGATCGAGCAGCAGCGAGGTAGCGATGAAAGTCTATTACGATAGTGACGCAGATCTAAACATAATTCGCGACAAAAAGGTGGCCGTTATAGGTTACGGATCGCAAGGTCACGCTCATGCCAACAACCTCAAAGACAGTGGTGTGGACGTGGTGGTAGGCCTCAGGGAGTCATCGGATTCTTGGCGAAAGGCGGAAAATGCGGGTATGACCGTGTTGAATGTGGCGGGGGCGGTGGCTGAGGCGGACGTGATCATGATCTTGGTTCCCGATGAAAGGCAGGCTGAACTGTATGCCAGCGAAATCGGGCCGAATATGAAATCTGGCGCCGCACTGGCATTCGCGCATGGATTCAACATCCATTTTGGTTTTATTAAACCGCCGGCGGGTATCGATGTATTCATGGTGGCTCCTAAGGGGCCTGGCCACCTGTTGCGCTCCACCTTTCAGGAAGGTGGTGGTGTTCCGTGTCTGATTGCTATTCACCATAATCCTTCCGCGCAAGCCCGTGATGTGGCCTTATCCTATGCTGCGGGTATCGGAGGTGGTCGATGCGGTGTGATCGAAACGAGCTTCCGGGAAGAGACCGAGACCGATCTGTTCGGTGAGCAAACGGTGCTGTGTGGCGGCGCGACGTCGTTGATCCAAGCCGGATTCGACACCTTGGTCGAAGCCGGTTATGCGCCGGAAATGGCCTATTTCGAGTGTTTGCATGAGCTAAAGTTGATCGTCGATCTGATTTATGAGGGCGGCATCGCGAATATGCGTTATTCCATCTCCAACACAGCGGAGTACGGTGATCTGACACGCGGGCCCCGAGTTATTAACGATCAAGTCAAAGCGGAAATGAAAAAGATCCTTGCGGAAATTCAGTCCGGTGAGTTTGCCAAAGAGTGGATGGCAGAGAATGCCGCAGGTAAACCGCGCTTCCAGGCGTTGCGTGAATCGGCTGCGCAGCAGCCTATTGAAAAGGTTGGTGCACAGCTTCGTGGCATGATGCCATGGATCGAGGCCGGTAAAGTCGTCGACAAAAACGTCAACTGATCGAAACCTCGCAAAGTTTTGCCGAACACATCGACTGGCGAACTCGGTAACGTGGCGTTACCAAAACGCATTTCGTGATTCAAGATACTCACCCCCTCTTGGCCAAGGAAGGATGGCTGCACATCGCTTTGACCGCCTTTGCGGCGGTGATGGTTAGTTTTTACTTGGGGTTGTGGTGGTCGTTACCTTTGTGGTTGGCCGTGGTTTTCGTCATCCAGTTTTTTCGCGATCCTAAACGCGAGATCCCAGACCAACCCGAATTCGTGATCGCGCCAGCGGATGGAAAAGTGGTGTTTGTGGGGGCTACCACAGACCCATATTTGAATCGCAATGCGGTCAAGATTAGTATCTTCATGAACGTCTTTTCGGTACATTCCAATCGCTCACCGGTCACCGGGCAAGTAGAACGAATATGGTATACGCAGGGCAAGTTTTTCAACGCCGAACTGGATAAGGCGTCCGAACTCAACGAGCGTAACGCGATATGGCTCAAGGCTGAAAATGGGGAGGATGTCGTGTGCGTGCAGGTGGCAGGACTGATCGCAAGGCGTATACTGTGTTACATAGATACCGGACAAAATGTACAGCGCGGCCAGCGTTACGGCTTTATCCGCTTTGGCTCGAGAGTGGATGTGTATCTACCTGAGCGTTTCCGGTCGAGCGCGAGACTTGGAGACTGGGTCTGTGCAGGAAAGGACGTGCTGGGACATTTTGTGCAATAGCAGGTGGCGATGACCGCGAAACACGAACTTAAACCCGAGGAACCGCTCGAGGTACCGACGAAACGCGTCGGCCGCAAGGGCATCTACATACTGCCAAATCTTTTTACAACCGCGAGCTTATTTGCGGGGTTTTATGCCATCGTGCAGGCCACTAAGGGTCAATTCGAGACCGCCGCAATCGCAATATTCATCGCCATGGTGATGGACGGCCTGGACGGTCGCGTGGCGCGCCTCACCAGCACCAGCAGCGATTTCGGCGTCGAATACGACAGCCTGGTGGACATGATTTCGTTCGGACTCACACCCGCGCTGGTGATGTACGAATGGGCATTGATGCATACCGGTAAGTTGGGTTGGCTGGTGGCGTTTTTGTATGTCGCTGCCGCCGCGTTACGACTGGCTCGTTTTAACAGCCAAAAGGTGAGCGACGCGCGCTATTTCCAGGGTATGCCGAGTCCGGCTGCGGCGGCACTGTTGGCCGCTTCTGTGTGGGTCATGGACACCTATGGATTACAGGGCAGGGGTATGCAAGGACTGGCCTTAGTGTTGACGTTCGCCACCGCAGCGGCGATGGTCAGCAACATACGCTACCGCAGTTTCAAGGACTTAGATCTCAAAGGTAAGGTTCCTTTTGTTGCTTTGCTGATTGTGGTTTTGGGATTTGTGTTGATCGCCTTCGACCCGCCACGGGTGTTGTTCGTGCTCTTTTGTGGCTACTTTTTGTCCGGACCCGTTGCCGGGTTTGTAACCAGGCTGCGCAAACGGCGCGCCACTAAAAAGCCATCCTAAGCCGCATATTTCATTAACGTACCCCGCCTGTATTCTTACCAGGCAACCTGGAGCATCGAAAATCGTCACTTCATGGAAAAGACGCTGCGGGTCTCCCCGGATATAGCCATGTATAGGGGCGGGGCTGTCCCGCTGTTAGTTCGGTCTCGACCCCCTGAACTTGCGCTTCACTGCAGGACGAGTCCCGTCGCCGTCATCCGGGATCCTTGGTGCAATATGCGGGCTCACAGTCTGCTGACACTTGAATTTGTCAACACGACGAGGCTACACTTACGCCATGACTTCAAGCTGCAACGCTGCCGGAACTGTAAACACCGCCCGTGACACCGGCGTCCGCCGGCACGCGCACGTTCTGCTTCCTACCCTGCTGCTGCGCCTTTAGGCGCAAAAATACCATCCCTCACAAGCCGAATATTGATTGTTTCGCCTCAACAGCGAAACTGAAGCGTAATTGATTCTCGGAGTAAGAC